>JAKPEG010000121.1 GCA_029552065.1 Actinomycetes bacterium
CGAGGGCGCCGCCGACGCCGGGTCCATCTCGGCCACGCTCGCGCTCGACGCGTTCGACCTCTGGGCGTTGCGCGCGACGGTCCCGACGCAGACCGTCAAGGTCCGCGCCTGGCTCGCGCCCGTCGGCCCCGAGGGCTACCCGGTCGACTCGGCGGGCGGCGAGTGGCCGCTGCGCCCCGAGTACGAGATCTTCCGTGGCGTCATCCGGTCCCCGAGCTTCGACCTGCGCGCCCGCACGCTCACGTTCACCGCCGAGGCCGATCTGCGCCTCATCGACGCCCAGTTCCCGCCGTCGGCCATCGACTCGCAGCGGTTCCCGGCGACGCCCACGGCCTCGACCACGAACGCCGTGCCGGTCATCTACGGCACGACCTACGGCCTGCCGCTCTACGCGGTGAGCGACGTGACGGCGAACCCGGTGCGTCTCATCGTCGCCGGGCACCCCATCGTCTCGACCTCCATCGACGTCCTGCGCAACGGCGCCATCGTCGACGCCGCGCAGCCGGTCCTCTACGACATCGACGCGCTCGGGGGCGTCTACGCCTACGTCGAGATCCCCAAGGCGACCTACGACGCCGGCTCGTCGCTCTACACGGGCAGCGTGACCGGCTGGCGCGACGCCGACGGCACGGCCATCGAGCTGCTCGGCGACGTGCTCCTGCACCTGTGGCACACCTACGCCGCGGAGCAGTTCTTCGAGCTCGACCGCGAGCGGTGCTACGCCGCCCGCGTCGGCCTCAACCGCTACGCCGTCGGGTCCGTGTTCAACGCGCAGGAGACCGGATCGGGCCTGCTGCGCATTCTCCAGGGCCGCTTCGAGGGCCAGTTCCCGGTGGCGTTCGGCCTGAGCGGCGGGCGCATCGGATGGGACTGCACGCGCATCCCGACCGACGCGGAGGTCCCCGGGCTCATCATCGGGACGCTGACCTACGGCGTCGACGCCCACGACCGCGAGGGCCCCACCGAGGGCGACGCCGGGGCCGTGGTGACGCAGATCCAGTTGCACCGGCAGTTGCAGGGCGACCTGAACGGGCCGGCCGCGGTGACGGTCGCAGACCGGCGCAACATGGGTGCGCTGCGGGGCGCGGTTGCCCGGTGGGGCGAGAGCCCGATGAAGCGGCTCGACTGCCCGGACGTGCCGAGCGAGGATGCGGCGTGGTCGGTGCTCACGGACACGGCGGTCGCGCAGTCCGAGGTCCGCGACATCGTGACCTATCTCGGCCTCGATGGATCGTGGCACGACGCGCCCCTGTTCTGGGTCGTGCTGGTCACGGACGACGAGTGCGGGTGGGAGGACGAGCCGATGCTGATTACCGCCGTGGCGCCGGGGCTCGACGGGCGGTGCGCGGTGACTTTGCTTCGGGTGAGGGGGAACTGATGCAGCCGGTTCAACTGCCAGAGCACCGCATCGAGACGCGCCGCGTGGCCGACCTCGTGCCGGCCGACTACAACCCGCGCAAGATCAGCCCGAAGGCGATGGATGGGTTGAAGAAATCCCTGGCCGAGTTCGGCGCGGTGCAGCCCATCGTGGTCAACGAACGCACGGGCCACATCGTCGGCGGGCACCAGCGCGTGAAGGCCCTGGCCGCGCTCGGGCAGGTCGAGACGACGGTCATCGTGGTCGACCTTTCGCTGACCCGGGAGAAGGCCCTCAACGTCGCGCTGAACAACCCGCACATCTCGGGCGAGTTCGACGACGGCCTCGGCGACCTGCTCGACGAGATCAACGGCGAGATGCCGGAGTTGTTCGCCGACCTGCGGTTGGACGAGTTGCTGGCGCCGGTGGACGAGCCGAAGGAGGGCCTGACCGACCCGGACGACGTGCCGGAGCCGACGCCCGACCCGGTGACGCGGGCGGGGGACGTGTGGGTCATGGGCGAGCACCGGCTGATCTGCGGGGACTCGACGGTGGCGCGCGACGTCGCGGCGCTGATCCCCGTGGGCACCCGCGCCGAGCTCCTACACGCTGACCCGCCCTACGGCATGGGGAAGGAGGCCGACGGCGTCGAGAACGACAACCTCTATGCGGAGAAGCTCGACCAGTTCCAGATGGCATGGTGGCGCGTGTGGCGCCCCTTCCTGGCCGACAACGCCAGCGCCTACATTTGGGGCACCGCCGAAGACCTGTGGCGCCTGTGGTATGCCGGCGGGCTCGCCAAGTCGGAGCGCATGACCTTCCGCAACGAGGTGGTCTGGGACAAGGTCAACGGCATGGGCATGTCGAGCGAGACGCACCGGCAGTTCGCCACGGCGACCGAGCGGTGCCTGTTTTTCATGCTCGGCGCGCAGGGGTTCGGCAACGTCAACGCCGAGGACTACTGGGAAGGCTTCGAGCCGATCCGCGGGTATCTGGCCACCGAGGCCGAACGGATCAACCTGGGGGCGGCCGACGTCAAACGGATCTGTGGCGTCGGGATGTTCGGCCACTGGTTCAGCAA
>JAKPEG010000129.1 GCA_029552065.1 Actinomycetes bacterium
GACATGGGCACCGGCAAGGAGCAGTCGATGACGATCTCCGGCGGCAGCGCGCTGCCCAAGGAGGAGATCGAGCGGATGGTCCGCGAGGCCGAGGCGCACGCCGAGGAGGACAAGAAGCGGGTCGAGGAGATCGAGACCCGCAACACCGCCGAGCAGCTCGTCTACTCGACCGAGAAGTTCCTCGCCGACAACGGCGACAAGGTCCCCGAGGCCGAGAAGGGCGAGGTCCAGGCCGCGCTCGACGACCTCAAGGCCGCGATCGCCAAGGACTCCACGGCGAGCCAGGACGACATCAAGGCCAAGACCGCGCACCTGTCCGAGGTCTCGCAGAAGATGGGCCAGGCGATGTATGCCGCGGCGCAGGCTGCGGGCGAGGGCGCCGGTGCCGCGGGTGGCGCGGGTGCCGCGGGTGATGGCTGGACCGACGCCGGCAAGGCCGGCCAGGCCGGTCCGCAGGACGACGTCGTCGACGCCGAGGTCGTCGAGGACGAGGACACCAAGTGACCCAGCCCCACGGGGCGCACGGACACGGGGCGGGGCCGCACCACGGCCCCGCCCACCCGGGCGACCGGAGCTCGGCGGAGCCGGGCGGCTTCGACGAGTTCGACCACGCCCCCGTGACGCAGCCGACCGACGACACTGTGCACGACGGAATCAACACCGAGCGCGTGAACGACGCGACCGGCATACCGGTGGTATCCGACGGGACCGCCGGCGAAGGCGACGGGATGGAATTCGTCCCGGGGCCGGAGGCGACCTTCGGGTCGCAGGGGAGCGCCGACGCGGTGCTCGCCGCCGAGCGGCTCGAGGACCTGCGCCGGCTGCAGGCCGAATACGTCAACTACAAGCGGCGGGTCGACCGGGACCGCTCCCTCGCCCGCGACCAGGGCATCAGCCACGTTCTCGAGGCGATGCTGCCGGTCCTCGACGAGATCCACCTCGCGCGCGAGCACGGGGACCTCGGCGAGGGTGCGCCGGCCGCGATCGTCGACAAGCTCGAGGCGGTGCTGGCCCGGCTCGGTATCGAGCGCTTCGGCAGCGAGGGCGACGAGTTCGACCCCAACCACCACGAGGCGCTCATGCGGATCGAGGCCGACCTGCCCGAGGGCGCCACGACCACGACCGTGGTCAAGGTGCTGCAGCCGGGCTACCGGCTCGGCGACCGGGTGGTCCGAGCGGCACGGGTGGCGGTGGCGGACCCGGCGTGACGGCATACCCACACACGAAAGACCGAACGAACGACCCAGAGGAGGTGCGACGCGGATGGCGAGTCAAGACTGGCTGAGCAAGGACTTCTACGCGATCCTCGGCGTGCCCAAGGACGCCGACGAGGCGACCATCAAGAAGACCTACCGCAAGCTCGCCCGCAAGCTGCACCCCGACCAGAACGGCGGCGACGCCAAGGCCGAGGAGCGCTTCAAGGAGATCGGCGAGGCCTACGCCGTGCTGTCCGATCCCGAGCAGCGCCAGCAATACGACCAGATCCGGGCGATGACCGCAGGCGGGGCTCGCTTCACCTCGGGTGGTCCCGGCGGGGCCGGTGGCTTCGAGGACAT
>JAKPEG010000142.1 GCA_029552065.1 Actinomycetes bacterium
GAGGTCTTCGCCGCCGTCCGCGAGCACTACAACGTCGAGCGCGACGACACGATGAAGCTGCGCGACTTCCCGACGATCAAGCACGTCGCCGGGTGGATCCGCGGCAAGGCCGGCATCCCTGAGCCGTCGGCGGCACCCGTCGCCGCCGCGCCTGCAGCGGCCTCCGTCGAGACCGCCCCGGTCGCGGCCGCCGCGCCGGCAGGCACTGACGAGGTGACCCAGAAGGTCATCGAGATCGTGGCTCAGCTGACCGGCTACCCGGCCGACCTCCTGGACCCCGACCTCGACCTTGAGGCCGACCTCGGCGTCGACACCGTCAAGCAGGCCGAGGTCTTCGCCGCCGTCCGCGAGCACTACAACGTCGAGCGTGACGACACGATGAAGCTGCGCGACTTCCCGACGATCAAGCACGTCGCCGGGTGGATCCGTGGCAAGGCCGGCATCCCCGAGCCCACCGCTGCCCCGGCAGCGGCACCGGCCCCGGTTGCCGCGCCCGCGGCATACGCCCCGGTGGTTGCCGCGACCACGGCGGCGCCGGTCGCGTCGGCACCCGTCGAGACCGCCCCGGTCGCGGCCAGCGCGCCGGCAGGCACTGACGAGGTGACCCAGAAGGTCATCGACATCGTGGCTCAGCTGACCGGCTACCCCGCCGACCTCCTGGACCCCGAGCTTGACCTCGAAGCCGACCTCGGCGTCGACACCGTCAAGCAAGCCGAGGTCTTCGCCGCCGTCCGCGAGCACTACAACGTCGAGCGTGACGACACGATGAAGCTGCGCGATTTCCCGACGATCAAGCACGTCGCCGGGTGGATCCGCGGCAAGGCCGGCATCCCCGAGCCCACCGCGGCCGGAGCAGCGCCCGCAGCCGCTGGGGCCACGGCCGAAGCGGCACCCGCCGCAGCGGCAGCCGCTTCGGCGCCTCAGGTCATCCAGGGCAGCCTGTCGGCCATCGACGCGCTCCCCCGGCGGATCCCGATCGCCTTGCTGCGCCCCAGCCTGGCCCAGAGCGTCGACACCGGCGTGCTCCTCGACGGTGCCCGAGTCGTCGTCATGCTCGACGAGGGCAGTGTCGGTGACGCGTTGGTCAAGCGACTGGCCAAGGCCGGCGCGACCGCGCTCGTCCTGCCGGTCGGCATCTCGACCGACGACCTCTCGGCCCAGTTGGACACCTGGCTGGCCGACGGCCCGATCGCGGGCGTCTACTGGCTCCCTGCGCTCGACGACGAGGGCAGCCACGGCGACCTCGACCTGGAGTTCTGGACCGAGTGCCTGCGCCGTCGCGTCAAGCGGCTCTACACGACGATGCGCCGCATGTGGGACGACGCCCCGTTCCTGGTGTCGGCCACTCGATTGGGCGGTCGCCATGGCTACGACGCCCCCGGCGCCGTCGCCCCCATGGGCGGCGCCGTGACCGGCTTCACCAAGTCCTACAAGAAGGAGCGCCCGGACACCCTCGTCAAGGCCGTCGACTTCCCGGCCAGCCGTAAGACGGCCGCGATTGCCGACGTGCTCATCGAGGAGACCCTGCGCGACCCGGGTGCCGTCGAGGTCGGACGCCTCGAAGGCCAGCGCTGGGGCGTCGGCTTCGCTGAAGTTCCGTTCCCCGCGCTCGGCGCCGATGGGTCCCCCGACGGGGACGGAGGTATGCCGCTCACGCCCGAGTCAGTCTTCCTCGTGACCGGTGCCGCGGGCTCGATCGTCTCGGCGATCACGGCCGATCTGGCCAAGGGCGCCGGCGGTGGCACCTTCCACCTGCTGGACCTCACCCCGACGCCGGACGCCAATGACGCCGACCTCGCTGCCTTCCGCACCGACAAGGACGGCCTCAAGGCCACCCTGGCCGCGCGGATGAAGGCCGCAGGTGAGCGCCCGACGCCCGTCGTCATCGACAAGGAACTAGCCCGGATCGAGCGGCTCGCCGCGGCGCTGACGGCCATCCAGGCCGTCGAGGCCGTGGGCGGCGTCGTCCACTACCACTCCGTCGACCTCACCAACGCCGAGGCGGTGGCGGCCGTCATGGCCGACGTGGCCGAGCGCAGCGGCAAGATCGACGTCCTCCTGCACGCGGCCGGGCTGGAGATCAGCCGCAACTTGCCGCAGAAGGAGCCGCGCGAATACGACCTCGTCTTCGACGTCAAAACCACCGGGTGGTTCAACGTGTGGTCCGGCGCGCGCAGTATGCCAGTCGGTGCGGTCGTCGCGTTCTCCTCGGTCGCCGGGCGGTTCGGCAACCAGGGCCAGACCGACTACAGCGCCGCCAATGACCTGCTGTGCAAGGTTCTCTCGTCCTTCCGCCACACCCGGCCGCAGACGCGTGGGCTGGCGCTGGACTGGACCGCCTGGGGCGGGATCGGCATGGCCACCCGTGGCTCCATCCCCAAGATCATGGAGATGGCCGGCGTGCAGATGCTGCCGCCGGACGCCGGTGTCGCGTGGATCCGGCGTGAGGTGACGAGCACGGCATACAGCGGCGAAGTGGTTGTTGCCGGCGTCCTCGGGATGATGGCGCAGGAATACCACGAGACCGGCGGCGCAGACCCGGCCGCCCTCGCGGGTGCCGGCCCCCACGGCCCGATGGTTGGGACCGCCTCGGCCAGCGTCCACAACGGTCTGGTCGTCACCACGACGCTCGACCCCAAGGAGCAGGCGTTCCTCTACGACCACCGGATCGACGGCACCCCGGTGCTGCCGGGCGTCATGGGGATGGAGTCGTTCGCTGAGGCGGCGGCCATGCTGGCCCCTGAGGGCTACCGCGTCGGGTCGGTCGAGGACGTCGCGTTCCTCGCCCCGGTGAAGTTCTTCCGGGACGAGCCGCGCACTCTGACCATCACGGCGAAGGCCGTCCCGGCACCCGAGGGCACCGATCTGCTGGTGCGGTGCACTCTCACCGCCGAGCGGGCCCTGCCTGGCCAGGCCACCCCCGTCACGACCACCCACTTCACCGGCACCGTCCGGCTGACGACCGAGCCGGTCGCCGAAGAGGTGGAGAAGGTCAAGACCAAGGTCGACGGCACTGCGCTGAGCAACGACAACGTCTATGCCTTCTACTTCCACGGCCCGGCCTACCAGGTGGTCGGCGAGGCGTGGCGTAAGGGTGACGGGTCGATGACCCGGATGGCGTCGCCGATTCCGGCGAACCACGTCCCCGATGAGGCACCGCTGGCCATCGCCCCTCGGCTGGCCGAGTTGTGCTTCCAAACCGCCGGACTGTGGGAGGCAGGCACCGCCCACCAGATGGCGCTGCCCACCCGGGTCGGCCGACTGCGGGTCCTGCGGGACCCGGCGACGGTGGACGGACCGTTCTATGCCTTGGCACGCCCGGCGGGCGAGAGTAGGTTCGACTGCGCCGTGGTCGACGGTCGTGGGTCAGTGGTCATGCGGATGGACGGTTACGAGAGCATCGTGCTCCCGGCACCGATTCCGGAGTCCGTGATGGGCGCGCTCACGGCGACCTTTGGCACCGATAGCTGAACACGCGTTACGGTCGGGTCGCGCTCGCGAGGCATCGAGCCTCGTGGGCGCGGCCCGTTCGCCCATCCTGCGCGCCATGTGGCGCGTCCCTTTCGAGCGACAACTTCATTGATCGGAGACCTGCGTGAACGACATCTCCCGACTGGCGATCATCGACCGAGGTGAGCCCGTCGTGCGGGTGCTCGCTGCCGTCGGCAACCTGAACCGTCGAGGAGACGTTCCGTCGATCACATCCATCGTCGTCACCGAGCAGAGCAGCGAACGTGCCTGGTTCGCCCGCGAGGCCGACGAGCTCATCACCCCGCCGCCGTCACCAGACGAGGTGGACCTCAGCACCCACATTGAGCCTGGCCAGGTCGTCGCGCAGGTCCTCGGGGCGAAGGCTGACACCGCCTGGATCGGCCACACGCCGTGCCTGGACCGGGCCGAACTGGTCGCTCAACTCGAAGCCGCCGGAGTGCGGGTCGTCGGCCCCGCTGCGCAGACCATTCGCGACCTCGCCGACCCCGCTCGGCTCGCCGCGCTCGGGCGTGAGGCCGGGCTCTCGCCCGTCCCCGACCACCTGACGCCCGCCGACTGGCGTCGCATCGAGATCGACGTGCTGGCCGACTCCGCCGGGACGGTGTGGACGCTTGGCCTTCGCGACGCGAGCATCCGCCGCGGCGCCACCCCGGTGCTTGCCGAGATGCCCGCCCCCGGCGTGTCAGACACGACCGCCGGCGCGATGTCCCACGCCGTGCGCCGGTTGGTGCGGGCCGCGGCATACCGTGGCGCGGGCGTTGTCGAGTTGGCCCTCGCCCACGACGGGGAGTCCTTCTGGCTGGTCGGCGTCGACACGCTGGCGCGCACCGAGCACGCCCTCGTCGAGGAGATCACCGGGGCGAGCTTCATCGGGTTGCGGCTGCGGCTGGCCGCGGGCGACGCGCTGCCCGCCACGCCGCCCACGCCCAACGGACACGCCGTCGAGGTGCGTCTGCTCGCGCACGACCCGGGCCGGGAGTATGCCGCGTCCGGCGGTGCGCTGGAGATGCTCTCGCTGCCGGTGGGGACCGGCGTGCGCGTCGACTCGAGCATCCGCGAGGGTGACCTCGTCGACGGCCGGGTCGAGCCGCTCATCGCGACCGTCACCGCCTGGGGTCGCGACCGCGAGGAAGCCCTCGACCGCGCGCACGGCGCCCTCGAACGCACCACGGTCGTCCTTGAGATCGGCATGACCAACCGGACGGCTGACCTCGCCGTTCTGGAGCGTGTCGCCGCAGCCGAGCAGCCCTTCGATGCCGGGTGGTACGACCGCACTCTCGCGGCCGGCGGTTTCACCTCCGTCGCCGACCCGCTGGCCGTCGTCGCTGCGGCCGTCGAGGCCTACGAGTCCGACAGCACCATGGTCAACGCCGCCTTCTTCGCGAGCGCGGCTCGCGGGCGCCCCGAACGCCCCGAGCGGGTCGGGTCGCTGGTGCAACTGAGCTACCGCGGGCACGACTATCGGCTGCGGGTCGACCGCACCGGTCCGCGCTCCTACCGGGTGCGCGGCAACGCGACCGTCGACCTCATCGTCGACCGGTTGGGTGACTTCGAGCGCCGGATCATCTGCAACGGCCACAAGCACCGCCTCGTCGCCGTCGAGCAGGGTGCCGACTTCCGCCTCGACTTGGACGGCGTGGGGCACACCGTCAGCCGCGAAGACGGCGTCGTCGTGCGCACCGGCTGGCCGGCCCTCGTCTCGTCGTTGCTCGTCGAGCCCGGCCAGGACGTCTCGGCCGGTCAGCCCGTGGCTGTCCTCGAGTCGATGAAGATGGTGACCACGGTGACCGCGCCCTTCGACGGCACGGTGACCTCGTTGGCGGTCTCCAACAACACCCAGATCGAGCGCGGCGCGCCGCTCATGCGGATCAAGGCCGCCAGCCACCAGCACCTGGACCTCGGGCCAGGCGACGGCGTCGGCGCTGAGCCCGAGTCGGCCGTCGACTTCTCGGCCCTCGTCACCTCCGACGGCAACCCGGAGGGGAAGGACGCGACCTGGGTCCACGCCCACCTCGGGGACTACCTGCTGGGCTATGACCTCGACCCCGAGAGCTTCAAGGGACTGCTCAAGCGGCAGGCGACCCTCGGCGCCACCCTGCCCGCCAACGACCCTGAGCTCGTCGGTGCCGAGAACGCCCTGCTCGACCTGTTCAGCGACCTCGGGGCCCTCTACCGGCCGCGCACCGAGGCTGAGAACCCCGACCAGATGGCCGATGACAACACGCAGGAGTACTTCCTCTCCTACCTGCAGTGGCTCGATGCCGACCAAGCCGGGCTGCCTGAGCGCTACCGCAAGCGCCTCGGCGCTGCGCTGGCCCGCTACGGCGTCGCCGGACTGTCTCGGACCAAGGCCCTCGAAGCGGCCACCGTCTGGCTCTACCGCGCCTTCGCCCGGATCCCGGAGATCGCTCCGGCCATCGTGGCGATCCTCAACCGGCGCCTCACCCACCACGACGAGTTGGCCGACATGGCCACCCTCGACGCGCGGGCCCGCCTCGACCGGCTCGTGCGCGCCACCGAGGGGCGCCAGCAGAACGTCTCTGACCTGGCCCGCGACATCACCTTCCACTTCTTCGAAGAGCCCGAGATGCTCGCGGCGACGGCCCAGATGCAGGACCAGGTGCGGGCCGATCTCGCCGCGCTGCGCGACCTGCCGTCCGGGCCGGATCGCGAAGCACGCATCGAGGCACTCGTCGCGGCCCCCCACCCGGTCCGCACCGACCTGCTCGAC
>JAKPEG010000144.1 GCA_029552065.1 Actinomycetes bacterium
CCGGAGATAGCGCTCGCACGGTCATCTTTACGCCCCCGCACCCCCGTTTAACCCGGAGATAGCGCTCGCACGGTCATCTTTACGCCCCCGCGAACCCCCTGACCCCGGAGATAGCGCTCGCACGGTCATGTATGCCGCGAGCCTTGCCTCACACTCGTAACTTACGGAGTCGTAAGTTACGGCAACGTAAGTTATCCTTGACTCATGAGCGCCATCCAGTTGCCCGAGCACCACGTCGCCAAACCCCGCCTGCGCGGGTGGCTGCACGCCGGCACCTTCCCCGTCGCGGTCATCGCAGGCCTGGTCCTCATCATCCTCGCCCCTGCCGGCCGAGCGCGGATCGGAGCGGTGGTCTTCGTCATCACGGCCGCCATGCTCTTTGGCACCTCGGCGGTCTACCACCGCGGCAACTGGTCGCAGAAGGTCCACCAGGTGCTCAAGCGCCTGGACCACTCGAACATCTTCCTCATCATCGCCGGGTCCTACACGCCCTTTGCCCTGTGCCTGCTGCCGACCGAACAGGCTCGCACCCTGCTGATCACCGTGTGGGCCGGCGCCCTCGGCGGCGTGGCCTTCCGGGTGCTGTGGGTCGACGCGCCCCGCTGGCTCTACACGCCGATCTACGTCGCGCTGGGTTGGGTCGCCGTCTTCTACTTCACGCCGTTGCTGGCCGGCGGCGGGGCCGCTGTCATGTCGCTCATCGTCGCGGGCGGCGTCCTCTACACCGTGGGTGCGGTCGTCTACGGCACTAAGCGTCCCAACCCCTCACCGCGGTGGTTCGGGTTCCACGAGGTCTTCCACGCCTGCACGGTCGCCGCGTTCATCACGCACTTCGTGGCCGTCTCGCTCGCGGCATACACCGTCGCGACGGCCTGACCCCGACGGCGAGCCCGTTCGCTCAGGGCTCGTTCGCTCCTCAGGGCTCGTTCGGCTTCTTCCGCTTCGGCTTCGGTGCGGCCGCATCACCCTGGGCCGCCGCATCACTCGGCGTCGCCGTCGGCCCCGAGTCCGCCGGCGTCGAGGTCCCAGACTTCGCCGCCTCGGCCGCCTCCAGGGCAGCGATCCGATCGCGTTCGCGATAGGCCATCCGGCGCATCCGCGCATTCATGTTCCGCATGAGGAAGTAGAGCGCGACCGCCAGCGCGAAGAACGCGAGGAACGCCCCGAGCCCCGGCCCGACCGCCGAGTTGGGAACTGGACCACCCATCTAGACCGCCACCCGTCCGTCGAACACCAGCGTCAAACCCTGACGCGTTGCCATGTCGTCCGCCTCCGCCACCGACGGCAGCCCGGCGAACAGATCGTCCTCCACCTCGATGATCGGCACATAGGACAGCGCCGCCTCGAAATCCTCGGTCGGCCAGACCGACCGCTCCAGCTCGCGCGGCATCTTGAACCACGAGCCCTCGGGGTCGACCTGCGTCGCGTGGGCGAGCAACGCCCGGTCGCGAGCGGCGAAGAACTCCGCGCACGGCACCCGCGTGGTCACGTGCCGCTGCCCGCGTCGCTCGATGTGCTCCACCCACTCACCGTAAGGCGAGTCCAACCCCTCGGCGAGCAAGGCCTCGTGGAAGGCCCGGATCCGCCCGCCCGAGTGGGTCTGGTTGTAGTAGAGCTTCACCGGCTGCCACGGCTGCCCCGCATGGGGGTATGCCGCGGGGTCGCCGGCCGCTGCGAAGGCCGACATCGAGACGGTGTGGGTCATGATGTGGTCGGGGTGGGGGTAGCCGCCGTGCTCGTCGTAGGTCGTAACGACGTGCGGTCGGAATTCGCGGATGACCCGCACGAGCGCCTCGGTGGTCACCGAGATGGGCTCGAGGGCGAAACACCCTTCGGGCAACGGCGGCAACGGGTCGCCTTCGGGCAGACCGGAGTCGACGAACCCGAGCCAGACATGCTCGACTCCGAGAGCGGCGGCCGCTGCGGCCATCTCGTCGCGGCGCACCTGGGCGATGTCGCGCTGGATGTGCGGGTCGTCCTTGAGCGCCTCGTTGAGGACGTCGCCACGCTCCCCGCCGGTGCAGGACACGACGCAGACCCGGGCTCCGTCGGCGACATACATCGCCGACGCCGCAGCGCCCTTGCTCGACTCGTCGTCCGGGTGAGCATGGACGGCCAGGAGCCGGAAGCCGTCACGACGCTGCCCGGTGTCGGGTGCGGGCGCGCTCTCGGGGGTGGGCGGCATACCTGAATCGTGTCCTTCGCAGGGAGGGGGTTACGGTGGACCATCATCCCACCGTTCGGCGGAAGGCTTACCCCGTGTCGTCTCAACGTCCGCGGATCACCCCGGGGACCGGCAAGTGGTGGGCGCTGGGCATCGCGTTCACCCTGGCGTTCACCGGGTTCGCCTCGTGGAAGGTCCTGTCGGTGGCCGACCAGGCCATAGACGTGACGTTGACGGCGGTGTCTGTGGTCGACGACCGGACGACGGTGGTCACCTTCGACCTGCACCGGCCACCCGCACAGGCCGTCGTCTGCACGGTCCAAGCCCAAGACCAGCGCAAGGCCGTCGTGGGCACGGTGACCGTCGACCTGCCCCCCGCGACCGAGCGCACGACCACCCATCAGGTGACCGTCAAGACGACGACCCGGGCGTTCACCGGTCTCGTGCACGACTGCGTCCGCGCCTGATTCGTCAACGCCGAGCCGTCGCCTATCCGTCGCCTAGCCGTCGCTCAGCCCGCTTGCCACCCACGACCGGCCGCGCGGGGCTAAAGTCGCTCGCCATGACCACGCAGCGCCCCCGCGGCTTCTCCACGACGGCCATCCATGCCGGGCAGGAGGCCGACGAGTCCACCGGCGCGGTGGTGACGCCGATCTACCAGGTGTCGACCTTCAAACAGGACGGCGTCGGCGGGCTGCGCGGGGGCTATGAGTACTCCCGCTCGGCCAACCCCACGCGCGCCGCCCTCGAGGAGTGCCTCGCGGCCTTGGAACGGGGTTCGCGCGGGTTCGCCTTCGCCTCCGGGCTGGCCGGGCAGGACTGCGTCGTCCGCTCCCTCGTCGGTCCGGGTGACCACCTCGTCGTCCCCACCGACGCCTATGGCGGCACTTACCGCTACGTCAACCGGGTCGCCCGGGCGCACGGCGTCGAGCACACCGTCGCCCCCATGGCCGATGTTGCGGCGGTCCAGGCGGCCATCGAGCCGGGGCGCACGAAGCTCGTCTGGGTCGAGACGCCCTCGAACCCGCTCCTCGGCGTCGCCGACATCGCCGCGCTCGCCGCGGTGGCCCACGAGGCCGGCGCCCTGCTCGTCGTCGACAACACCTTCGCGACGAGTTACCTCCAACAGCCGCTCGCGCTCGGTGCCGACATCGTCACCCACAGCACGACGAAGTATGCCGGTGGGCACAGTGACGTCGTCGGCGGCGCCGTCGTCGTCGCGCAGGAGGTGGGTGTCGCGGCATACGCCGATGCCGCCGAGCGGATCGCCTTCCACCAGAACGCGATCGGAGCCGTTTCCGGGCCTTTCGACGCGTGGCTCGTGCTGCGTGGGCTCAAGACCCTCGCCGTGCGGATGGAGCGGCACTGCGACAACGCCGAGCGCATTGTCGAGTTCCTCAGCGGCCACGACGCCGTGAGCCAGGTGCTCTATCCCGGGCTGGCCGGACACGCCGGGCACGAGGTCGCCGCCCGGCAGATGCGCCGGTTCGGCGGCATGGTGTCCTTCCGATTGCGCCGCGGTGAGGACGCGGCGGTCAAGGCCTGCGCCGCCGTGTCGCTGTGGACCCTTGGCGAGTCGCTCGGCGGCGTCGAGTCGCTCATCGAGCACCCCGGCCGGATGACCCACGCCTCGGTCGTCGGCACCGCGCTGGAGGTGCCCGGTGACCTCATCCGCCTGTCGGTCGGCATCGAGGACGTCGAGGACCTCATCGACGATCTGCGCGAGGCCCTGGACATCCACGGCTGATGGGCTCGCCGATCGGCCATCAGGCGCTCCTCGTTGTTGACGTGGGGTCGACCTTCACCAAGGCCGCCCTCGTCCAGGTCAGTGCCGACAGCGCGGGCGACGAGACTGGCGCCGTCCTGGGTCGCGCCGAGACCCCGACCACCCTCGACACCGACGTCATGGACGGGGTCCGCTCCCTCGCTGCCCACCTCGGTGATGCCGCCGCGGTCGACGACGGCCGGATCGTGGCCTGCTCGTCGGCAGGCGGCGGGCTGCGCCTCGCGGTCATCGGCTATGAACGCACCGTGACGGCCGAGGCCGGCTATCGCGTGGGCCTCTCGGCCGGCGCGAAGGTCGTCCACGTGGCGTCCGGCCCGCTCGACACGGCGGCCCTGGCGGCCCTCGCGGAGGCCCGCCCCGACATCGTCCTGCTCGTTGGCGGCACCGATGGCGGCAACGCAGAAGTGTTGCAGCACAATGGGATCGCTCTCGCCGCCTCGACGCTCCCTCACGATGTCCCCGTCGTCGTCGCCGGCAACCTCGACGCTCAACCCGCCGTCGCGGCGGCCCTCCAGCGGGCCGGTCGGCCCCATGTGCTCGGCGACAACGTGCTGCCCGAGATCGGGGTCGTCGCCCCCGCGAGCGCGCGCGTGGCGATCCGCGAGGTGTTCCTCAGGCACGTCATCGGAGGCAAGGGCCTGTCCACCGACGCCGCCTTCGCCCGGGTTGTGCGCGCGGCCACGCCCGACGCGGTCCTCGCCGGGGTCGAGGTGCTCGCCGAGGTCCTCGACCAGGACGTGCTGGTCGTCGACGTCGGAGGCGCAACGACCGACGTCTATTCGGCCGTCACCCCACGAGGTGACGACGCCGGCCGCCGCACTGAAGTCGTTGCGCCGCTGCGGTTCTCACGCACCGTTGAGGCCGATCTCGGGATGCGCTGGAACGCCGAGGGAGTCATCGAGGCAGCCGCCCGCGAGCACCTTCCGACGTCGACCGCCCTGCGCAGGTATGCCGCGCGCCTGGGTGAGCAGCCGGCATACCTCCCGTCAGGGCCGGGTGAAGCGGCCCTCGACCTGGACCTCGCCCGGCTGGCGGCCATCGTCGCCGTCCGACGGCACGCCCGGCCGCCGTTCCCCGGCGAGGCGCCCCGAGCACTGACCGACCTCGGTCTGGTGCTGGGCTCCGGGGGCGTGCTGCGGCATACCCCGTCGACGGAGGCACGAGCCCTGCTGGAGGCGGTCGCGGCCGACCATGCGGGGGGCTGGCGGGTGCCGCGAGCACCACGGATCGGGGTCGACGCGGCATACCTGCTGGTCGTTGTCGGCCTGCTCGCGCCGACCCATCCGGACGCGGCCCGTGCCGTAGCCCGGAGGTTGGCCCTCGGCGACGGATAGCCTTGCCCGCCATGGAGTCCCTGCCGGTCACCCTCGCTGACGTCCGAGCCGCGCGGGAGTTGCTCGCCGGAGTCGTGACGACCACCCCCTTGGAGCACAGCCGCGGGTTATCCGAGCGGGTCGGGGTGCCGGTCTATCTCAAGTGCGAGAACCTCCAACGGGCCGGATCGTTCAAGATCAGAGGCGCCTACACGCGGATGTCGCGGCTGTCCGAGGCGGAGCGCGTCCGCGGCGTCGTGGCCGCGAGCGCCGGCAACCACGCGCAGGGAGTGGCGCTGGCCGCGCAACTGTTGGGCATCTCCGCGACGGTCTTCATGCCAGTCGGCGCCCCTCTGCCCAAGCTCGCGGCGACCCGCGCCTACGGCGCGACGGTGCAGTTGCACGGCGACACCCTCGACGAGGCGCTCGTGGCGGCGCTGGAGTATGCCGCGTCGACCGGCGCCGTCCTCATCCACCCCTTCGACCACCCGGACATCGTTGCGGGACAAGGGACCTGCGGGCTGGAGATCCTCGAACAACTGCCCGACGTCAAGACGATCCTCGTGTCGACCGGAGGAGGCGGGCTGGTCGGCGGGATCGCCGTGGCGGCGAAATCACTGCGGCCCGACGTGCGAGTCATCGGCGTGCAGGCCGAGCAGGCCGCTGCCTGGCCGTTGTCGCTGGCCGCGGGGACGCCGGTGGCCGTCGACTCGATGCAGACGATGGCCGACGGGATCGCAGTCGGGCGCCCCGGACCGGTGCCGTTCGAGGTGGTGTCCAACCTCGTCGACGACATGGTCACCGTGAGCGAGGCCGCGCTGTCCCGCGCCGTCGTCTTCCTCCTGGAGCGCGCGAAGGTGGTCGCCGAGCCGGCCGGAGCGGCTGCGGTGGCCCGCTTGTTGGAGGGTCCCGGGCCGCTGGAGGGGCCCGTCGTCGCCGTCGTGTCCGGCGGCAACATCGACCCGCTGCTCCTGCTGCGGATCGTGCGCCACGGCCTGACCGCCGGCGGTCGTTTCCTCCAGGTCACCGTGCGGGTGCCGGACCGGCCAGGTTCGCTGGCCCGCCTGCTCGCCGACCTGGCCGCGACCACGGCGAACGTCGTCGAGGTCAACCACGTGCGGACCGATTCCGGCCTGGCCGTCGACGAGGTCGAGATCGCCGTCGATCTGGAGACCCGCGGCACCGCCCACCGCGAAGAGGTCCTGCGAGCCCTGCGCTCGGCCGGCTATCGGCTGGTCTTCGGGTCCTGAGGTGCGGGCGGTGGCTCAGCCCGCGTAGGGGCTGGTGTTGAGGATCTTGACCTCGATGGTCTTGCCGTTGGGGGCCACGTAACTCACGGTCTCTCCGACGGTGCGGCCGTTGACGGCGCGGCCCAACGGGCTCGCCTCGCTGAAGACGTGCAAGTCGGTGTGGTCCTGGATCTCGCGGTGACCAAGCAGGAAGGTCTCTTCCTCGTCGAACATCTCGACCGTGACGACCATGCCGGGCTCGACAACGCCGTCGTCCGGGGGCGGGGTGTCGCCGACCGTCGCGGACTCGAGCAACTGGGTGATTTGGCGGATCCGGGCCTCCATCTTGCCCTGCTCCTCCTTGGCTGCGTGGTAGCCACCGTTCTCGCGGAGGTCACCTTCGAGGCGCGCCGCCTCGATCTTCTTGGACAACTCGACGCGCCCCTCGGTCGAGAGGTGCTCAAGCTCGCCCTTGAGCCGGTCGTGGGCCTCCGGGGTGAGGTAGGCGCTCTTCGCGGTCTCGGTCACGGTTGTTCGTCTCCTTGCCTGTCCCGGGCAAAGGACCAGTGCGGCTCGGTTGCTCGGGGTGTCGTCGGGTCGCGCGGCGCTGCCAACCAGGCGCCGAGATCGGCGCGCTGTCGCAGCTGCCGGGGCGCGGGCCCCGGTGTGAAGTTCACAGTTTACCAAGCCTGGGCGAAAATGTGCCCTTCAGTGCAATGCCGATCCCCCAGGCACGGTGAGTTTGGGTAGAAATACGTGGACGACGGGCCCGATCGACACGGCGAAAACGACCGTTCCGAGGCCCAGATTTCCCCCGAGCGCCCAACCGATGAGCACCACGGTCACCTCCAGCCCGGTGCGGACCAGCCGGACGGACCGCCCGGTCAGCCGGACCAGCCCGGTCATCAGCCCGTCGCGCGGCCCGGGCCCCAGCCGTGCCCCGATATAGGCGGCCGTCGCCACTCCGTTGATGAGGATCCCCGCCACGAGGTATGCCGCCCGCCACCCCAGCGACTCGGGTGCCTCGATCGCGCGGAGCATCGGGTCCAGGGCCGCGCCGATGACGATGGCGTTGCTCACCGTGCCGATGCCCGGCCGCTGACGAAGCGGGATCCACAGCAGCAGGACCGCGACGCCGACGATGATTGACCAGGTGCCCATGGTGAGGCCCCAATGGTTGACCAGGCCCTGCTGGAACACGTCCCAGGGGATGACGCCGAGGCCCGCCTCGAGGATGAGCGCCTCTCCGAACGCGAAGGTGACCAGCCCGGCATACAACTGGATCAGCCTGCGCGTCAGCCGGCGAGGTGGAGGCGCGGCCGGGACCATCCGGGGAGGGTATCGGCGATACTGACCCGATGGGTTTCCTTTTCGGCCGTCGGACATCCTTCGTCACGCGCGAGGAGGCGCTGCCAGGGCGGCATACCCGCCCATATGCCGTCTCCCCCACCCACGTCGTCCTCGGCACACCGCTCGAAGGCCCGTGGCCGGCGGGCTCCGAGGTCGTCTATCTGGCGATGGGGTGTTTCTGGGGCGTCGAGCGGATCTTCTGGCGGCTGCCGGGCGTGATCGTCACGGCAGCGGGGTACATGGGTGGTTACACGCCGAACCCGACGTATGAGGAGACCTGCACCGGGGCGACGGCGCACGCCGAGACGGTCCAGGTGGTCTATGACCCTGCGGTCACGTCGATCTCGGCGCTGCTCAAGGTGTTCTGGGAGAACCACGACCCGACGCAGGGGAACCGGCAGGGCAACGACGTCGGCACGGCCTACCGGTCGGCGATCTACTGGACGACGCCCGAGCAGGAGGCAGCGGCGCTGGCCACCCAGGATGCTTTCCAGAAGGTGCTGCGGGACAACGGCTTTGGGGCGATCACGACCGAGATTCGCTCGGCGGCAGACGCGGGGCCGTTCTATCTCGCCGAGGACTACCACCAGGGCTATCTGCACAAGAACCCCGCGGGCTACTGCAACCACGGCCCCAACGGCATGACCTGCCCGGTCGGCATCGCGAACTTGCCCGCGCAGCAGGAGATCCGTCCGCCGAGCGCCTGAGTTCGGCGCGGGCGGGAAAGCCGCCTATGAAGACGTCGTAGATGTCGTGATCACACCACCTACGGCGGCTTCATGAGCGGCCTCATCCCCGCCCGCACCCAACCCATTCCCGGGGCCGAGCTCGGAGCGGTCAGTCGGGTTTGCGGGCGAGGATGTAGATCCGGTCGGTCTGCGCTTCGGCCCCGGCGATCGGACCACGGATATACCACTCGACCACCTCGAGCCCGGCCGCCGCGACCGCTTCGCGCACCGCCGTGGCGTCGTGCAGGACGAAGTCCAACTGCACCGGCTCCCCGAGGAACTCCTCCACATGGTGGACCGCGTCGCCGACATGAGTGGCCAGCGCGAGCCAGCCTCCGGGGCGCAGCACCCGCGCCAATCCAGCCACCGCAGAAGCCAGTTCGGACTCGGCAAGATGGATGACGGCATACCAGGCGACGATGGCGCCCCACGCGGGGGCGAGCCGAGGGCGCATGAGCCCACGGAAGTCTGCGACCTCGAAACCGAGGTCCGGCGATCCCAGTCGCGCCTCCTCGACCATCCCCGGGGACACGTCGAATCCGCTCACCGAAGCACCCGCCTCGGCGAGGAACCGGGTGACGTGCCCCGGGCCGCACCCCACGTCGGCCACCGGGTCGATCCCCGCCAACTGCGCCACTCGCGCCAACAGCCAGCGGTCGAACGGCTTGCCTTCCAGCTCGGTCCCGAACTCCAGGGCGTATGCCGTCGCGACCGCGTCGTAGGCCGCCGTCACGTTCACGTCGCGCTGGGCCGCGCCGCCGGCGAGGACGACCTCCCGGTCCACGACCGGCGCGGCGACCGCAGCAGCAACGGCCGCAGGCAACTCGACCGGGCCGAGCAGATGCACCCAGCGGGCGTCGTGATGCCCAGGCGCCTTGGGCAACTCGACCACCAGCGGAACCTCGCGCGAGGCGAGCCTCGCCAGGCACTCCTCGACCTCGGTGCGGTCGGCAAAGGCGTGCAACCGATCGGTGCGGGTCTTGAGCTCGCCCGGAGACTGCGGGCCGCGCAGCAACAGCACGGTGATGAGGGCCCGCTCGTCGTCGGCGAGCTCGAGCCGCTGCCCGAGGAGTTGGTGATACTTCAGGACCCGGTCGCCATGCACGACCCGCACGAGCTCACGCAGCCGCAAACCCCGCAGACTCTCCTGGACGGTCGCCTCGTCAAAGTCCGTGACCGGCTCGCGACTGGTGGCCTGGTTGCAGGCTGACCGAATCGCGTTGAGCGACATGGGGTAGGTCGAGGGGACGGTGACCTGCTTCTCCAGCAGGCTCCCGAGGACGCGTTGCTCGGTCGCTTCGAGCACGAGGTCATCAGCGCCGGACGTCGAGTCAGCCATGCTCGGGAATCTAGCGCGGCATACTGCCAACGTGCAGATCCGCGACGCGAAGCCCGATGACCTCCCCGCCATTGCCCCGATCTTTCGCGAGATCGTCGCCGACGGCGAGACCTACGCCTACCCGGAAGACCTCACCGACGCGCAGATCGCCGCCGCGTGGATGGAACCTCCGCCGGCGCGCTGCATCGTCGCGTATGCCGCGGACGGCACCATCCTCGGGACCGCCAAAGCCGGGCCCAACCGGCCCGGCCGCGGCGACCACATCGCGACCGCCTCGTTCATGGTCTCGCCGACCGCCCAGGGGCAAGGCGTCGGCCGCGCGCTCGCCGAGGAGGTCCTGCGGTGGGCCACCGACCAGGGCTATGCCGCGATGCAGTTCAACGCGGTCGTCGAGACGAACATGGGCGCCGTCGCGCTGTGGCAGCAACTCGGCTTCCGAATCCTCACCACCGTCCCGGGGACCTTCCGCAGCCGCCATCACGGGCCGGTCGGGCTGCACGTCATGTTCCGAGAGCTCGGATAGCGTGGGGCCGTGTTTCCAACCCTGGGGGATCTGTTCGGCATCGTTCTAGCGGTGCCGACCCACGACACGTTCGTCGGCCTCGGGGTGATGGTGGCCGTCGCCGTCTTCATCGTGGAGACGCGCCGCCGGGGCGTCGCCGACTACCGCCTGCTCTATGTCGTCACCGGGGCCCTCGTGGGCGGGGCGATCTTCATGCGCCTGGGTCCTCTGCTGCAGCACCTCGATCTCGGGGCGAACCCGTCGCTGGCGCAGCAATGGGTCTATGGCAACCGCTCGGTCCTTGGCGGCCTGTTCGGTGCCTGGCTCGGCGTTCATGTGAGCAAGCGGCTGGCCGGCTACTCCCCCCGCACCGGCGATCTGTTCGCCCCCGCCGTGGCCATCGGGATGGCGATCGGACGCTTCGGCTGCCTGTTCACCGAGCTGCCCGGTTCACCCAACCCGCTGGGCTTCGGACCCGTCCTGGACGACGCGACAGCAGCCCGGCTCAGCGGGGTCGCCGGAACGCCTCTGCACCCGTCCTACGCCTATGAGATCGCCTTCCACGCCATCGCCTTCGTCGTCCTCTGGCGAGTCCTTCGGCTTCGGATGCAGGCGCCCGGCGAGACCCTCGTCGTCTACCTCGCGGCATACGGCGTCTTCCGGTTCTGCGTCGAGTTCACCCGCGGCGAGGAGGCCGTCTGGGCCGGCCTGGACCGCTCCCAACTGTTCCTCCTCGCGACCGTTCCCATCCTCCTGGCCCGGGTCGTCTGGCAGTGGCGGCGCGGCGCCTATGTCCTCGCGCCACGGCATACTCCGGCGCAGCTCGCAGGGAGCCTGCCGTGAGTGCCCGCCCGAGCGTCGGCCCCGGTATGCCGTTGCGAGACTTCCGAATTCACCGTTACGTCAACGCGTTCTGCCCCCACTGCCACGCCGAGCGACCCGACCAGCCCCTGGCCGACGTGCGTCGCCTGTCGGGGTGGCTGGCCGCGCGCGACGGCAAGGTCTGGCTCGAACGCGGTTGCCCCGAGCACGGATTCGTCCGGACGCTCTATGACGAGTCGGCCGAGATCCTCACCTACCTCGAGCAGTGGACCGCGACGACCAAGGAACACGTCTCCGACGTCATGGGCAACTTCGCGCCGGTCCCCGCGGCATACCTCGACGGTATGCCGCACATGCAGACCCAGCACACCTGCATCTTGCTGGCGGACATCACCGATACGTGCAACCTGCGCTGCCCCACGTGTTTCGCTGAGTCGGCGCCGGCACGGGCAACGACAGCACCCCTCGCGGAGGTGCTCGCCTCCGTCGATGATCGCCTCGCCAAGGAGCGAGGGCGCCTGGACGTCGTCATGCTCTCCGGTGGCGAGCCCACGCTGCACCCCGACTTCCTGCGGCTCCTCGATGAGTTGGTCGCCCGACCCATCATCCGGATCCTGGTCAATACCAACGGGATTCGCCTCGCCCAGGACGACGCGTTGCTCGCTGCCCTGGTGCGTCACCGAGAGCGAGTCGAGGTCTACCTCCAGTTCGACGGGCTCACGCCAACCGGGTCGATCCACCATCGCGGGGCCGACCTGTTGCGGTTCAAGAAGGCGGCGCTCGAGCGGCTCACCGGCGCGGGGGTGTTCACGACCCTCACCCTGACAGCGGCGCGCGGGGTCAACGATGACCAGATCGGTCCGGTCATCCAGTTGGCCCTGCAGACGCCCTTCGTCGGCGGCGTGACCATCCAGCCGGTCTTCGGCTCGGGACGCAGCGCGGGCATCGACCCCGTCGACCGACTCACCCACACCGGCGTCCTGGCCCGGCTCGGCGAGCAGA
>JAKPEG010000153.1 GCA_029552065.1 Actinomycetes bacterium
TCACCCTGCTCATCGTCGAGGCCTACGACTCGCTCGGCGACGCGGTGGACACCGCGCTCGCAGGGGTCGGCGAGCCGATGGAGCGCTTCCGGTCGGTGGGGCGCGCCCTGCGCGGGTGGGCGGCCGCGCATCCACACCAGTTCGCGCTCGTCTACGGCTCGCCGGTGCCCGGCTATGCCGCCCCGGCCGACCGCACGAACCCCTCGGGCACGCGGGTGACCGACCGACTCCTCGAGATCCTCGTGGAGGTCGAGCGGGCGGACGGTGGGCACCGAGAGCAGGCGGCGCGTGGAGAGCCCCGGACGCACGCAACCGCGTCGGCGGCGGTCGGGGTCGGCCAGGCCGTCGGGGCCCTGTCGTCGGACCCCTCGCTCGCCGTCACCAGCCTCACGGCCGAGGGCCTGACCCGCGGCCTGGCCGCCTGGACCCTTGTCCTGGGCACCGTCACCGCCGAGCAGTTCGAGCAGTTCGGACCCGAGGCGATCGCCGACCCCGCGGCTTACTTCGAGCAGATCCTCGACCTCGCGGTCGGCCTCGCCCGTCCGTGAGCCTCGGCCTTGCCGCGCCATGACCCCGGTCCCACCCCCTCCCCTCCGCGGGGGATGGGTTCTTGTCGCTATGAACCCATCTTGACGACAACAACCCATCCCTCACGAACAGAGCCGGCTGCGGAAGCACCTGCTCCGACCTGACCGACCGTATGCCGTTGGTCGGCGACCGCGCGTCGAACCGTGCGGCAGTGGAGGCCGACCGGTGACCAATGGCATACGGTATGCCGCCTGGCCCACCCGACAGGTCCCGCCGCTCGGCCTTCTCACGGGAGCTTCCCGGGTCCTTCACGGTTCCTTCACGGACTCCCGCGAGGCTCCCGAGTGCCCCCACTCGAGGAGACCGACCATGGCAGGTCACGCCCCGACCGACGGCTCATCGCCCCGCCCCATGGAACTCCACCGCACGAAGCCACGGCTCACGGCATACCAGCGGCGGATGCACGCGGTGACGGCGCTCCACCACCGGCGCCACCTCGTCCAGCTCGCCGTGGCGACTCTCATCGTCGTCATGGCGATCCGCCACCACAGCGAGTCGGGCACCGGCGCGCCGTCGGTCGATGCGCTGTGCCCCTTCGGCGCGGTCGAGACACTCTGGACCTGGGTGACGACGGGGGCATTCATCAGCAAGATCCATCCCTCGAACCTCGTCATGGGGTTGGCGCTGCTGCTCTCGGTGCTCGTCGCGGGCAATGCCTTCTGCGGGTGGGTGTGCCCCTTCGGCGCGGTCCAGGACGCGCTCACCTGGGTGCGGCGCCGGCTGCACCTCCCCACGGTCACGGTGCCCGCTCGCCTCGACCGCTGGCTGCGCTTCGGCCGGTATGCCGTGCTCACCCTCGTCCTGGTGATGAGCGCGACGACCCTGCGCCTGTGGTTCGCCGACGTCGACCCCTACGTCAACCTCTTCGGGTTGGGCTGGCTGTTCGAACCGGACCTCGCGACGATGTGGCCGGGCCTGCTCATCCTCGCGCTCGTCCTCGCGTTCTCGCTCGTCGTCGAGCGGGCCTGGTGCCGCTATCTGTGCCCGCTCGGCGGGGTGCTCAGCGTCCTGGGCCACCTGAGCATCCTGCGGGTCCGGCGCAGCACCACCGCCTGCACCGGCTGCAACCTCTGCGTGCAGCCGTGCCCGGTCGGCATCGACGTCGCCGCACCGGTCGCGGCGGTGAGCGCCGACTGCATCGGCTGCCTCGAGTGCGTCGCCAACTGCCCGACCGGCGGAGCGCTCGAGGTGAGCGCGGCGCCGCCATGGGCGGCCTGGCGCAAGCGGCTCGACCTCGAGGTCGTCGGGAGCTCGGCCGGTGCCGGGGCCCGGCACCACGGCTCGACGTCCTCCGAGGGCGGTGACGCGCGATGAGCCGGCGGGTCAACCGGTGGCTGATGCCCGTCGTCGCCCTTGCCCTGTTATTCGGTACCGTCCTGGCCGCCCAGGCCTCGGGCACCTGGGTGACCAGCGGCCGCGGGGTCGTCGCGGGATCCGGATCCGGGGCCGGATCCGGGGCCGGTCAAGGCGGCGGCGCCAGGGGCACCGGCGGGTCGGGTCCGGTGGTCCCGGCCGCGGGAAGCCTCGGCAGCGCCGATCTCAAGGGGTGGATGACCCTCCAGCAGGCGGCCGACGGCCTGGGTATGCCGCTGGCGGACCTCGTGGCCCTCATCGCCCCGCCCGCCGGCGTCACCCTCACCGGCGAGACGGCGTTCAAGGACGTCGAGGGACTCGTGCCGGGCTTCTCCCTCACCGACCTGCGCCCGAAGGTCGACGCCCGCGTCGGCCGCTGACGCCGGTCCCTCACCGCTGGGCCGCCTGCGGGCACCCAGCAGCACCCGCGATGGGCTGTCTTCGCCATGACTTTCACGCGAGGACACCCGTTCTGCCCTCGCCTCGGTGCGCCCCGCTTCCCGGATTTCGTCGCCAGATCTTGACTGAGAATACGTATTCTCGTACTCTGGAGACATCCAGACAGGCCACTCCCCTCGCTCGCTCTCCGGCCTCCGGCGATGTTTCCCGCGACCACCGACCGGTCGAGCTGGCGCCTCGAACCCTCAGGAGACACCGATGTCCCGTGACACCGCTCAGCCACCCCCGGTCTCGACCCAAAAGCGGACGAACATCCGATGGCTCACCTTCGTGGTGCTGCTGTTCGTGGGCGCGCTCAGCTACATCGACCGGATCTCCTTGTCGGTCGGCATGCCGCTCATCGTCAAGGAATTCGACCTCGACCCCCGGCTGCAGGGAGTCCTGCTGAGCTGCTTCTTCTGGACCTACGCGGCGTTTCAGATCCCCGGCGGCTGGCTCGCCGACAAGATCGGTCCGCGCAAGTTGCTCACCATCGCTCTCTCGTTGTGGTCACTGTTCCAGCTGCTCACCGGTCTGGCCGCCAACTTCGTCATGATGCTGCTTGCCCGGCTGGGCTTGGGCGCCGCCGAGGCGCCGCAATATCCGACCGGAGGGAAGCTTTCGGCCCTGTGGCTGCCGGAGAAGGACCGGGCCCGGGGGGCGGTGCTCATGGATTCCTCCTCGACGCTCGGAGCCGCGATCGGCAGCCTGGTGGTCACCGCTCTCATCACCTGGCTGGGCGGCTGGCGCGAGGCCTTCGTCGTGGTCGCGATCGCGACCGCGGGCGCCGGCGGGGTCATCTGGTGGTTCATCCGCGACCACCCGCGTGAGCACCCGATGGCCAACCAGGCCGAGATCGACTACATCGAGCGGGAGCATGCCATCGAGGACGAGCGCGACGGCGCCCTGGTCACGAGCAAGAAGTCCGCTGCGGGTTTCATGAAGTTCAAGGTCTTCTGGTTCATGGGGATCGGCTTCATGGCGGCCAACATGCTCTTCTACGGTTTGCTCACGTTCGGCCCGCTCTACCTCTACCAGTCGCGTGGCCTCAACATCCAAGGCCTGGCGGGGGCCACCTTCGCCATCTACTTCTCCGGCTTCGTCGGCGAGAACTTCGCCGGCTGGATCGCCCAGAAGTGGCGCCAGCGGGGAGCCTCCGCCAACCTCGTCATGCGCACCCTGCTGGGCATCAGCGCGGCCATCGCGACCGCATCGATCTTCGCCGTCGCCTTCGTTGCGGATGCGACCGTCGCGATCATCCTGCTCGCGGTGACGCTCTTCTTCGGCCGCTTCCTC
This sequence comes from Actinomycetes bacterium, assembly GCA_029552065.1. Taxonomy (GTDB): domain Bacteria; phylum Actinomycetota; class Actinomycetes; order Actinomycetales; family Dermatophilaceae; genus Phosphoribacter. The sequence continues at coordinate 3,676 of JAKPEG010000153.1, forward strand.
GGCCTCTACTGGTCGCTGCCCGGCACCCTCACCGTCCGCTCGCGGGCCGGCGTGCTCGGCGGGATGATGAACCTCTTCTCCAACGTGGGCGGCATCATCATCCCGCTCATCGTGGGATTCATCGTGAGCGCGACCGGTTCCTACTTCATCGCCCTCATGGTGTTCGCCGCCTGCGGCTTCATCTACCTGCTCTGCAGCCTGGCCATCGACTACTCCCGCAAGCTCCCCCTCGTCTGACCGACCGCGCATGGGAAAGGCACGGCAATGAACCGCACCGGAATCACCGAATTCGTCAAGCTCATCACGGCGCCGTCGGGACCCAAGGGGATCGAGGCGGTGCCGAGCATCGCGGACATGCGCCTGCTGGCCAAGCGTCGACTGCCCACGATGATCTTCGACTTCGTCGACGGCGGGGCCGGCGACGAGAACACCCTGCGCGCCAACGTCGACGATCTACGCCGGGTCACCCTCAACGCGCGCACTCTCGTCGACGTGCGCGGCCAGGACACCAGCGCCACGTTCGCCGGCGGCACCTTCCCGTTGCCGATCGTCTTCGGGCCCGCCGGACTGGTCCGCGTGGTCGGCAAGGAGGGCGAGTTGGCCGCCGTGCGCTCGGCCGGGCGTCATGGCATCCCCTACACCATCAGCACCTCCTCGTCCTGGTCGATCGAGGAGATCGCCGAAGTGGCCACCGGACCGTTGTGGTTCCAGCTCTACCTGTGGCGCAGCCGCGAGCTCATCCAGGACCTCGTCGCCCGGGCCCGCCGCGCGGGCTGCACGGCACTCGTGCTCACGGTCGATGTCCCGCTCAACGCCAACCGGATCCGCGACCTGCGCAACGGCATGTCCATCCCGCCTCGCGTGACCTTGCGCAACGCATACGAGGCCGTCCGGCATCCCCGGTGGCTGCTCGACATGCTCGACGGCCCGCCGATCGGCTTCCGCAACTTCCAGGGCATCGCCGAGGGCAACAGCGCCATGTCGCACAGCGAATTCATCAACAAGGAACTGTCCAACCTGGCCGCCAACTGGGAGGACCTGCAATGGCTGCGCCGGGAGTGGGACGGCCCGCTCTACATCAAGGGCGTCACCACCCGGCAGGACGCGGCGCGGGCGATCTCCGCCGGCGTCGACGGCATCATCGTGTCCAACCACGGCGGTCGCCAGCTGGACGGACTGCCGAGCTCGACGCGCGCCTTCCCGGCGGTCGCGGACGAGGCCGCCGGTCGGGTCGAGCTCTTCTTGGACGGCGGGATCCGCACCGGCGTGGACGTCGCCAAGGCGCTCGCTCTGGGCGCCAGCGCCGTCACGGTTGCCCGGCCGTGGGTCTACGGAGTGGGAGCAGCCGGGGAGCGCGGCGTCGACCGGGTCGTCGCGATCCTCGAGCAGGAGTTCCGCCAGACGCTGGCCCTGCTCGGGGTGGGTTCGGCCCGCGAGATCGACACCAGCTTCGCCCACGTTCCGCCGGAGTGGCTCACCGAGGAGCCCGCGGCGCTGTGACCGGGTCGTGGCGCGCTCAAGCCCTCTCGGGCGTCCCTAGGATTGGACCGAGGTCCGTTCGAGAGGAGCAGTCGTTGGTCACGAGTCGCGATGTGGCGCGCGCGGCTGGTGTCTCGCAGGCCACGGTTTCCCGGGTTCTCAACGGCAACGCCAAGGTCGATCCGGCGCTGCGCGAACTCGTCGAGGCGGCGCGGCGCGAGCTGGACTACGTGCCCAACGCCTCGGCGAAGTCGATGCGAACCGCCAAGTCGGAGACCATCGGCATCGTGGCATCGGAGATCCTCAATCCCTACTTCCCCCGGTTGCTCGACGCGCTGACCCGAGAGGCCCGCGGTCGTGGGCTGAGCGTGCTGTTGTGGAACGACGAAGACCCCATGGCCCCGATGGCCCAGGCGGCGGTGGCCGCGGGATCGGTCGACGGGGTCGTCTTCGCCGCCGCCCGCGAGTCCACCCAGGGCGTCGACCTGCTCGCCGGGCGCGGCATACCGGTCATGCTCGTCAACCGCGGATGGCGGGACAAACCGGTCGACCAGGTGACCAGCGACCACGAGGCCTCCGGCTACCAGGCCGCGGACTACTTCCTGCGTCACGGCCGGGAGCGGATCGCCACCGTCTTCGGCCCTCGAGATACCTTCGCGAGCCCGGCCCGCGAGATCGGCTTCCGACGCAGACTCGACGAAGCCGGCATCTCGATCGCGCCCGAACGATGGCTCGTCGGAACGACGAGTTACGAGCACGGCTGGGCAGCCGGCATGGCATTGCTGGCTGCTCGGCCATTGCCGGAGGCGATCTTCTGCTCGGCCGATGTCATCGCCTTCGGCTTGCTCAGCGCCCTGGGCGCCCAGGGGGTCCAGGTGCCCGAGGAGGTCTGGGTGATGGGCAACGACGGCCTGCCGATGTCCGCCTGGCAACCGTTCGATCTGAGCACCCACCGCCAGCCGGTCGAAGACATCGCCCGGATAGGGATGGACCGCCTGGTCGCTCGGATGGGCGGGGCCCACGACGATCCACACCGGATCCTGTTGCCCACCGAGCTGATCGTCCGCGGGTCGACCGCTCACTGTGCCTGACCTCAGCTCGCGTCCGAGGTCAGCCCAGTGCGAGGCGCTTGAGGACCCACTCGCCTGAGTCGCAAGACCTCCGATGATCACGGCTGCGACTTGCTGCGAAGGCCCGGAGCGACAATAGAGGCCCGCGGACACGGCGACTACGGCCCCAGCAGGCCGAGTGGGACGACGGCGATGCCGTCCTGACGGCGGTAGGCGGTCGGGCCGGTGGTGATGACCATGGCGTCGAGCAGTCGGGGCCCCAACTGCTCTCGGACCCAGTGCAGGTGCCTGATGTCGCGGTCGGACACGCTCGCGGAGAGCTTGACCTCGATGGCCAGGACACGTCCGTCGTCGCGCACGACCATCAGGTCGACTTCATGGTCTCCGTTTCGAGTCCGCAGGTGCCCGACCTGGGCTTCGGCCGCCTGGGCGGGGACCCGCACGCACAGGGTGGCCAACGACTCGAAGAGCGCACCAAGCATCGTCCCTGCGCGGGGGTCCAACGGTTCGCCGATCCCGTCGAGCAAGGACTCGCTGGAGAGACCCAGAAGCCTCGCAGCGAGCCCGGGATCGGCGAGATGATGCTTCGGGCTCTGCCCCAAGCGCGTGAGGAAGCTGCCCGCGGGTTGCCAGGCAGGCACCGGATCGAGCAGCCAGAGCTGGGTCAGCACGTCCCGATAGGCAACGGAGGTCGATCTGGCGGGCTTCTCTGCAAGGCCGGGGGTCGCGGCGTCGAGGATCGAGCTGTAGCTCGCAGTACTTGACGTTGCGGCCGCATACGCACGCAGCCACGCGAGCATGGCATCCGGTCGACGCACAGCAAGTCCCCGCTCTGGCACGTCCCGGTCAACAACATTGCGCAGGTAGGAATCCAGCTGAAACTTGCGTGGCCGCGGCGGCAGCCGCCGTATGGCAGGGAAGCCCGAGGCGACGATCTCGTCGACATAGTCACTGAGGGACAGGCGACAGTCGCCGGCTATGTCGGCTCGGTCGCCACTGAGCAAACCCTGGAGGCTGACCGTCGGGTTGGCGATCCGCCTCTCGGAGACGGTGAGCGGCCGCATTCGGAGCCGGCCGATGCGGCCAGCACCGGTGTGCGCAGTGGCTCCCGGCTCGGGGGTGGCGCTCCCCACCAGCAAGAACTGCCCGCCCGCCGAATCAGCGTCGACGGCCCTTCTGACGACGTCCCAGACCTCGGGAACCTTCTGCCATTCGTCAACCAGCACCGGGCGCTCGCCCCCAGCGATGCGACGTGGATCGGCTGCGACCGACTCACGCACCGAGCTGGAATCCAGCGGGAACACGCGGGCGGCTCTTTGCTGCGCCGTCGTCGTCTTCCCGATGCCCTTGAGGCCGTCGATGGCCAGCGCGGGCAGATCAGTGAACAGATCGTCCAGTTCAGAGTCGATGATCCGGCGAAGGTAATCCACCCCTGAATCATACAGATCGCAGCTCTTGAATCAGTCAGATCGCAGCAGCCGGATCGGTCAAGTCGCAGTGGCGAACAGAGGCAGGGCCAGAAGGTTGACTGGTTGATCTACCGGTGGGGCGACTAGGTGACTGAGGGCACTACACGTTGAAGCGGAACTCGACCACGTCGCCGTCGGCCATGACGTAGTCCTTGCCCTCGATCCGCACCTTGCCGGCCGCCCGGGCGGCAGCCATCGAGCCGGCCGCGTCGAGGTCCGCGAAAGACACGATCTCGGCCTTGATGAAGCCCCGCTGGAAGTCGGTGTGGATGACCCCGGCGGCCTGCGGCGCCGTCCAGCCCTGCCGGATCGGCCAGGCCCGCGACTCCTTGGGTCCGGCGGTGAGATAGGTCTGCAGGCCGAGCGTGTGGAAGCCGACATGGGCGAGCTGGTCGAGCCCCGGCTCGGTCACCCCGACCGACTCGAGCAGCTCGCGCGCCTCGGCGTCGTCGAGCTCGGCGAGGTCCGCCTCGAGCTTGGCCGAGAGGAAGACGCAGTCGGCCGGCGCCACCGAGGCCCGCAACTGCGTCTGGAGGTCGGTGTCGGTGAGCTGGTCCTCGTCGAGGTTGAAGACGTAGATGAACGGCTTGGTCGTGAGCAGCGATAGCGCGCGCGCCTCGGCGAGGTCGACCCCGTATGCCGCACCCGCGGCATACAATGTCGTGCCGGCTTCCAGGCAGCGTTGTGCCGCAACGGCATTCTCGTATGCCGCCCGCTTCTCCTTGACGACGCGCGCCTCCTTCTCCAGCCGCGGGACGGCCTTCTCGAGGGTCTGCAGGTCGGCCAGGCACAACTCGGTCTCGATCGTCTCGATGTCGCCCGCCGGGCTGACCTTGCCCTCGACGTGGGTGACGTCGTCGTCGACGAAGACCCGCACGACCTGGCAGATCGCGTCGGCCTCGCGGATGTTGGCGAGGAACTTGTTGCCCAGCCCCTCCCCCTCGGAGGCACCGCGCACGATGCCGGCGATGTCGACGAAGGACACGGTCGCAGGCAGGATCCGCTCGGAGCCGTAGATCTCGGCCAGGCGGGCCAGCCGCGCGTCGGGCAACGGGACGACCCCGACGTTGGGCTCGATCGTCGCGAAGGGGTAGTTCGCCGCGAGCACGTTGTTCTTGGTGAGGGCGTTGAAGAGCGTGGACTTGCCGACGTTGGGCAGGCCGACGATGCCGATGGTGAGGGCCACGGTCGCAGGAGTCTAGTCGCGCACGCCGCTGCTCCCGACCGCGTGCCACCGCAGCGCGACGGACGCCGAGCCCACCAGGGAAGTCAGCGCGGCAGGCGGAAGCCGCACAACTGCCGGGACAGGGCGACCAGCCGGCCACCGGAGTCCCAGATCCGGGCGTCCTCCTCCATGAGCCCGCCGATGACGTTCTCCGTGCGCAGTTGCACCTGCAGCCAGCCCGGCGCAGGACGTCCGCGCAGGTGGGCGCTGAATTCGAGGGTGGGCACCCAGCCATAGAGGCCGAGGTCGAAGGCGACCGGCGGGAGGGCGTCGAGCGCCCAGAGCAGCGCCATCGGGTCGGGCTCGCGTCCGTCGGAGAAGCGCACCCACCCGGAGAGGACCCCCAGGCCGGAGGGCTTGCCGTGCAGCCACCCGGCCGACACCGGGTCGAGCCGCAGATCCATCCGCGAGACGAGGCTCGAGTGCTGGAGGAAGTCGGGGGCCGCCTGGCGGCTCACGCACTCCTCGGGCGGCGGGATGACCGGCGCGGGAGCCGACCGCACGTGGGGTGCCATCCGGTCACCGAGATCGCCGAAGGTCGCCAGCGCCCGCATCCGCTCCTGGGGGTGGTCGTCGGGACCGGGTTGGCTGAGCACCACCTGGCCGGTCGACATCGTGCGGCCGGCCCGCAGGACGGTCGTCGTGAGGCTGATCGGCCCAGGCGAAGTCGGCAGGACGAAATAGGCGCTGAGCGCGAGCGGATCCGGATGAGCGCCGTCCCGGTCGACCTGGCTGCGCAGGGCGGCGGCGGCCAGGCACATGAGCAGGCCGCCGTTGACCCCCTTGCCGATCATCCACCGGTCGTCGACATCGCCGATCATCTCCCCCGGCGCCTTCCCTGGCCGCAACTCCAGGGCGCGGTCGAACTCGAACCCGCTCATGGCGACAGTCTGTCATTCCGGTGAACGCGCGATGAAGAACACGCGTCGGAAGGACAGGACGACCCCGGCCGGCCCGACGGCATACGCCGCCCGCAGCCCCGCCCACAGGCGCCTGGCGAACTCGGTCCGGATCGGCCCCTCGGGCAGGGCCTGCAGGGTCGGCCGCGCCCCCGTGCCGACCACCCAGTCGAAGACCGCGTCCGCACCGGCCAACACGTGCAGGTAGGTGGTCTCCCACGCGTCGACGGCACATCCGAGCAGGTGGAGGCGGGTGAGGTAGGTCCCAGCATCGTGCGACGACGGCACCGCGACACCCCCGAGGTATGCCGCGAACGGCGCCTGTGCGGCCAGCTCGGCGCGGATCGTGTGGCTCGGTTGGTCGAAGTTCGCGGGCACTTGGACGGCCAGCACGCCCCCCGGCGCGAGGGCCCCGACGAGCCGCGCGAGCAGGTCAGGATGGCCGGGTACCCACTGGAGTGTGGCGTTGCTCACTATGACGTCGACTGGGTTGGCCGGCGACCATGCGCGCAGGTCGCCGAGTTCGAACCGCATGGCGTCGGTCGCGTGGTCGCGTCGTTGGTCCGGGGCAGGCCGTCGTCGGTTGTCGGTGGCTCCTGGGAGGGTCGGGCCATGGAGATCTTCCGCGACCTCGCGCTCGGGGCCCTCGTGGGCGGCCTGCTCGGGTGGCTCACCGTGCGCTCGAGGTATGCCGCCGACCTCGCCGCCGCGGTCGCCGAGCGGGCGCTGCTGCGCGAGCGGGTGACCGACCTCGAGCGCGCGGCGGCGGCCGATACCGAGACGGCGACCCTCGTCGCCCCGCTCGCAGCCGGGCTCGCGCGGGTGGCCGAGCAGGTGCACACGCTCGAACGGGACCGGGGCGACCAGTTCGCCCGGGTGGCCCTCGAACTCACCCGGGTCCAGGCGAGCACCGACGGGCTGCGCGAGCAGACGGCCTCCCTCGTGGGGTCGTTGTCCTCGGCCAACGTCCGCGGGGCGTGGGGCGAGGTGACCCTCCGGCGGGTCCTCGAGGTCTCGGGGATGCTCGCGCGGGCGGACTTCGACGTCCAGGCCACGGGACTCACCCGCGACGGTGTGCGGGTGCGACCCGACGTCGTCGTCCATCTTCCCGGCGACCGGCACGTCGCGGTCGACGCCAAGGCGCCGATGAGCGCCTTCCTCGAAGCCCAGGCCGATGGCGTGCCCGCCGCCCGCCGCAAGGAGCGTTTGCAGGCCCACGCCCGGGCCCTGCGCGGCCACGTCGACACGCTCGCCGGCAAGGGCTACTGGACGGCGGTCCAGCCCTCCCCCGAGTTCGTCGTGTGCTTCGTGCCGGGCGAGGCATTCCTCGCCGCCGCACTCGACGCCGACCCGGGCCTACACGAGCATGCGATGGCCCGGCGCGTCGTCCTCGCCTCTCCGGCAACGCTGCTCGCGCTCCTGCACGGGGTGGCCGTCTCCTGGCAGCAGGACTCGGTCGCTCGCGAGGCCACGGAGTTGCTCGCCCTCGGCCGCGACCTCTACGCGCGTCTGGGCGCGCTCGGGCGGCATACCCATGCAGTGGGCTCGGCCCTGCGGCGATCCGTGGAGGCCTACAACACGCTCGTGGGGTCGATGGAGAGCCGTGTCCTCGTCACGGCGAGGCGGCTGCAGGACCTCGGCCTGGCCACCGAGCCGTTGCCCCCGCCCGCGCCGGTCGAGGCCACACCGCGGCCCCTCACCGCCGCCGAGCTGCTCGCCGCCCTCGACGACCAGCTCGAGTCCGAGCGGGACGCGTCAGGCCACGCGCCACAGGAGGGCATGCGACCGGCCGATCGACTCGGACACCATCGGGCCGGCTGACCGCGAGCGCCTTCATGACCGCGGGCCCCTCAGTGCCGCGGGCGCCCTCGGTGCCGCGGGGGCCCTCAGTGCAGCGAGCTCGCGTCCGGGGAGCCGCCGTCGTGCCGCAGGTCGGCCCCGCCGTTGCGTCCCTGGGCCTTGAGGTCGCGGCGCAACTCGTTGGGCAGTGCGAACAGCAGCGACTCCTCGGCGGCGACGACCGGCTCGACGTCGGTGAAGCCGTGACCTGCGAGCCAGTCGAGGACGTCGCGCACGAGCAACTCGGGCACGCTCGCCCCCGAGGTCACCCCGACGGTCGAGACGCCGACCAGCCAGACCGGGTCGATTTCGGCCGCGTAGTCGACCAAGTGACCGGCACGGGCCCCGTGTTCGAGGGCGACCTCGACGAGGCGGACCGAGTTCGAGGAGTTGCGCGAGCCCACGACGATCATGAGATCGGTATCCCGCGCCATCTGCTTCACCGCGAGCTGACGGTTCTGGGTCGCGTAGCAGATGTCGTCGCTCGGCGGGTCCACGAGCGCCGGGAACCGCTCCCGCAGCCGCCGGACCGTCTCCATCGTCTCGTCGACCGACAGCGTCGTCTGGGAGAGCCACACCACCTTGGCCGGATCCCGCACGACGACGTCGGCGACCGCGTGCGGACCGTCGACGATCGTGATGTGGTCGGGGGCTTCGCCGCTCGTGCCCACGACCTCCTCGTGTCCCTCGTGACCGATGAGCAGGATGTCGTAGTCGTCGTGCGCGAAGCGGACGGCCTCCCGGTGCACCTTGGTGACGAGCGGGCAGGTGGCGTCGATGGTCTTGAGCGAGCGGGCCGCGGCTTCGGCGTGGACGATCGGCGCGACCCCGTGCGCCGAGAAGATCACCGTCGCACCCGCCGGCACCTCGTCGGTCTCGTCGACGAAGACCGCGCCACGACCGCGCAGGGTCTCCACAACGTGCTTGTTGTGGACGATCTCCTTGCGGACATAGACCGGAGGCCCGTAGAGCTCGAGTGCCTTCTCGACCGTCACCACGGCCCGGTCGACCCCCGCGCAGTAGCCACGGGGTGCCGCGAGCAGCACCCGCTTGGGAGTCTCGGCGGTCGGGGCGGGAGGGGCCATGAGGTTCATCGTAAAGGTCGGGCACCGCCGTCCATTTCCCCGCGAACCGGCCGCGCGGCACGGCGGATCCGGGCATCCTTGGTGAGCGCTCGACCCGACTCTCCCCCGGAGGCAGCCGTGCCCGCTCGTCCGCCCGTCGACTTCGTCGTCGTCCTGCCCGGGATCACCGGGTCGACCCTCTACCGCGACGGCAAACCCGTGTGGGAGCCGTCGGCCGGTGCACTCCTGCACGCCCTGTTCACCCTCGGGGGCAGCCTCAAGGCGCTCAAGCTGCCAGACGGGATCGGCGACGAGCACCCGGGTGACGGGGTCGAGCCGCGGGCCCTCGTCGACGACGTCCACGTCATCCCGGGCATCTGGACCCCGATCAAGGGCTACAGCCCGCTCGTGGAGCGGCTGCGGACGCTCGGCTACCGCGAGCCGACCGCGGACACCCCCGGCAACCTCCTGCCGATGCCCTACGACTGGCGACTGTCCAACCGCTACACCGCCGGCTGGATGGCACCGACGATCCAGCGCGAGCTCGACCGGTGGCGTTCGGTGGGCGGACGCCAGGGCGACGCGAAGGTGACCTTCGTCTGCCACTCGATGGGCGGGCTCGTCGCCCGCTGGTATGCCGCCCACCAGGGCGCCGACCACACCGGCAAGCTCATCACCTTCGGCACGCCGATGCGCGGGTCGATGAACGCCGTCGACCAACTCGCCAACGGGGCACCCTCCTCGATGGGGCCACTGCGTGGCCTCATCACCGACCTCGGCCGCAGCCTGCCCTCGCTGCACCAACTCCTGCCGGCCTATGCCTGTGTCACCGGCGGCGCCGAACTCGAGCGGATCGACCCGGCCGTCTTCCCGCACGGCAACACGGCGATGATCGCCGACGGGCTCGCCTTCTACGACCAGCTCGAGGCCGCGGAGGCGGGCGACGCGGCATACGCGAAGAAGCTGCACGCGATCGTCGGGACCAACCAGCCGACCCAGACGACGGTGGCCATGCGCGCGGACGGGGTGGAGATCTACTCGAACTACGGCGACGACGACTTCCAGGGCGACTCGACCGTGCCCCTCGTCGGAGCGGTGCCCAAGGGCGTGCCGCTCGACTCCGCCACCCTGCGTCACGTCCCGGACAATCACGGCAACCTGCAACGGAATTCGGCCGCGCTCGACGAGATGGAGGGCGTGCTCAAGGCGACCCCGGTAATCATCAAGGGCGGCCTGCAGATCCCGTTGTCGGTCACCGTCCCCCCCGTCGTCGCCGCCGGCCACCCACTCGAGGTGACCGTCGCGGTCACGCCGGGCAACGAGCCCGGGCTGCACGCGACGCTGCGTCCGGCGGGCGCCAAGGCCGGCAGGGGCACGACCCGGGTGCTCCACGTCACCGGCGGTCTGGCCCGGGCGACCTTCGAGGACCTGCGCCCGGGCGGCTACGTCGTCGACGTCACCGGCGCCGCCGCCGGGTCACCCGTCGCCCCGGTGAGCGTCGCCACCCTCGTCTTCGGCGACTGAGCGCGCGCCGCACTCCTGGGGCCGGTTGCACCCTCCCGCACGTTGGGCCGCCCTCGTGGCGGCCGGCCGTGACCGCGCGGCATACGCTCCGGGTGTGAGTATGCCGCCCAGGCCCGCCCCGAGCGCGCTGCCCGCGGTGCCGGCGAAGGCGGCCGACACGACTGCGGAAGCGCCCTGGCCGGTGCGGCTGCTCAGCGCGAAGATCGTCGACTACGTCGACAAGATGTCGCCGCTGTGGGTCGAGGGACAGGTGGTGCAACTCCAGCGACGGGACCGGACGGCATACCTCGTGTTGCGCGACCCCGAGGTCGACATGTCGCTCTCGGTGACCATCTCGATCCATGCCCTCAACGCGATGCCCGGTCCGCTCGTCGAGGGCGCGCGCGTGGTCGTCCAGGCCAAGCCGACCTTCTGGCCGCGCCGGGGCACCCTGCAGCTCGACGCCCGCCAGATCCGACCCGTGGGCGTGGGCGACCTGCTCGCCCGGCTCGAGATCCTCAAGGGGCGGCTGGCCGCCGAGGGGCTCTTCGACCCGGCACGCAAGCGACGGCTGCCCTTCCTCCCCAGGCTCGTCGGCCTGGTGACCGGGCGGGACAGCGCGGCCGAACGCGACGTCGTGGAGAACGCCCGACGCCGTTGGCCCGCAGTGCGGTTCGAGATCCGCGAGGTGGCGGTCCAGGGTCCGCAGGCAGTGGCCGAGGTCGCCGCGGCCGTCGCCGAGCTCGACGGCGATCCTGCAGTCGACGTCATCGTCGTCGCGCGGGGCGGCGGCTCGGTCGAGGAGCTGCTGCCGTTCAGCAACGAGACCCTCCTGCGGGCGGTCGCGGCGGCGGTCACGCCGGTCGTGTCGGCGATCGGCCACGAGGTGGACATCCCGCTGCTCGACTTCGTCGCCGACGTGCGCGCTTCGACCCCCACCGATGCCGGCAAGCTCGTCGTCCCCGACGCGGCGCACGAGCGGGAGCGGGCCACCGCCCTGCAGGCGCGGGCCGGCCGGGCGCTCGCCCACCGGCTCGCCGCCGAGCGTCGCCTGCTCGTCGCCCACCGCACCCGGGCGGTGATGACCGACCCCACCGCGTTGTTCGTGCCCCACCGGCGCCAGGTCGAGGCGCTGCGTCTGCGCGGCCGCGATCGACTCACCGCGCGCCTGGACCGTGAGGGCGACCGGATCCTTCACCTGCACGCGCAGGTGCGTGCGCTCTCCCCCCAGTCGACCCTCGACCGGGGCTATGCCGTCGTCTCCCATCCCGACGGTCGGGTCGTGCGCGACCGCACCGAGGTCGAGTCCGACGAACTCCTGCGGGTGCGCGTCGCGCGCGGCGACTTCGGCGTGCGGGTGGTCGGTCAGCCGCCCGCCTGACCCGGCCGGTCAACCGGCGGATGCGTCCGATGCGCCGCGGAAGGCGACCATCCAGGTGGGCTCGAGCCGGTAGAAGACGACCTCGCCCAGCGAGTCGGGCGGGTCGCCGTAGTAGCGGGTCCAATGCTCGACCAGTTCCTCGAACCAGCCGTCGCCAGGCTCGAGCCTGCGAGCCGAGCCGTGGGCGAAGAGCCCGAAGGTCTCGCCGTCGATCCAGGCCACGCTCACCGCAGGGCGGTGGGCGAGATGGCCCGCCTTGACCGAATGCGCCTCCGTGCCGAAGGTCCACGAACCGTGCAGGAAGTGGCCGTCGAGCGCCGACACCCTCGGCTCGCCCCGCGCGGTGACGGTCGCGACCGCAAGCGTGCGCATGGTGGAGGTCATCCGCACGACCTCGGCCGCGTCCGGTGCACGGTCGTCGGAGACAATGGCCCGCAGGTGCGCGCTCGCGCCGGCCCGTGAGCGGGCGAGCAGCGCGTCGAGCGCCGCCAACTCCTCGTCGCTCTCGTACATCACCCCACGGTATGCCGTGCCGCCGACAACCGCCGCCGGTGCGGTTACAGTGAAGGCCATCGTCGCCGACCGGAGGAGCATCCACGTGACCGACAGCGCCTCGGCGCCGGCCGACCCCGAGAGCGCCGTCGCGGAGCTCAGCTACGAGCAGGCGCGCGACGAACTCGTCTCGATCGTCGCGCGCCTCGAGGCCGGACAGGTGCCCCTCGAGGAGAGCATGACCCTGTGGCAACGGGGCGAGGCCCTCGCCGCCCACTGCACCGCCTGGCTCGACGACGCGCAGGCGAGGATCGCCGACGCCGGGGTGGTCGCCGTCGCCCGCGACGACCAGACCTGAGAGGCGGCCCAGGGGTCGAACCGGAGGGCGCGCCTCCGGGCGGGCCGAGAGCCTGCGCGCCCCGCTCAGCGGGCCGCAGCCGCGGGTGCCAGCCGCGCCACGAAATCGCGGACCTGGGCCAGCCCTCCGGTGCCGCTCACGACCGTGGTGAGAACTCCGCCGGTCACCTGCTCGGTCGACACGAGGTGGGTCTGGCGGCGGTCGTCGACCCGGACCTGCCAGGACCGGCCCGAGATGAGTTCGGTGCCGGCCTCGCGCCCATTGGCGGTGGCGGCGTCGAGCCAGGCCGGGGTGACCCCGACGGCCTGCTTGATCGCGAGGTACTGGTCGTCCGGACCCGTCCACCCGACCTGCCACGTGGGGATCTGGTCGGCGAAGGCGGCATAGCGGGCATTCGTCGCGGTCCATCCCGCGTCGGGGCCGGTCGGGAACAGCAACGGCAGGTGCGTCTCGGCCACGACGGCGGCGACGACACCGGCCGCGTCGACCGGCGGCTGCTTCACCTCGCTCACCCGCGGGACGAGCATGACGAGCCCGAGCACGAGGGCCCCGACGACGAGCAGGGAGCGGACCATATTGGCCCCGGTGCCCATGGAATAGCGGCTGCGTGGGGGTCCACTCGTGCTCGTCACCGGACCATCGTCCCCGACGGTCGACATCGTCACCAAACCGGGATGTGGTCGACCCGGACCCCTCCCTCGCCACACCCCTAGCCTGGGAAGGCCCATCCCGAGGAGGCCCGATGTCCGACCCGTCCCAGCCCCTGCTCGTGCTCGGCGAGGCACTCGTCGACGCGGTCCTGCGCTCCGGCCAGACGACCGCCGAGCACGTGGGCGGCAGCCCCGCCAACGTCGCCTTCGGTCTCGGAGCCCTCGGGCACGAGGTCGAGCTGGCGACCTGGTTCGGCCGGGACGCCCGCGGCGACCGGATCGCCGGTCGCTGCGCAGAGGCGGGGGTCAAAGTCACCGTCGGCAGCGATGGCGCGGAGCACACGAGCGTCGCCTATGCCACCCTCGACGCCGCCGGTGTGGCGAGCTACACCTTCGACCTCACGTGGGCGCTGCCGACGCTCGGCGACACGGGACGCTTCGGGCACGTCCACACCGGCAGCATCGCCGCGACGATCGAGCCGGGTGGCACCCAGGTGCTCGAGGCGGTCCGTGCCCTCCACGGCCGGGCGACCGTCTCCTACGATCCCAACCTGCGCCCTTCGCTCATGGGCTCGCCCGACGAGGTGCGCGAACGCGTCGAAGCCCTCGTCGCGCTCTCCGACGTCGTCAAGGCGAGCGACGAAGACGTCCAGTGGCTCTACCCGGGTGCCTTCCTCCCCGACGTCCTGCGCAAGTGGGAGAGCAGCGGCCCGGGCCTCGTCGTCGTCACCCGGGGTGCCAAGGGAGCGGTCTATGCCGTCCGGTCGACGACCGCGGCCGAGGTCACCTCCGCGCCCGCCCGGTCCAGCACCGTTGTCGACACGGTGGGGGCGGGTGACTCCTTCATGGCCGGTCTCATCTCCGGGCTGCTCGACGCGGGCTGCCTGGGGGGGGTGGACGGCCGAGCGCGGCTGCACGCGGCGGGAATCGACGACGTCCGGGCCGCGGTCGAGCGTGGGCTGGCGACCGCAGCGGCGACGGTCGCCCGCGCCGGCGCCTACGCCCCGACCCGCGCCGAGGTCGGTGCCTGACCCCTGCTGGGTCCACACCGACCGGGGTCGGGGCCTGCTCGACCCGAGCGGATGGGGTCGGCCACACCGACGGGCTGACGGGCTGACGGGCTGACGGGGCGGCATACCCTCCTATGCTGGACGGTGCCGTCGTTGTCGCCAGTCGCCGCCACCTGTGAGGACGTGAGTCATGGCCGAGTTCGCCTACGAGGACCTGCTGCCGATCGGGCACGGACCCGTCGCCGACGAGACGCCCTGGCGGTTGCTCACGACCGAGGGGGTCCGGCTCGTCGAGGGGGACGGCCCACTCGCCGGGCGCACCTTCCTCGAGGTCGACGACGAGGCGCTGCGCCTGCTCGCCGCGACCGCGATGCACGACATCGCCCACTACCTTCGCCCGGCCCACCTCGCCCAGCTGCGCCGGATCCTCGATGATCCCGAGGCGAGCAACAACGACAAGTTCGTCGCGCTCGACCTGCTCAAGAACGCCAACATCGCCGCCGGCGGCGTGCTGCCGATGTGCCAGGACACGGGCACGGCGATCGTCATGGGCAAGCGCGGCCAGCACGTGCTCACCGCGGGCACCGACGAACGGGCATTGAGCCGCGGTGTCTTCGACGCCTACACGACGCTCAACCTGCGCTATTCGCAGATGGCCCCGCTCACGATGTGGGAGGAGCGCAATACCGGCTCCAACCTGCCCGCCCAGATCGAGCTCTACGCCGACACGGCGCCGGGACACGAGACGGCATACAAGTTCCTCTTCATGGCCAAGGGCGGCGGCTCGGCCAACAAGAGCTACCTCTACCAGGAGACCAAGGCGATCCTCAATCCTGCCGGGCTCATGCGCTTCCTCGACGAGAAGCTCCGCTCGCTCGGCACGGCTGCCTGCCCGCCTTATCACCTGGCCGTCGTCATCGGTGGCACGTCGGCCGAATTCGCTCTCAAGACAGCGAAATACGCGTCTGCCAAGTACCTCGACAGCCTGCCGACGAGCGGCTCGATGACCGGACACGGCTTCCGCGACGTCGAGTTGGAGGAGCAGGTCCTCGAGCTCACCCGCCAATTCGGGATCGGCGCGCAGTTCGGCGGCAAGTACTTCTGTCACGACGTGCGTGTCGTGCGACTCCCCCGTCACGGCGCGAGTCTGCCTGTGGCAGTGGCGATCTCGTGCTCCGCCGACCGTCAGTGTCTGGCGAAGATCACCCCCGAAGGGGTGTTCATCGAACAGCTGGAGTTCGAGCCGGGACACTACCTGCCCGAGACGACCGACGAGCAGCTCGGTGTCGACGACGCCGACGTCGTGCGGATCGACCTGTCCCGGCCGATGCCCGAGATCCTCGCCGAGCTCACCAAGCACCCGGTGAAGACCCGACTCTCGCTCACCGGCACGCTCGTCGTCGCCCGCGACATCGCCCACGCGAAGATCAAGGAGCGCCTCGACGCGGGCGAGGGCATGCCGCAGTACCTCAAGGACCACCCCGTCTACTACGCCGGCCCGGCCAAGACCCCGGCGGGTATGCCGTCCGGCTCGTTCGGCCCGACGACCGCCGGACGGATGGACTCCTATGTCGACCAGTTCCAGGCCGCGGGCGGATCGATGGTCATGCTCGCCAAGGGCAATCGCAGCCAGCAGGTGACCGACGCGTGCAGGGCCCACGGTGGCTTCTACCTCGGTTCGATCGGCGGCCCGGCGGCCCGCCTCGCCCAGGATTGCATCAAGAGCGTCGAGGTCCTCGAATACCCCGAGCTCGGCATGGAGGCGGTCTGGAAGATCGAGGTCGAGGACTTCCCCGCCTTCGTCGTCGTCGACGACAAAGGCAACGACTTCTTCGCCGCCGTCACCAAACCGATGGCTTACACGATCGAGAAGCGCCCAGGGCTCTGACGATGGACGCTCGACAGGGCGAGCCGGTGACCCGTCCGGCCACGCCGAGCGAGGCGTGGGCGGCGCTGGCCGCCGGCAACGCGCGCTTCGTCGCGGGTCAACGCGAACACCCCAACCAGGACACCCGGATGCGGCATGAATTGGCTTCCGGACAAAGGCCGTTCGCGCTTTTCTTCGGATGCGCCGACTCCCGGGTGGCCGCCGAGATCATCTTCGACCGGGGACTGGGCGACCTGTTCGTCGTCCGCACGGCCGGCCACGTCGTCGACTCCAGCGTGCTGGGCTCGATGGAGTTCGGCATCGGGGTGCTCGGCATCCCGCTCATCGTCGTGCTCGGGCACGACTCCTGCGGGGCGGTCGGTGCAGCCGTCGATGCCTTCCAGACCGGGGACATGCCCGCGGGCTTCGTCCGCGACATCGTCGAGCGGATCACCCCGAGCGTCCTGGCCGCGAGCAAGCACGGCGAAGCCGGGATCGACCAGATCGAGGCCGAGCATGTCCGCCAGACCGGCAGACTGCTTGCCGAGCGCAGCCACCTCATCGCCGAGCGACTCGCGAGCGGGTCGCTCGGGATCGTCGGCGCCACGTACCGGCTGAGGGAGGGGCTCGCCCAGGTCGTGGGCACCCTGGGCATCGACGCCTGAACCCGGACGCAGGTCGTGCGCGCCGGACCGGACCTCGTCCGACCGCAGGCCGATCCTCAGCCGACCGGCGAGGCGAGTGACAGACGCTCGCGGACCACGTCGGCCAGGCCCTGGGCGACCGCGTCGGCCTCGGCCTGGTCGGCCGCCTCGACCATCACCCGCACGAGCGGTTCGGTCCCGGACTTGCGCAGAAGCACCCGACCGCTCGTCCCGAGCCGGTCGGCCGCCTCGACGATCGCCGCCTGGACCACCGGGTCGGCGTCGACCGCGTCCTTGTCCACCCCACCCACGTTGACGAGCACCTGGGGCAGGCGCCGCATCACCGCGGCGAGGTCGGCCAGGCTCTTCCCGGTCTGCGCGACCCGCGCCGCGAGCATGAGGCCGGTGAGCACGCCGTCGCCGGTCGTCCCGTGGTCAAGGAAGATCACATGGCCCGACTGCTCGCCGCCGAAGGAGTAGCCGCCGCCCTTCATGTCCTCGAGGACGTAGCGGTCACCCACTCCCGTCTGGCGGACGGTGATGCCCTCGCGCGCCATGGCCTGGAGCATCCCCAGGTTGCTCATCACGGTGGCGACCACGGTGTCCCCGGCGAGCGCCCCTCGCTCGCGCAGGGCGAGCGCGAGGATCGACATGATCTGGTCGCCGTCGACGATCTCGCCGCGCGCGTTGACGGCCAGGCACCGATCGGCGTCGCCGTCGTGCGCGATGCCCAGCTGGGCGCCGTTCTCGACGACGGCGCGCTGGAGGCGGGCCAGATGGGTCGAGCCGTAGCCCTCGTTGATGTTGTGTCCGGTGGGCTCGGCACCGATGACGGTGACATAGGCACCGGCCTCCCGGAAGGCCCACGGCGAGACGAGCGAGGCCGCTCCGTGGGCAGCGTCGACGACGACGTGCATCCCCTCGAGCCGGTTGGGCAATGCCTGCAGGAGGTGCTTGACATAGCGAGCGGCGCCGTCGGTGAGTCGGCTGATCCGGCCGACCCCGGCACCGGTCGGACGCTCCCATGGCTCGCGCAGCCGAGCCTCGATGGCGTCCTCGACGGCGTCGTCGAGCTTGTGACCACCCCGGGCGAAGAACTTGATCCCGTTGTCGGGCATCGGATTGTGCGAGGCCGAGAGCATCACGCCGAGGTCGGCTCCGAGGTCGGCGGTGAGGAAGGCGATCGCGGGGGTGGGCAGCATACCGGCGTCGAAGACGTCGACGCCCGCGGAGGCGAGGCCGGCCATGACGGCGGCCGCGAGGAACTCACCCGACGCGCGTCCGTCGGTCCCGACGACCGCGAAAGGGCGATGCCCGGTGAACTCGCCACCCTCGCGCAGCACGTGCGCGGCCGCGACCGACAGGTCGAGTGCGAGCTCGGCCGTGATGTCGTGGTTGGCCAGGCCGCGGACTCCGTCCGTGCCGAACAGTCGTCCCACCGTTGGGTCCTTTCCTCGTGCCCTCGGTAAGACGCGCCGAGGGCGGTCCCGGTTGCCTGCGGCATCCCGGACCGCCCTCGGTCGCGTGAAGCAGTTCCGCGTCAGCGCTTGCTGTACTGCGGGGCCTTGCGGGCCTTCTTGAGGCCGGCCTTCTTGCGCTCCGGGACCCGGGCGTCCCGGGTGAGCAGCCCGGCCTTCTTGAGCGAAGGCCGGTTGAGCTCCTCGTCGACCCCGTTGAGCGCGCGGGCGACGCCGAGTCGGACGGCGCCGGCCTGGCCCGAGGGGCCTCCGCCGTGCACGCGCACGAGGACGTCGTAGGCCCCGTCGAGCTCGAGCACCTTGAGCGGCTCGTTGACCAGCTGCTGGTGCACCTTGTTGGGGAAGTAGGTGTCCAGCGTGCGGCCGTTGACGGTCCACTCGCCGGTGCCGGGCACGATGCGCACCCGGGCGATGGCCTGCTTGCGCCGACCGGTCGCAGCACCGGGGGTCGAGGCGCTGCGGGCACGGGCGGGCGCTCCGGCCGGGGCCGCCTGGGTCTCGGTCGTGTATGCGGACAGCTCCGGCTCGTCGACGTCGAGCTCGAAGTCCTGGGCGTTGTCAGCCATTACTGGGCCACCTGCGTGATCTCGAAGGGGACGGGCTTCTGGGCCGCGTGGGGGTGCTCGCTGCCGGTGTAGACCTTGAGCTTGGTGAGCTGCTGGCGCGCGAGGGAGTTCTTGGGGAGCATCCCGCGGACGGCCTTCTCGATGGCCTTGCGGGGGTCCTTGGCGAGCAGCTCGCCGTAGGTCACGCTCGACAGGCCACCCGGGAAACCCGAGTGCCGGTAGGCGCGCTTGTCCCGCAGCTTGTTGCCGGTGAGGGCGACCTTCTCCGCGTTGACGATGATGACGAAGTCACCGGTGTCGACGTGCGGGGCGAAGGTGGCCTTGTGCTTGCCACGCAGGAGCACCGCGGTGTGGGTGGCCAGCCGGCCGAGCACGACGTCGGTCGCGTCGATGACGTGCCAGGCACGGGTGACCTCGCCCGGCTTGGGGGTGTAGGTGCGCATGTGCGTCACTTTCGTCTCGGTCTCGAACGGGTATGCCGGGCGGCCGGCTCCCAGCCCTTGTCGAGGGCCGCGAGCGGCGCCTGCGCGGCATACGCCTCGCGTGGCACAACAGTCCTCAAGTCTACGGGCCGGACCAGGGCTGCCCAAATCGCCCTCACATGGCCGCTGACCTGCACGAATGCCGGATCGTCCCGATGTCGGTCGGGCTATGGCATGGGGATTATGCAAAACTTCTGTGTATGAATGCGGCGGCTCTCCCCCTCAACGCCGACCAGGTCGCGGCCCTCGCCCATCCCCTACGGGCCCGGCTGCACGGGCGCCTGCGCACGGTGGGCCCGGCGACCTCGACCGTGCTCGCGCGGGAGTTGTCGACGAACTCCGGCGCCACGAGCTACCACCTGCGTGCCCTCGCGGCGGTCGGCCTGGTCCGCGATGCCGCCGAGCCCGGGCGCGGCCGCGAGCGTCGCTGGGAGGCGACCGCGGCACGGCATACCGTCCTGTCGGCACCCGACGGCAACGGCGACGAGGACCTCGCCGCCACGCTCGACTGGCTCGATCGGGACTACCTGCGCCACTTCCTCGCCAAGGTCGAAGGCTGGCTCGACGCCGCCCCGGGCTGGCCTGCGCCGTGGCGGGAGTCCCTCGGGCTGTCCGATCACGTCGTCGTCGTCACCGCCGAGCAGGCGGCGGCGATGACGGCGGAGCTCGCCGAGGTGATCGAGCGTCATCGCCGCGTCGGACAGGGCAATCCACGGGCCCGTCGTGTCGCGGTCTACCTCACGACCTACCCGGTCGATCTCGATCGACCCCCGCTGGGGGACCCGACCGGGGCCGCACCTGGGCACGGTTGAGTACGGCTACCCATGCGTGTGCGCGGCCGGGAGACTAGCGTGCCCCAGTGGCGGGTGGCGTCGGCCACCCACGACGAGGGGGGACCGTGACCTACGCCATCGACCCGGCCGCGGTGGACACGATCTGGGCGGCCACTGTCGGTCTGGGACGCGCGGAGCTCGCCGACACCCGACGCGACACGGCGGCCGCCGCGGGCAGCCGCCTCGGGGACCTCGCGGCCACGGCCGCCGTGGCCGCGCAACGGGCCGACGACCTCGCGACGACCGCCCTGGCCCTCGTCGACGAGCTGGGCGCAAACGTCCAGACCTGCCTGGCCACCTATCTCGCCTGCGACCGCAATAGCGCGGGGGTGTTCCATGAGCTTCGACGTTGACCGGATCGTCGACGACCTGCGCGAGGCGCTCGCCCTCCTCTCCCGCATCGACCTGTGGCCACCGTGGGATGCCGCCCAGCAGGTCGTCGACGCGGTCGCCTCGCTCCTGCGGATCGCAGCCCTGGCCCCCGACCCGGCTCCCGAGGACATCGCCCCGGTGCGAGCCGCCTGGCGCCGGATCGGTGAGCGGTGGCAGACCGCCTCGGACGACATCGGACGTGCCTCCGGGCGGCTGGCCGCGCCGACCGTGTGGGAGGGCGCGGCGGGCACCGCGTGCCGGGCGTCGACCGACGCGCTCGCCGGACGGGCAGACACCCTGGTGCCGGCCTGCACGACGATCGAACAGGCCCTCGTCGAGTTGGAACCGGCGATGCGGGCTGCGCGCGCGCGACACGACGCGGCATACGAGCGACTGGGTCGTCACCTCACGATCCAGTGGACCGACCTGGACCCTGGTGCCCTCGTGGACAAGCTCCGGGCGATCATCGAGGACGCTGCCGCGGTGGGAGCCGAGCTGGTCGGGGCCTACGAGGATGCCGGACAGGCCCTGCATGCCTGCGCGGCCACGCTCGACGAGGCCTTCGACGACGTCGACCTGCCGGTGAGGCTGGCTCCCGGCGTGAGCGCCGTGGACCAGACCAACGCCTCGGGTCATGGCCTGGGCGACAACGACTCCGGGCCTCTGCGTGGCAGCACGGCCCAGCGGGCGGCCGATCGTCTGGCCGCCATGTCACCCGCGGACCGGGCCGCCGTCCAGGCTCTGCTCGACGCCGCCGACAACGACCTGGCCAAGGCGTGGATCCTCGCCGCGGTCGCGTCGGGGGCCGATCTGGCGACCCTGCGCAACTACGCCGCACGGGTGTCGTCGATGAGCCGGGACGAGCTCACCCGGCTCGATCCCGCGGCCAACCCCGGCATCTTCCGCCAGCCCGACGCCACGACCTGCGGATCGGCCTCGCTCCTCTATGCCCGGATGCTCAACGACCCGGCCTTCGCGATGATGATCCTCACCGGCTACGACCCGCGCACCGGTCAGCAACTGGGCGATCCCGGACCCTTCCCGGGCGACCGCAACCCGGTTGCGGGCAGCCCCGCCCACAACCGGTTCGCGTGGGCGGCCCAGGCCATGCACGATCAGACCAACGGGCTGACCGACCATGACGGGGACTTCAACGGGTGGTGGCCGGAGCAGGCCGGCACCTCCCCCGGCAGCGCGGCCCGCCAGATGGGCGGGGGTCCCGGCGCCTCCGGGGTGCCCGGGTCGGACTACGACGTGAACTACATCGCGCCCTCCAACCTCGGGTCCTCCTACGACCAGCTCGTGAGCCAGGCCAACGCCGGCCAGGCCGTGCCGCTCTACATCGGCGGCGTGTCCACCCAGGGAAGCAGCGGATTCCACGTCATCCTCGTCACCGGCACGCAGGGCGACAATCTGCTCGTCTACGAACCCGAGAGCGGCCAGACCTACACCGTCACACGCGCCCAGTTCACCGGCGAACAGCTTCCCCAGGAGCTCGGGTGGCAGACCCCGTTCGCGATGGTGACGAGCCGATGACCGCCCCCGGCACCCGGCCACGCCACAGGCGCACCCGCCTCGCCGGGCTGCTCGCCGTCGGGCTGCTCGCGGTCGAAGGCCTCGCCGGATGTGTTGTCGCTACGACGCCTGCCGCTGCGGCCAAGGGGGCGTGGTTCGGCAACGCGACGGACCTGGCGCGCGCCCAGCGGGCCTGGGCCGACCCGTGGGCGGCACCGACCCGCACCCGGGTCGCGGGGTTCGCCGACAAGCAGAGCGGGGCGCTCGTCCGGGAGGTCGGCGCCCGCGCGGCCGGCTACCCGCAAGGGGCAAGCGCCCAGGACATCCTGCTGCCCGAGGTGCGGGCGGCCATGGCCGCAGGCTGGCGACTCGTCTTCGCCCAGTGCACCGTCGGCTCCGGCAGCCAGCCCGGGGTGAGCCTCGCGCGTGGCGCGAGGATCGACGACGCGATGCTCGCGACCCTCGAGGTCTCCTACGACTTCGACGCCCGCCGCCAGAATCTCACCGTCACCGTCGCCGTGCCGCATCACCTCGACACGACCTGGTCCCAGGCCCGCGAGATCCCGCTCGCCTCCACCTGTCTCGCGAACCCCGGGAGTGCCGCCAGCGCTGCGATCGAGCGTCCTCCGTTCTTCGGCCCGTGGGGGGTGGAGCCGGTCGCTTCCGCACCGGAGCCCACCTGGCCGCAGGCCTCCCCGCCGCCCGACCTCACCGCCGCCGTGGCGACCGCTGCTCGCGACCCCTGGCTGGTCGCCGCCCAGGCGGTGCCGACGACACCCGTGTGGACGGGCACCGAGACCGACGGCGTGCGGGCCATGGCGACGTCCGGTGCGGGCGTGCCCACCGACACCGCGCCCGCCGCCCAGGTGACCGCCGCCACCGCGGCCGGGTGGATCCTCACGTATGCCGCGTGCGACGGCGGCCGCCCGGTGCGCGCCGAGTTGCGTCGCGACCTCGGGTCCGACCGTTACGCCGTCGCTCGGGTGACGGCCGTCGAAACAGGCAGCACGGTGCTCTCGCTGGTCTCCACCCCCGGGATCTCGCCCACCCCAGCGCCGGCCCTCGGCCCCTCCTGTCTCGACGGCGGGTCCGACGGCGCGAGCGGATGGCGCGCGGACGGCATACCTGGGTTCGCGCCGACTCTCGTTCAGCCGTTGCAGCCCTAGGCGATCGGCCTCACCTCAGCCGGTCGACCCGGCCCTCGTCCCACACCGGGGTCGCCGACTCCACCACCCGGCCGTCGGCGCGGAAGACGAGGAAGCGGTCGAACGAGCGGGCGAACCACCGGTCGTGGGTGACCGCGACGACGGTGCCCTCGAAGGCATCGAGCGCCGCCTCGAGCGCCTCGGCGGAGTCGAGGTCGAGGTTGTCGGTCGGCTCGTCGAGCAGCAGGAGCGTCGCACCGGACAGCTCCAGGAGCAGGATCTGGAAACGCGCCTGTTGCCCGCCGGAGAGCGAGTCGAAGCTCTGCTCGGCCGCCTTGGCAAGGCCGTAACGGTCGAGGACCTTGGCCGCCTCCTCGCGCCCGCGCCCGGCACGATGTTCGTCGCCACGATGGAGGATCTCGGCGAGCGTGCGCCCGAGCAGGGCCGGCTGGTGATGGGTCTGGGCGAACCACCCGGGGCGCACGCGGGCCCCCAGCCGGGCCGACCCGGTATGCCGCACCGGCTCGGGCCTGGTGTCCCCGACCGGCCGGTGCTCGACGTCGGGGTCGGAGCCACCGCAGGCCAGCAGACGCAGGAAGTGCGACTTGCCCGAACCGTTGGAACCCAGCACTGCGAGGCGCTCGCCGAACCAGATCTCGGCGTCGAAGGGCTTCATGAGCACGCCGCCACCGGTCGAGTCGGCTTCTCCTGCAGCGAGTTCCAGTCGCTCGCAGACGATCGCACGCTTGGCGGTGCGCCCACCGGCCAGGCGCATCCGCAGCCGCTGGGTCACCGGCACCGCCTCGGGCGGGCCGGCCTCGACGAACCGGCGCAGTCTGGTCTCGGCCGCTTGCAGCCTGGCCGCCATGTCCGAGTTGTAGGCCGCCTTCGTGCGATACATGACGACGAGCGCCTTGAGCTTGGCGTGCTCCTCGTCCCATCGCTTGCGCAGCTCCTCAAGCTTGGAGTTGCGCTCGGCGCGGGCCGCGGCATACGTCCCGAACGGACCGGGGTGCACCCATAGGGTCGACCCGGCCGCCCCTGGCTCGAGGGTTGCCACGCGGGTCGCGACCCGGGAGAACAGCTCGCGGTCGTGCGAGACGAAGAGCACCGTCTTGGGCGAGGCGATGAGTGCGTCCTCGAGCCAGCGCTTGCCGGGCACATCGAGGTAGTTGTCGGGTTCGTCGAGCAGCAACACCTCGTCGGGACCGCGCAGCAGTGCCTCGAGCACGACCCGCTTCTGCTCGCCGCCGGACAGGGTGGCGACCGGTCGCCACCGGCAGCGCTCAAAGGGGACGCCTAGGGCAGCCACGGTGCAGGTGTCCCACAGTGTCTCGTGGTCGTAGCCTCCGACGTCGCCCCAGTCGACGAGCGCCTGAGCGTAGGCGAGTTGGTCTCGTTCGGTGTCGTGCTCCATCACGGCGAGCTCGGTGCGATCGATCTCGGCGGCCGCCCGGCGGATCGGCTCGGGCGCCACCGACAACAGCAGGTCGCGCACCGTGGAGTCGTCGCGCACCGAGCCGATGAACTGGCGCATCACCCCGAGCCCACCGGAGCGGGTCACCGCTCCCCCGTGAGCGACCAGATCGCCGCTCACGATGCGGGTGAGGGTCGTCTTGCCCGATCCGTTGGGTCCCACGAGCGCGATGCGCGCCCCCTCGCCCACCCGCAAGCTCACCTCCCGCAGCAGGGGACGCCCGTCGGGCAGGTCGAAGCTCACCTGGTTGACGTCGACGTGGCCCACGGTCGGCCAGTCTCCCGTATGCCGCGTGTCGCGGGCATCTCGATATCCCGCCCCTCGACTAGCATCGCCACTCCATGCCCTCCCCAGCCGACCCCTCGCCCCGCCGCGCCCGCACGCGCCCGGTGGCCGGTGCGGCATACCGGCGGGAGCGCAGCCGCGGATGAGCCAGTCGGCCTTCGAGCGGCTCTCCCCCGCCTTCCCCCAACGCGCCCCGTGGGGGACCTCGTCCGCCCTGCGCGCCTGGCAGCAGGAGGCGCTCACCGCCTACCTGCGCGAGGAGCCGCAGGATTTTCTCGCGGTCGCCACCCCCGGGGCCGGCAAGACGACCTTCGCCCTGCGGGTGGCCGCCGAGCTGCTCCACCGGAGGGTCGTGCGCCGGGTCACCGTGGTCGCTCCCACCGAGCATCTCAAGGTCCAGTGGGCCGAGGCCGCGCACAAGGTCGGCATCCAGCTCGACCCCGGCACCGGGCGGCACGGGCGCTCCCGACAGTTCGACGGGGTCGCGGTGACCTATGCCGGGGTGGCCGCCCGCACGACCATGCACGAGGCGCTCACCCGTGGGTCGCCCACCCTGGTCATCCTCGACGAGATCCACCACGCCGGCGACGCGCGCAGCTGGGGCGATGCCATCGCGACCGCGTTCGAGCCGGCGGCCCGGCGGCTCGCGCTCACCGGGACCCCCTTCCGTTCGGACGAGACGCCGATCCCGTTCGTCACCTACGACCCGGGCCCCGGCGGCACGCGCGTCTCCCGCGCCGATTACACCTACGGCTATGCCGACGCGCTGCGCGACCACGTCGTGCGGCCAGTGGTGTTCATGAGCTACGGCGGGCCGATGCGCTGGCGGACCCGCTCCGGCGAGACGCTCGAGGCCGAGCTCGGCGGCGAGCTCACCAAGGACCTCACCGCGCAGGCATGGCGAACAGCCTTGGATCCCAAGGGAGAGTGGATCCCTGCGGTGCTCGGGGCGGCGGACCGCCGGCTCACCGAGGTCCGTCGGCACCTGCCCAACGCCGGTGGCCTGGTCATCGCGGCCAACCAGACGATGGCCCGCACCTATGCCCGGATCCTGCACGGGGTGAGCGGGACCGCGCCCACGGTCGTGCTCTCCGACGACGCGGGATCCAGCCGACGGATCGAGGCCTTCGCCGAGTCCGGCGACGCGGCGGACCGGTGGATGGTGGCCGTGCGCATGGTGTCCGAGGGCGTCGACGTGCCCCGGCTCGCGGTCGGGGTCTACGCGACGTCGACCCAGACCCCGCTCTTCTTCGCCCAGGCCGTCGGCCGCTTCGTCCGGGCCCGGCGTCGCGGGGAAATAGCGACGGTCTTCCTGCCCACCGTGCCGATGCTGCTCGCGCACGCCGCGAGCCTCGAGCGCACCCGGGACCACGTCTTGGGCCGCCGCCCGGCCGGCGAGGACCTCGACGTGTGGGCCGAGACCGAGGCGTTGCTCGCCCGAGCCAATGCCGAGCAGGACGGCGCCGACGACCTGCTCGGGCAGTTCGAGGCGCTGGACTCCCAGGCCAGGTTCGACCACGTGCTCTTCGACAGCAAGCAGTTCGGGATGCACGCCATGCCGACCTCGGCCGACGAGGCGGACTACCTCGGCCTGCCCGGGCTGCTCGAGACCGAACATATCGAGGCCCTGCTCCAGGAGCGGCAGGAGCGGCAGTTGCGACGGCACGCCCGCGCCGAGCGGCGTGAGCGGGTCGCCCCGGCCGAGAGCCTGCACCGCGCTCTCGCGGTGCAGCGCAAGCAACTCGGCGGGTTGGTGACCCAGGTGGCCCGGCTGCGCGGCATACCGCACAGCCATGTGCACGCCGAGCTGCGCCGCCAGTGCGGCGGGCCGCCGGTCGGGCAGGCGACCACCGAGCAGGTGGCGGCCCGGATCGCCCTCGCCCGTCGCTGGCTGGCCTGAGGCTCAGTCCCGGCGGGCGCGTGATTCGATCGCGCGGGCAGCCAGCTCGTCGTCCGGCGGGTAGGTGACCTCCTCCAGGGACAGCCCGTGGGCGGGCATGACCTTGACCTGGCTCACCCGCCGACCGTCCTGCTGCACCTGGCTCGGCCAGTCGATCTCTTCGCGCCCCAGGCCAACCGGAATGACAGCGCCGACCAGGGCACGCACCATCGAATGGCAGAAGGCGTCGGCAATCACGGTCGCCTCGACCACGTGGTCGGCGGCGCGCCGCCACTCGTAGCGCAGCAGGGTGCGGGTGGTGGTGGCGCCCTCGCGCCGCCGACAGAAGGCCGCGAAGTCCCGCAGTCCGAGCAGCCGTCCACTCGCCTCGCTCATCGCGGCCACGTCCAGGACCCCGCCTAGCGCGACGGTGTCGTTGCGCCGCAAGGGATCTCGCGTGGCACTCTCGTCGGCGATCCGATAGAGATAGCGTCGCGAGGTCGCCGAGAACCGGGCGTCGAAACCGGCGGGCGCGCGGCATACCCGATGAACGACGAGGTCCCGAGGCAGCACGCCACGCAGCCGAGCGAGCATCGCCTCCTCTGGTGCACGCTCGGCGCGCCCGACCAACCCGAGGTATGCCGCCTCCACGACATCCGCGTGCGCCACCTGACCACGGGCGTGCACTCCCGCGTCGGTGCGACCGGCCACGGTGAGCCGGACCGGCTCGCCAGCGCGCAGGATCGTCGTGAGCGCGCCGGACAACTCGCCCTCGACGGTGCGACGCCCCGGTTGGACCGCCCACCCGGAGAAGTCCGTGCCGTCGTAGCCGAGGTCCAGCCGCAGCCGCAGTGCGGTCTCGTCGGTCCCGTCGGTCTCGGTCACCCGAGCATCATCCCGTATGCCGGTCCGGCGCCCGGCGCCCGGCGCGCGTAGCGTGACCCCCATGGTCTCGTGGACCCTCGCGCTCGACGACCCCGACCTCAACCTGGCCACCGGCGGCGGGAAGGCCGTCAACCTCGGCCGCCTCGCCCGGGCAGGCTTCGCGGTGCCGGCGGGCTTCGTCGTGACCACCGACGGCTACCGATCCGTCGTTGCCGTCGCAGGCCTCGACGCCGTCATCGCCGCAGCGCTGGCCGACCTCGGCACCGACCCCACCCCCGCCGCCGCGGAGCGCGCCTCCGCAGCGATCCGTGCGGCCTTCGCCGCCGCCCCGGTGCCCGATCCGCTCGCGGAGGCCGTGCGCGCGGCATACCGCACGCTGGGGGCGACCTCGGCCCCCGAGCAGGGCGACATCGCGGTCGCAGTCCGTTCGTCGGCGACCGCCGAGGACCTGTCCGACCTGTCCTTCGCCGGCCAACAGGACACCTTCCTCGGTGTCACCGGGGCCGACGCCGTGCTCGACGCCGTCGTGCGCTGCTGGTCGAGTCTGTGGACCGCGCGGGCCATCGTCTACCGGCAACGCAATGGCGTCCCCGACGACGCGGTGGCTCTCGCGGTCGTCGTCCAGCAACTCGTGCCGGCCGAGGTCTCCGGCGTGCTCTTCACCGCCAATCCGCTCACCGGACGGCGCGGCGAGACCACGATCGACGCGACCTTCGGGCTCGGTGAGGCGCTCGTGTCCGGGCAGGTCGAACCCGACCATTACGTCCTCGACGGCGCGACCGGCCAGGTCCGCGACGTCCGTGTCGGCAGCAAGGGCGGCCGGCCCGAGCAGGCGCTCGGCGAGCGGCAGCTCTTTGCGCTCAACGCACTGGGCCGCCGGATCGAGGCCGAGTATGCCGCACCGCAGGACATCGAATGGGCTTGGCACGCAGGGAGATTGCACGTCCTGCAGTCCCGGGCGATCACCACCTTGCATCCGCTGCCGGAGGGCGCGCCCACCGACTCGATGTGGCTGTCCTTCGGCACCCTCCAGGGGATGCTCGACCCGATCACCCCGCTCGGGCGCGATGCCATCCGATGCGTCGCCGCCGGGGCCGGACGGCTGTTCGGCCACGAGACCGACCCCCTGGCGCTCCCCTACGTGGGGGAGGCCGCTGAGCGGCTGTGGATTCGCACCGACGTGGCCCTGCGCAACCCGCTCGGCCGAAGGGTGCTCCCGGCCTTCCTGTCCGTCGCCGATCCGAGCGCGAGATCCGTCTTCGCCGGCCTGGCCGCCGAGGGCCTGCTCCCTCCCGCCCCGCGGCGGGTGCTGCGCCGCACGCTCCCGGGACTCGCGCGCCTCCTGCGCACCGTCGCCCCACGGTTGCGCAAGGCAGCGCGCGATCCCGACCGAGTCCGGGACGACTTCGACGCGGCCATCGCGGCCTACCTCGCCGACACGAGAGCGATCGTCGAGGAGACGGCAGCCGTGGCCGACCCCTTCGTCCGAGCCGCCGCCCGGGGCCAGGCGATGCGCGACTGCCTCGGGCGGGCCTTCCCCACGGTCCTGCCCTTCGGTGCCGCGGTCGTGCCACTGCCGGTTCTCGCCCTGCGCTGGATCTCGACGGCGACTGCAGCGCCCGGCGAGGCCGGTGACGGCTTCACGCCCCTCGCGCTCGAACTCACCCGTTCCCTGCCCCGCAACGTCACTACCGAGATGGACCTGGCGCTGTGGGAGGTCGCGGCCACGGCCGCCGCCGACCCCGCCTCGCGGGCCGCGCTCGCCGGGACACCCGGGCCGAAGCCCGCCCGCGAGCCGGACCTTGATCTCTCCGACCGCTGAGCGCACCGCCGAACCGCAACGCATGCACCGCGCGTTTGGGCGCCGAACTGCCCTAAATTGGGAATCATGCAAGGGAACGCACCGATACCCGGAGCGACCGAATCGTCCGTTCGATTGTTGGAACGGCCGTTCTGGCGACGGACCTGGATCGTCGTCTGGGTCATCGCTATCGCGCTCACCGTCGTCTTTGTCTTCTACAACGGCGGTGGCGTCATCTACTACATCGTCATGGCGTGGTTCGCCGCCCTCGCGATGGAGCCAGCCGTCGGCAAGCTCTCCACCCGCATGCCGCGGTCGAGAGCCACCGGGCTGGTCATGCTGCTGGCCGGGCTCTTCACGGTGGTCTTCGTCGCGTTGTTCGGCAATCTCCTGGTGAGCCAGCTCGTCCAGCTCATCGCCAGCATTCCGGACACGGCGGCGCGGGCACTGGACTGGATCAACGCGCGGACCAGCTCCTCCTACACCTACACCACGCTGCTGGGCAGCCTCGGCATCGGGGCGGACGATCTCGCCGGGTATGCGCAAGTCGTCGGCGCCGGCGTCGTCAGCATGGTCGCCAGCATGCTCTCCAGTGTGTTCGGCGCGTTCATCCTCGTCTTCTTCGTCTACTACATCTCGGCGAGTATGCCGCGGCTGCGCGAATGGCTCGGCCAGCGCATCACGCCGACGGCTCAGGTGCCCTTCCTCACCGCGTGGGATCTCACCCAGGTCAAGGTCGGTGGCTACATCGCCGCGCGGATCGTGTTGGCCTCGCTCAACGCTGGGTGCTCCGCGGTCGTCTTCGCCGTGGTTGGCCTGCCCTACTGGCTGCCCTTGGCGCTATGGACCGGCATCGTCGCCCAGTTCATCCCCAACGTCGGCACCTATATCTCGATCATCCTGCCGGTGTTGGTCGGGCTCACCTCGTCCGACCCGAAGATCGGCCTCTACGTCCTCGCCTGGTCGGTCATCTACCAGCAGATCGAGAACATCTTCGTCGAGCCGCGGATCTCCGCACGCGCGGTCAACCTGCACCCGGCGGTCTCCTTCGCCTCGGCGCTGCTGGGCTCGCAACTGTTCGGCATCTCCGGGGCGCTCCTGGG
This sequence comes from Actinomycetes bacterium, assembly GCA_029552065.1. Classification (GTDB taxonomy): domain Bacteria; phylum Actinomycetota; class Actinomycetes; order Actinomycetales; family Dermatophilaceae; genus Phosphoribacter. The sequence continues at coordinate 34,447 of JAKPEG010000153.1, forward strand.
AGTGCCGGTGGCCGCGACCGTGATGGCCCTGGTCGAGATCTACAAGAAGCGCTACCCGCTCACCGTCGAGACCGAGGCCACCGTGAGGGCACTGGTCAAGAACGAGGGGACGACCGCCACAGACATCCAGGAGGCCTCAGAGGCGAACGAAGATGTGGTCGGTGTGGCGGGTGCGACGAAGCCCTCGGGCACGGCCACGGCCGCTGACGCCTGAGCGAGGCACCCAACTCGGCTGCGGCCGGTAGCGTCAGACCATGGCCGACACCACCGACGACGGCATACCTGCCCCCGCACCTGGTCCGCACCGCCCGCTCCCGCCCGTGCTGGCCGGGGCGCTCGGGGACTTCCTCACGGCCTACGGCATGCGCGGCGTCGGCGAGATCGACCTCGGCCGGACACGCTGGCGGGAGGACCCGACCGACCTGCTGGCCACCCTCGCCCGCTACCTCGAGATCCCCGCGGACCAGACGCCTCCGGTGAACTTCCGCCGAGGCGAACAGCGCGCGGCCCAAGCCCTCGACGAGTTGACGGCGCGGCTGGGCACCGGACCGCGCGGTCGGATGCAGCGGCGGGTTGCACGCTGGGCCGCCAGTCGCGTCCGGGCGCTGGCCGGAGGCCGCGAGGCCCCGAAGTTCACGATCATCCAGGCCATGGGAATCCTGCGCCCCGCCCTGCTCGCCACCGGCGCGGACCTCGTGGCGGCCGGCATCTTGGATCGCCCCGAGGACGTCTTCCTGCTGCGCCTGCAGGAACTGCTCGACCTGCCCCGGCTCGCCGCCGATTCCGCCGGTCGCGAGCTCCTGCGCGAACGGGTGGGCGAACGAGCGGCTACCCGTGCCTCCGAGGCCCGACGCACCCGGGTGCCGCGGGTGCTCTGCGGGGACGGACGGGTCTTCTACGAGGGCCTGGGCGGGACGGCCGAGCCAGACGACGAGGGCGTGATCACCGGCTCCCCCGTGTCGCCGGGCCGGGTCGAGGGCCTGGTGCGGGTGGTGCTGGATCCCGCGACGGCCGAGCTGCAGCACGGGGAGATCCTCGTCTGCCCTGGCACCGATCCTGCCTGGACGCCGTTGTTCCTCTCGGCCGGCGGACTGGTCACCGAGGTGGGCGGGATGATGACGCACGGCTCGGTGGTCGCGCGCGAATACGGCATACCGGCGGTCGTCGGGGTGCACGAGGCGACCACCCGACTGCGCACCGGTCAACGGATCCGCCTGGACGGCGGCGCTGGCACGATCGTCACCCTCGCCGAGCCGGCTCCGACGCAGTGAGGCCGGTCGTGCTCAGACCACTGCCGGTGGCGTGACCGCTGCGCCCAGGACGAGCGGACCGGTCGGACCCGGATTCCAGGCGACCTCCCATCGGAAACCGACAGCGAGAGGCCCCCGCTCCGATGAGGAGCGGGGGCCTCTCGTCGCGGATGCCGGTCACCCGGCAAACGACGAGGTGTCGAGATCAGTCCTCGGCCTTGGTGCCGGCCTTGCGGAAGCCGGCGGCCTCGGCGTCGGCGGCGTCCTTGAACCAGAACTCGGCCACCGTCGCGTCGTACCACTGGCCGTCCGGCTCGTGGTAGAGACCCGAGTCGGCGTTGCCCTTGACGGTGTAGCCCTCGGGGGCCGAACCGTCCTCGAGCGGCACGACCGCACCGGCGGGCAGCTCGGCGGAGGCGGTGCTGCCCGCGGCCGGAGCGGTGTCGACGAGCGCCACCGCTTCGGTGGCCTCGGTGGCCTCGACCTCGACGACGGCTTCTTCGACGACGGGCGCCGGCTTGTCGGCCTTCTTTGCGCGGTCGGAGGCGGCCCGCTTGGTGGCGGCCTCGGCCTCCTTGACGGTTGCCTTCTTGGCCGACAGCGGCTCACGGACGAGCTCGATGACCGCCATGGGGGCGTTGTCGCCCTTGCGCGGACCGATCTTGACGATCCGGGTGTAGCCACCCTCGCGCTGGGCCATGTCCGGGGCCACCTCGGTGAAGAGGCGGTGGACGACGCCCTTGTCGCGCACGACCGTGAGGACGCGCCGACGCGCGTGCAGGTCACCGCGCTTGGCGAAGGTCACGAGGCGCTCGGCGAGCGGACGTAGCCGCTTGGCCTTGGCCTCGGTCGTGGTGATCCGGTCGTGCTCGAAGAGCGAGGTGGCAAGCCCCGCAAGCAGCAGCCGCTCGTGTGCCGGCCCGCCACCGAGGCGGGGTCCCTTGGCCGGGGTTGGCATGGGTGTGTCTCCTTGATCGTGCGGCTACGGGGTCAGAACTGCTCGTCCTCGAGCAACGACCGGCCCTCGTCGAGGTCGTCGTAGTCGTCGGCATAGGAGTCGACGATCGAGGCGGGGTCGAAGCCGGGGGGGCTGTCCTTGAGGTTGAGGCCCATGGCCGCGAGCTTGGCCTTGACCTCGTCGATGGACTTGGCACCGAAGTTGCGGATGTCCAGCAGGTCGGCCTCGCTGCGCCCGACGAGCTCGCCCACGGTGTGGATGCCCTCGCGCTTGAGGCAGTTGTAGGACCGGACGGTGAGGTCGAGGTCCTCGATCGGCAACGCGAGGTCCGCCGCGAGGGCGGCGTCGGTCGGCGACGGGCCCATGTCGATGCCCTCGGCCTCGACGTTGAGCTCACGAGCCAGCCCGAACAGCTCGACCAGGGTCTTGCCGGCGGAAGCCATCGCGTCACGCGGGGCCATGGCCGACTTGGTCTCGACGTCGACGATGAGCCGGTCGAAGTCGGTGCGCTGCTCGACACGGGTCGCCTCGACCTTGTAGGTCACGGCGAGCACCGGCGAGTAAATGGAGTCGACCGGGATGCGGCCGATCTCCTGGTCACCGGACTTGTTCTGCTGCGCCGAGACGTAGCCGCGACCGCGCTCGACGGTCAACTCCATCTCGATGCGGCCCTTGGCGTTGAGCGTGGCGATGTGCAGGTCGGGGTTGTGCACCTCGACACCGGCCGGGGGCGCGATGTCGGCGGCGGTCACCGGGCCGGGGCCCTGCTTGCGCAGGTACATGACCACGGGCTCGTCGTGCTCCGAGGAGACGAACAGACCCTTGACGTTGAGGATGATCTCGGTGACGTCCTCCTTGCAGCCCGGGATCGTCTGGAACTCGTGGAGCACGCCGTCAATCCGCAACGACGTGACCGCGGCACCGGGGATGCTGGACAGCAGGGTGCGACGCAGGGAGTTGCCGAGCGTGTAGCCGAAGCCAGGCTCGAGCGGCTCGATGACGAAGCGGCTGCGGTTGTCAGCCACGACCTCTTCGGTGAGCACGGGACGCTGTGCAATGAGCACGGTGATTCCTTTCCCACAAGGCGACCGCTATTTGACGCCTCGCGTAGCGCAGGGACTTGCCGCCCTGCCGGGCCGGGTGCCTCTGTCTGCGTCCCGGTCCTTCGGCGCACTGCCCCGCCGGTATGCCGTGCGGCTCGGTCAGGTGCGCGGGGCACCTGCCCGGCCGGACGGCATACCGGCGTGTGGCGGTGTCAGTTCTTGGAGTAGTACTCGACGATGAGCTGCTCGGTGAGCACGGTGTCGATCTGCTCGCGGACGGGCAGCTGGTGGATGAGGATCTGCAGCGTGCCCTCGATCACCTGCATCCAGGCCGGGACGGGTCGCTCGCCGTAGGTCTGGCGGGCCAGCTCGAACGGGAAGGACTCGATCGACTGCTTGCGGATCGTGATGATGTCGAACTGCTCCACCCGGTAGGAGGGAACGTCGACGCGCACGCCGTTGACCTCGAAGTGACCGTGGGTCACCAGCTGCCGGGAGTGCCGGCGGGTGCGGGCCAGACCGGCGCGGTAGATGACGTTGTCCAGGCGCGACTCGAGGATCTGCAGCAGGTTGTCACCGGTCTTGCCGGGACGGTTTGCGGCTTCCTTGTAGTAGCGGATGAACTGCTTCTCCATGACGCCGTAGGAGAAACGAGCCTTCTGCTTCTCCGACAGCTGGGTGAGGTATTCCTTCTCCTGCACCCGGCGACGGCCATGCTGGCCGGGCGGGAAGGGGCGCATCTCGAAGTTCTTGTCGCCGCCGACGAGGTCGACCTTGAGCCGACGCGACTTCTTGGTGATGGGGCCGGTGTAACGAGCCATGGTGGGTCTCCTAAAGTCCTATCCGGCGCTCAGACGCGACGACGCTTGGGCGGGCGGACACCGTTGTGCGGCGAGGGCGTGACATCGCTGATCGCGCCGACCTCAAGGCCGGTGGCGGTGAGCGAACGAATCGCGGTCTCGCGACCGGATCCCGGGCCCTTGACGAACACGTCGACCTTGCGCATGCCGTGCTCCATGGCACGACGCGCGGCTGCCTCGGCGGCCATCTGCGCGGCGAACGGCGTGGACTTGCGCGAGCCCTTGAAGCCGACCTGGCCGGCCGAGGCCCACGAAATCACCGCACCCGTGGGGTCGGTGATGGAAATGATGGTGTTGTTGAACGTGCTCTTGATGTGAGCGTGCCCGTGGGCGACGTTCTTCTTCTCCTTGCGGCGCACCTTCTTGGCAGCGCCCGCAGCCTGACGGCTCTTGGGAGGCATTGTTCTCCTACGTCTCTACGTAACTGGGGCTGGCAACCCGTCGAGGGTTACTTGCCGGCCTTCTTCTTGCCGGCGACGGTGCGCTTCGGGCCCTTGCGGGTGCGCGCGTTGGTCTTGGTGCGCTGCCCGCGGACGGGCAGACCACGACGGTGCCGAATGCCCTCGTAGGAGCCGATTTCGACCTTGCGACGGATGTCAGCTGCCACCTCGCGGCGCAGGTCACCTTCCATCTTCACGTTGGCCTCGAGCCAGTCACGCAGCGCAACGATGTCGCTGTCGGAGAGGTTCTTGACCCGGGTGTCCGGGCTGACCCCGGTCGCCGCGAGGGCCTGGCTCGCGGTAGTGCGACCCACACCGTAGATGTAGGTCAGGCCGATCTCGACGCGCTTGTCACGCGGGAGGTCCACGCCGATGAGACGTGCCATATGGTGCTGTGCTCCTGATCGGTTGCGGAGGTCTGTTGCAGCGCCGTTCCGGTATGCCGTGCCGCTCGCCTCACGGGGGTCTCCCCCGCTCGGTCGGGCGGTGCGCATCCGGTCCCCAGCCTCCGTGCCGGGGGTGACATCCGAGTCCGTGCGGTGGTCCATTGCTGGAAGACCGTGTGAACCAGGGGTCGGGTGCTGCGTTCTTCACTTAGATGCGTACCCGAAGGTCCGCGGGTCGTGCGTGGGTGGTGCTCAGCCCTGACGCTGCTTGTGGCGCAGGTTGTCGCAGATCACCATGACCCGCCCGTTACGGCGAATCACTTTGCACTTGTCGCAGATCTTCTTGACGCTCGGCTGAACCTTCATTGCCTCGTGTCTTTTCGCGTTGTGCCCGGCCGTGGTCGCGCTCGCGAGCGAGCGTCCCCGTGGACGGGCGGTTGGGTGGGGCTGTCGAAACCGTCAGCTGGTCAGGCGATCAGCGGTAGCGGAAGACGATACGGCCGCGGGACAGGTCGTACGGCGAGAGCTCGACCACCACCCGGTCCTCGGGGAGGATCCGGATGTAGTGCTGACGCATCTTGCCCGAGATGTGGGCGAGCACCTTGTGACCGTTGGACAACTCCACCCGGAACATGGCGTTCGGGAGTGCTTCCACGATCGTGCCCTCGATCTCGATGACACCGTCCTTCTTTGCCATATCCTCCGTCGATCCGTATTCGCTGGTCTGACCGTCCCGCGCTTCATGAGCGAACCGTGGGACATGCTGAACGAGTTGAGTGCCCAGCCAGTGGGCACGCAACGCTCCATCGTACGGCAGGCGGACGGCATACCCGAAATCGCCCCCGGTATGCCGTGCGGCCGGGACGCGCGGGCGGGTCCCGTGGCGGGTCGCGCGCGCTCAGCGCTTGCGGGCCAACTGGCCGTCGATCTCGTCGCGCCGGGTGAGGATGAGCAGGTCGAGCGCGTCGTCCGGGATCGGCTGGGCCACGGTGAAACGGACCGTGCCGGTCGAGAGCGAGAAGCCGTCGAGCAGCGGCGCGACCACGCGGACTGGGCCCCCGCTGTGGGGGTAGATCGCCAGGTGCTTGGCCGTGGCCATGGCCGAGAGCAGTCCCTTGCCGCGGTAGAGCAGCACCGGCATGCCGTAGCTCGTGCCCTCCTGCAGGTCGGGGACGAGTTCGTGAGCCCGGTCGACGACGCGCGCGAGCGCCGGGCGGCGCGCGTCGTCGACGGTGGCCAAGTAGTCAGTGACGGTGCCCATGACGGTGCCTCCTGATCAGCCGGTGACAGGAGCGAAGGGGGCGCCGAGCTCGGCCAGGCGCGCAGCTCCCCCGTCGACCGCGGTGAGCACGCACAGGCCAGCGTCTCGGACGACGACGGTGTGCTCCCAGTGCGCGGCGCGCGAGCCATCGAGGGTGACCACTGTCCAGCCGTCATCGAGCACCCGGTTGCGGGCGTCGCCGAGGGTCACCATCGGCTCCAGCGCTCCGGTGAACCCGGAGGCGAGGATCGGTCCCTTGCCCCGGACGGCATAGTTGGGGATCTGCGGATCCAGGTGCATTTCCTGGCCGATGGCGTGGCCGACGTAATCCTCGACGATGCCGTAGTCCCTGCCATCGGCCTTACCTGCCGCGACGATGCTCTCCTCGATGGCCTCGCCCACGGCATACAGGCGACCTCCGACGCGCATGGCCGCGATGCCGGCCCAGAGCGACTCCTCGGTCACCCGGGAGAGCCGCAGGTCCTCGGGGCGCGCCGCGTCGTCGCCGCCGACGAAGACACTGATCGCGGCATCTCCGTGCCAACCCGAGACGATCGCGCCACAGTCGACCGAGAGCAGGTCACCATCGCGCAACACCCGCGATCCGGGTATGCCGTGCACGATCTCCTCGTTGACCGAGGTGCAGAGGGTATGCCGGTATCCCGGCACCCCGGGGAACGACGGCACCCCGCCGTTGTCCCGGATGTAGGACTCGGCGAGGCTGTCGAGCGCGCCGGTGGTCATCCCGTCGGCGACGGCGTCAGCGACCGTCGCGAGGGCCCCGGCGACAAGCAGACCGGCTGCCCGCATGAACGCCAGTTGCTCGTCGGTGCGGCCCACGGTCGAGCGTCGACCGAACAAGAGCTCAGTCCTGGACGTCGTCGAGCACGGCGGCGATGCGGTCGTTGACCTCGTCAACGCTGCCCATGCCGTCGACCTCACGCAGCACGCCGTGCTCGCGGTAGATCGCCGTCAGCGGAGCGGTTTCGGCCTTGTAGATGGCCATCCGCTCGCGGATGACCTCTTCGGTGTCGTCGGCGCGCCCCTGGTCGGCGGCGCGGGCGAGCAGCCGAGCGACGACCGCGTCCTCGTCGACGGTCAGCTCGACGGCAGCACCGATCCGGTGACCGGACTCGGCCAGCAGCGCATCGAGGGCCTCGACCTGACCCGCGGTGCGGGGGTAGCCGTCGAGCAGGAAGCCCTCGGCAGCATCCGGCTGGGCCAGCCGGTCGCGGACCAGCTCGTTGACGAGTTCGTCGGAGACGTAGCCACCCGAGGCCATGATCTTCTCGACCTGCTGGCCCAGGGGGGTCTGGTTCTTGACGTTGGAGCGGAAGATCGCGCCGGTGGAGATCGCCGGGATGCCGAACCGCTGCGCGATCCGCTCTGCCTGGGTGCCCTTGCCGGCCCCGGGGGGGCCCATGATGACCAGTCTCATCGCAGGAATCCTTCGTAGTTGCGTTGCTGCAGCTGGGCCTGGATCTGCTTGACCGTCTCGAGCCCGACGCCGACGATGATGAGGATCGACGTGCCACCGAACGGGAAGTTCTGGTTGGCGTTGAACAGCTTGAGGGCGATGAGCGGGATCAGCGAGATCGCAGCGAGGTAGAGCGCGCCCGGCACGGTGATCCGGTTGAGGACGTACTCGAGGTATTCGGCCGTGGGTCGCCCGGCCCGAATGCCTGGGATGAATCCGCCGTAGCGCTTCATGTTGTCCGCGACTTCGACGGGGTTGAAGGTGATCGAGACATAGAAGAACGTGAAGAAGAGGATGAGCGCGACATACATCGCCATGTAGATCGGGTGGTCCCCGCGCACGAGGTTCTGCTGGATCCACACCACCCATCCCGGCGGTGCGGAGCCGTCCTGCGGCGCGGCGAACTGCGCGGCCAACGCCGGCAACGCGAGCAGCGACGAGGCGAAAATGACCGGGATGACGCCGGCCATGTTGACCTTGAGCGGGATGTAGGTCGAGGAGCCGCCATACATCTTGCGGCCGACCTGACGCTTGGCGTACTGCACCGGGATCCGGCGCTGGGACTGCTCGACAAAGATGACCAAGGCCATGACGAGGAAGCCGACCAGGATGATCCCGATGAAGATGTCCCATCGGCCCTCGGCCTGCTGAATGGCCCACAGCGAACTCGGGAAACCGGCCGCGATCGAGGTGAAGATCAGCAGGGACATGCCGTTGCCGATGCCCCGGTCCGTGATCAACTCGGCCAGCCACATGATCAGGCCGGTGCCTGCCGTCAGCGTCAACACCATGATGACGATGGTCAGCATGGAGTCATCGGCGAGGATTTGGGTGCACTGCGGACCGAAGATCGCGCTGGGGTTGCGAGCAAAGGTGATGAGCGTCGAGGACTGCAGCACCGCCAGACCGATGGTGAGATAGCGCGTGTACTGCGTCATCTTGGTCTGGCCCGCTTGGCCCTCCTTCTTGAGGGTCTCAAAGCGAGGAATGACCACCGTCAGCAACTGAATGATGATGCTCGCGGTGATGTAGGGCATGATCCCGAGCGCGAAGATCGACAGCTGGAGCAAGGCGCCACCGCTGAAGAGGTTGACCAGGCCGATGAACCCCTGCGCGGGATCGGCACCGGCCAGACACTCGGCGACCTTGGTGTAGCTCACCCCTGGAGTGGGGATGGCTGAACCCAGCCGGAAGATCCCCATGATGAGCAGGGTGAAAAGCAGCTTGTTGCGCAGATCGGGCGTGCGGAACGCACGGGCGACAGCTCCGAGCACTGGTCCTCCTCGTAGCCTCGCGCAAGAAACGCGCGGCGTGATGCGTGCGTGCGGTGAAAGATAACACCCCGAGCCCGGAGAATTCCTGGCCCGGGGTGTCACTCACACCGGTTGGCGCGGTGGGACGGCATACCTCTCATGCCGGTATGCCGTGCGGCCGGTCGCTCAGGCGACCGTCACGCTCCCGCCGGCAGCCTCGATCTTCTCCTTGGCCGAAGCCGAGAACTTGGCCGCGGTCACGGAGAGCGCCACGGTGATCTCACCGTCGCCGAGCACCTTGACCGGAGCGCTGTCACGGACAGCGCCCTTGGCGATGAGGTCGGCAACGGTGACGTCGCCGCCCTTCGGGTAGAGCGCGGCCAGCCGGTCGAGGTTGACGACCTGGTAGACCGTGCGGAACGGGTTCTTGAAACCGCGCAGCTTCGGCATCGACATGTGCAGCGGCATCTGGCCGCCCTCGAAGCGCTCGGGCACCTGGTAACGAGCCTTGGTGCCCTTGGTGCCACGACCGGCGGTCTTGCCCTTGGAGCCCGCACCGCGACCCACGCGGGTCTTGGCGGTCTTGGCTCCGGGGGCCGGACGCAGGTGGTGGACCTTGAGGGCTGCGCCGTCGGTCTTGCTGTCAGCCATGGTCAGTCAACCTCCTCGACGGTCACGAGGTGCGTGACCGCACGGACCATGCCCCGGATCTCGGGACGGTCCTCTTTGACGACCACGTCGCCGATGCGCTTGAGGCCAAGAGACCGCAGGGTCTCCCGGGCAAAGCGCTGCTGGCCGACGTGGCCACGGGTCTGAGTCACCTTGAGGCGCGCCATCACGCACCGACCTTCGCGGTCGGCTTGGCAGCGGCAGCCTGCACGCGCAGCATGGCTGCGGGGGCGACGTCCTCGACGGCCAGGCCGCGACGAGCCGCGACGGCCTCCGGACGCTCCAGGTGACGCAGCGCCTCGACCGTCGCGTGGACGATGTTGATGGCGTTGCTCGACCCGAGCGACTTGGACAGCACGTCGGCGATGCCGGCGCACTCTAGGACTGCACGCACCGGGCCACCGGCGATGACACCGGTACCGGCAGCGGCCGGGCGCAGCAGGACAACGCCCGCAGCAGCCTCGCCCTGGACGGGGTGAGGAATGGTGCCGCCGATCCGCGGGACCTTGAAGAATGCCTTCTTGGCCTCTTCGACGCCCTTGGCGATCGCGGCGGGCACTTCCTTGGCCTTGCCGTAGCCCACGCCCACGGTGCCGTCACCGTCACCGACGACGACCAGCGCGGTGAAGCTGAAGCGCCGACCACCCTTGACGACCTTCGCGACGCGGTTGATCGTCACGACGCGCTCGAGGTACTGGCTCTTCTCCTGCTCGCGCGAGTCGCGGCGGCCGTCACGACCATCGCGGCCACCACGGCCACGACGCTCCCGGTCGCCACCGAACTCGTTTCCGGTGCCGGTAGCCGGCCCGGTGCCTCGACGCTGCGGTCCGGGCATCAGAGGTTCCTCATCTCAGTCATTGCGTCCATCTGCGTAGTCACGGTCACAGGGCCAGCCCACCTTCGCGGGCACCGTCGGCGATCGCCGCGACCCGGCCGTGGTAGCGGTTGCCGCCACGGTCGAAGACGACGGCCTCGACACCGGCGGCCTTGGCCCGCTCGGCCACCAGCTCGCCGACCTTCTTGGCCTTGGCGGTCTTGTCGCCGTCGAACGCGCGCAGGTCGGCCTCCATCGTCGAGGCGGACACGAGGGTCTTGCCCACCGTGTCGTCGACGACCTGGACGAACAGGTGACGCGTCGAGCGGGACACGACCAGGCGGGGACGCTCGGTCGTGCCGTGCACCTTCTTGCGGCCGCGCACCTGGCGACGGATCCGGGCAGCGGCCTTGCTCTTGCCGCGCTTGATGATCATTGCCATGGCTTACTTCTTCCCGGCCTTTCCGACCTTGCGACGGATGTGCTCGCCCGCGTAGCGCACGCCCTTGGCCTTGTACGGGTCAGGCTTGCGCAGCTTGCGGATGTTGGCAGCGACCTCGCCGACGAGCTGCTTGTCGATGCCCTGGACCGAGAACTTCGTCGGCGTTTCGACGGCGAAGGTGATCCCGCTCGGGGGTTCGACGGTGATGGGGTGGCTGTAACCGAGGGCAAACTCGAGGTTGGCGCCCTTGGCCACGACGCGGTACCCCGTGCCGACGATCTCCATCTTCTTCTCGTAGCCCGCCGTGACGCCCTCGACCATGTTGGCGATGAGCGTGCGGGTCAGGCCGTGCAGCGAGCGGGAGTTGCGCTCGTCGTCCGGCCGCGAGACCTCGACGGCGCCGCTGTCACCCTTGCCGACCCGGATGGGCTCGGCGACGGTGAGAGCCAGCTGGCCCTTGGGTCCCCTGACAGTGACAGCCTGGCCGTCGATGGCGATGTCGACACCGGCGGGCAGGGTGATGGGGAGGCGTCCAATACGCGACATGTCAGTCCTCCCTTACCAGACGTAGGCGAGGACTTCCCCGCCGACGCCCTTCTCGTGAGCCTGCTTGTCGGTCAACAAGCCGGTCGAGGTGGAAATGATCGCCACACCCAGGCCACCAAGCACCCGCGGGAGGTTGGTGGACTTGGCGTAAACCCGCAAACCGGGCTTGCTCACTCGCCGAAGGCCGGCGATCGAGCGCTCGCGGTTGGGGCCGTACTTCAGCGTGACGGTCAGCGTCTTGCCGACCTCCGCGTCCGCCACGGACCAGCCACCGATGTAACCCTCGCGCTGGAGGATCTCGGCGATGTTCGCCTTGAGCTTGGAGTACGGCATGGCCACGCTGTCGTGGTGTGCCGAGTTGGCATTGCGCACGCGCGTGAGCATGTCCGCAATCGGGTCGGTCATCGTCATCGGGCTTCGTGCCCTTCCTCACCGGGGTTTCAACCCTGCTTCGGTATGCCGTCCGGCCGGCTTGCGCCCGCCGCCCCGGCTTCCGGGGTCGACCTTCGGTGTAGTTCGGTGGTGCGTGGGTGGGTGGTCAGGTGCTGGTATGCCGTGCGGCTTACCAGGAGCTCTTGGTCACGCCCGGCAGTTCGCCGGCGTGGGCCATCTCGCGCAGGCAGATCCGGCACAGGCCGAACTTGCGGTAGACCGAGTGCGGACGTCCGCACTTCTGGCAGCGCGTGTAGGCACGAACCTTGAACTTCGGCTTGGCGTTCGCCTTGTTCACGAGAGCAGTCTTGGCCATGTCTCGTCAGTCCTCTCAGTTTTCCTTGAAGGGGAAGCCGAGGGCCTTGAGCAGTGCCCGGCCTTCGTCGTCATTGGTCGCCGTAGTGACGACGGTGATGTCCATGCCCCGAACCCGGTCGACGCGGTCCTGGTCGATCTCGTAGAACATCGACTGTTCGTTGAGGCCGAAGGTGTAGTTGCCGCGTCCGTCGAACTGCTTGGGCGACAGGCCGCGGAAGTCACGGATCCGCGGGAGGGCGACGCTCACCAGC
>JAKPEG010000157.1 GCA_029552065.1 Actinomycetes bacterium
GCCGGGTGCCCGGCAAGAGCGGCCTCGATGGAACCGGTCGAGAGCCGGTGTCCCGCGACGTTGAGCACGTCGTCGGTGCGGCCCATCACGTAGATGTAGCCGTCGGCGTCGATGTAGCCGCCGTCGCCGGTGAGGTAGTAGCCCGGATAAGCGGACAGGTAGGACGAGACATAGCGCTCGTCGTCCTGCCACAACGTGGGGAAGGTGCCCGGGGGCAGCGGGAGCTTGATCGCGATCGAACCCTCGGTGTCGGCGGGCAACTGCTCCCCCGTCGCGTCGAGGATCTGCACCTGGTAGCCCGGCACGGCGACCGAGGGCGAGCCCGCCTTGATCGGGAGCCGCTCGAGGCCCACGCAGTTCGCGGCGATCGGCCAGCCGGTCTCGGTCTGCCACCAGTTGTCGATGACCGGCTTGCCGAGCTGGTCGGTCGCCCAGTGGTAGGTGTCGGGGTCGAGGCGCTCCCCCGCGAGGAAGAGCTGGCGGAAGCCGGACAGGTCGTGCCCGGCGAGCATGATCGCCTCCGGGTCCTCCTTCTTGATCGCCCGGAAGGCCGTCGGTGCGGTGAACATCGTCACCGCGCCGTAGTCGGCGAGGATCCGCCAGAAGGCGCCCGCGTCGGGGGTCCCGACCGGCTTACCCTCGTAGACGATCGTCGTCGCGCCGGTGAGCAGCGGGGCGTAGACGGTGTAGGAGTGCCCGACGACCCAGCCGACGTCGGAGGCGGTGAACATCGTCTCGCCCGGCGACACGTCGTAGATGTTGCGCATCGACCAGCGCAGGGCCACGGCATGGCCCCCGTTGTCGCGGTAGATGCCCTTGGGCTTCCCGGTCGTCCCCGAGGTGTAGAGGATGTAGAGCGGGTCGGTGGCGGCGACCTCGACGCAGTCGGCGCCCGCGTCGGCCGCCGGGCTGGAGACGAAGTCGGCCCAGTCGACGTCCTGCTCCCCCAGCTCGGCCGGTGCCTGGTCGCGTTGGAGGACGACGACCGCGTCGGGCTTGTGCTCCGACCGGGCGATGCCCTCGTCGAGGAAGGGCTTGTAGGGGACGACCCGGTTGGGTTCGATGCCGCACGAGGCCGAGAGGATGAGCTTGGGTTTGGCGTCGTCGATCCGGGCCGAGACCTCGGCCGGCGCGAAGCCGCCGAAGACGACCGAGTGGATCGCGCCGATCCGTGCGCAGGCGAGCATCGCGAAGACGGCCTCGGGGACCATCGGCATGTAGACCAGGACCCGGTCGCCCTTGCCCACGCCCGCGCCCGCGAGCGCTCCGGCGAGGCGGCGCACCTCCGCCAGCACCTCGGCATACGTGTAGGAGCGCTTCGTGCCGGTGACCGGCGAGTCGTAGTGGATGGCCACCTGGTCGGCCCGGCCACCGGCGACGTGCCGGTCGAGGGCGTTGAAGCAGGTGTTGAGCGTGCCGTCGGGGAACCACCGGTAGAACGGCGGGTTGCTGTCGTCGAGGATCTTCGTGGGCGGCGTGATCCAGTCGATGTCCTGGGCCGCATGCGCCCAGAAGGCATCGCGGTCGGTGATGCTGGCGTCGTAGTTGCGTCGATACGCACCGGTCTGCTCGCTCATGGGCGTCAGCCTGCACCCGTATGCCGTGTGCTCGCCACCACAGCGACTCGCATCGTGGGCGATCCTGCGCCGGGATCGCGGCGCCCTGCGCCGAACGGTCGACCGGTCCGCCGCCGTCTGACAGCATGCCGTCGTGGAGATCGAGCGCCTCGACGTGCTGCGCGAGGTCCTCGAGCGCAACGAACCGCTCGGGGGTCTGCGGCTGCAGGATCTCGACCTGCACGGCGTCGAGCACCTGCTGCTCGAGCGCACCGACCTCGGCGATCTGGTCGTCCTCGGCGGGCAGCTGTCCCCCCACCTCACCGTCCATCTCGTGCGGCACGGCGCGATCGTCTTCCCCAGTGACCCGCACGCCCCGCTCGACGTCTACCGCTCGCACCTCTACACCGCCGACGAGCTCTATGCCGGTCTCACCGGCCCCGGCGGCTATCCGGCCACCCTCGACGGCCGTGCCCACACGTGGACCCTCGACCGGCGCAGCGGCCGCGACGCCTACGCGACGATGTTGCGGGCGATCCACGACCAGTCGATCACCGACGCCCTCGACGAGGTGCTCGACGGGCTGCCGGTCGTGGGCGTGATGGGCGGGCACTCCGCCCAACGCGGGAGCGCGGTGTATGCCGCGGCGGCCCGGTTGGGCCTCCTGCTCGCCGACGCGGGGCTGGTCGTGGCCACCGGGGGCGGGCCGGGCGCGATGGAGGCCGCCAACCTCGGCGCGCGCTCCCGCGACCGGCGCAGCCTCGAGCGCGACGTGCGCCTGCTCGCCACCGTGCCGAGCTTCCAGCCCGACGTCGGCGCCTGGGCGCGGATCGCCCTGCGGGTGCGCGACCGGATCGCCGCGGGGCCGGCCCGGCCCGCGGTGCGCTCGATCGGCATACCCACGTGGTTCTACGGACACGAGCCGCCCAATGTCTTCGGCGAGGGGATTGCGAAGTACTTCTCCAACGCACTGCGCGAGGACGGGCTGCTCGCCCGCTGCACGGCCGGGATCGTCGTCCTGCCCGGCGAGGCGGGCACCGTCCAGGAGGTCTTCCAGGCGGCCACCCGCCTCTACTACCGGCGAACGGGCGAGGGGGGCCCAGGGGCGATGCCCCCGCTCGTGCTCGTCGGCCGCCACCACTGGGAGCGGGTCGTGCCGGCCTGGCCGCTGGCCTGCGCGCTGGCCGGATCCCGGCCGATGGGCGACGTGCTCCACCTCGTCGACACCGTCGACGAAGCGGCCGCCCTCCTCGCGCCCGGCTGAGTCCGCCCGGTCAGCCCAGTCAGCCGACGGCGTCGCGTGCGGCGACGAAGGCCGCGACGCAGGCGCGCACGTCGTCCTCGGTGTGCGCCGCCGAGAGCTGCACCCGGATCCGGGCCCGGCCCTTGGGCACGACGGGATAGGAGAAGGCAATGACGTAGACGCCGCTGCCGAGCATGTGGTCGGCGACCTCGGCGGCCCGCCGCGCGCCGTCCTCCCCGGGGAACATCACCGGGGTGATCGGATGTGGATGGGCGTCGTCACCGAGCAGGTCGAATCCCGCCGCGCCCATGAGCGTGCGGAAGAGCGCGGTATGCCGCGCGAGCCGCTCCCGCGCCTGCCCGGAGTTCGCGACGAGGTCGAGCGCCGCGAGCGAGCCGGCGACGACGGCGGGGGCGACCGAATTGGAGAACAGGTAGGGCCGCGAGCGCTGGCGCAGCAACTCGACGACCTCGCCGTGGCTGGCCACATAGCCGCCCGAAGCGCCACCGAGCGCCTTGCCGAGGGTGCCGGTGAGGATGTCGACCCGGTCGGCGACGCCGAACAGCTCGGGGGTGCCCCGCCCACCGGCCCCGACGAAACCCACCGCGTGCGAGTCGTCGACGAGCACCATCGCCCCGAACTCCTCGGCGAGGTCGCAGATCGCCGGCAGCGGCGCATAGGAGCCGTCCATCGAGAAAACCCCGTCGGTGACGACGACGACCCGGTGCGCCCCCGCGTCGCGGGCCGCGACGAGTTGGGCGCGCAGGTCGGCCATGTCGGCGTTTCGGTAGCGGTAGCGCATCGCCTTGGCCAGGCGCACCCCGTCGATGATCGACGCGTGGTTGAGCTCGTCGCTCACGATCGCGTCGCCCTCGCCGAAGAGCACCTCGAAGACCCCGCCGTTGGCGTCGAAGCACGAGCTGTAGAGGATCGCCGCCTCGGTGCCGAGGAAGTCCGCGAGCCGCTGCTCGAGGCGGGTGTGCTGGGTCTGGGTGCCGCAGATGAAGCGCACCGAGGCCATCCCGAAGCCCCACTCGTCGAGGGCGGCCTTCGCCGCGGCGACCACGTCGGGATGGTCGGCGAGCCCGAGGTAGTTGTTCGCGCAGAAGTTGAGCGAGTCGGCGGTGCGGGTGCGCACGTGCGCCGACTGCGGGGTCGTGAGCTCGCGCTCGTTCTTGTAGAGCCCCGCCGCGCGGATCTCCCCCAGGGTGGCGGCCAACTCGTCCTTCACAGGCCCGTACACGTCGTCTCCTTCGACGAGGGAGGTGCGCGCGCCGCGCGATCGGCGGGCACGCGGCATACGCCTCACAGACGGCTCACTTACGCCTCACACGGTATGCCGTGCGGTCACCGCGCAGCCAGCAACCGCCGGACCCCGGCAGCGAAAGTCGGTGGGTCGAACGGCTCGCTTCGTCGCACGCTGCCGTGGTGCAGGACCGTCCCGGAGACCAGGTCGACGACCAGCCGACCTCGATCGTGCGGCTGGGGCACCCGCAGGACATCGAGGACCACCACGAGGACCTCGAGGATCGCCGCGTGGCCGGCCGCCGCCCGCTCGGGAGCCCCGAGGAAGAGCTGGATGCGGGCTCTCGCGCCGACGAGGTCGGCGAGTGCCCGCTCGACCCAGCCGGCGATGCGGTCGGCGAAATCGGCGACCGAGGTGGGGGTCAGGCTGCCCAGGCTGGTCCAGATCTCGCCGTCCCGACGGATGAGGTCGTCGACGATCGCGGTGACCAGGGATGGGAGGTCCGGGAAGAACGTGCGGGTGGTGCCTGCGGGCAGCGCGCATTCCGCGTCGACAGCATGGTCACTCAGCCCCGCTACCCCCCGGTCGGCGAGCACTCGCACCGCGGCCTCGACGACGGCGTCGCGGTGCAGCGACGATCTCCCCTCGTCCTGCACGCGGGACACTCTAGGGGGTCGGTCTCCCCTTGGGTGCATCGACCCTCCACCTGGGTGTAGCCCGGATGAGGGCGGACCGCCCGGGTCAACTCCAGTCGAGGACGACCTTCCCGCATTCGCCCGCTTCTGCCGCCGCGAAGGCCTCGGCCCACCGGTCCGCCGGATAGCGGTGGGTGATGACCGAGGCGACCGCGGAGCGCAGCTTCTCGGACGTCGCGAGCATCGAGGACATGAGGTACCAGGTCTCGAACATCTCCCGCCCGTAGATCCCCTTGAGGGTGATCATGTGGGTGATCACCCTCGACCAGTCGATCGGATAAGGGTCCTTGGGCAGGCCGAGCATGGCGACCTTGGCGCCGTGGTTGAGGTTGGCGAGCATCTCGGCCACCGCGGTCGGTGCCCCGGACATCTCCAGGCCGATGTCGAAGCCCTCGCGCATCCCGAGCCGACGTTGGGCGTCCTTCACCCGCGTGGTCGCGACGTTGACGGCGAGGTCGACGCCGGCGCTGCCGGCGAGGGCGAGACGGTAGTCGGAGACGTCGGTGATGACGACGTGTTTGGCCCCGGCATGCCGGGCGATCGCCGCGGCGATGATGCCGATCGGGCCGGCCCCGGTGACGAGCACGTCCTCGCCGACGAGCGGCCATTGCAGGGCCGTGTGGGTCGCGTTGCCGATCGGGTCGAAGATGGCCCCGAGGTCCGGGTCGATGGTGTCGGGCTGCACCCACACGTTGCTCGCCGGCAGCACGACGTAGTCGGCGAAGGCCCCGTCGCGGTTGACGCCGATGCCGACCGTGTTGATGCACACGTGCCTGCGACCGGCCCGGCAGTTGCGGCAGTGGCCGCACACGATGTGCCCCTCACCGGACACCCGGGCGCCGACCTGGACGGCCGTACCCGTCGGCACGTCCTCGCCGACCTCGACGATCTCGCCGTAGAACTCGTGGCCGATCACCATGGGGGGCACGACGGTGGCCGCGGCCCAATCGTCCCACTGCTCGAGGTGCAGGTCGGTGCCGCAGATGCCGGCCCGCATCACCCGCACCTTGACGTCGAGCGGTCCGCACCTGGGCTCGGGTCGCTCGACGAGTTCGAGCCCGGGACCTGCGGTCACCTTGGTCAGCGCGCGCACGGCCCGACGCTACTACGCCGTGCTCGCCGCGAGCTGGCCGCAAGCCCCGTCGATGTCACGTCCCCGGGTGTCCCGGACGGTCGTCGGTATGCCGTGCGCCCGCAGCCGCGCGACGAACTCCTCCTGCACCCCCGGTCGCGAAGCGGTCCACCGGGAACCCGGTGTGGGGTTGAGCGGGATCGGGTTGACGTGCACCCAGCCTCTGCCTCGCTCGGTGAGCAACCGGCCCAGCAGGTCGGCCCGCCACGCCTGGTCGTTGACGTCGCGGATGAGCGCGTATTCGATCGACACCCGACGACCGGTCCTCCGGAAATAGCCGTAGGCCGCGTCGAGCGCCTCGGCGACCCGCCACCGGGTGTTGACCGGCACGAGTTCGTCGCGCAGTTCGTCGTCGGGAGCGTGCAGGGACAACGCGAGGGTGACCGGGAGCCCCTCACCGGCCAGCCGTCCGATCGCGGGGACGAGTCCGACCGTCGAGACCGTGATCCCACGGGCCGACAGGCCCAGGCCGTCGGGGGCGGGGTCGACGAGGCGGTGCAGAGCCCCGACGACCCGGGTGTAGTTGGCCAGCGGCTCGCCCATGCCCATGAAGACGACGTTGGAGACCCGCAGCGGTCGGTCTCGCTCGGCCTCGGCGTCGCCGCCGGGCAGCTCGCCCCGGCGCAGCATCCGCGCGCCGGCGAGCACCTGCTCGACGATCTCGCCGGTCGACAGGTTGCGGGTGAGCCCACCCTGCCCGGTCGCGCAGAACGGGCAGTTCATGCCGCAACCGGCCTGGCTCGAGATGCAGATCGTCACCCGGTCCGGATAACGCATGAGGACCGATTCGACGAGCGAGCCGTCGTGCAGGCGCCAGACCGACTTCATGGTGCGGCCCTCGTCGGCGACCCGATGACGGACCGGCTCGAGCAGGCGAGGCAGGAATGCACCGACGAGGGCGCCACGTTCGGCCGCGGGAAGGTCGGTCATCTCCGCCGGGTCGTCGACCAGCCGCTCGAAGTAGTGCGTGGACAGCTGCCGTGCACGGAATCCCTTGTGGCCCAAAGCTTCGACGGCCGCCTTGCGCCCGGCTGCCGTGAGGTCGGCGAGGTGGGCGGGCGGCATACCGCGTCGTGGCGCGGCGAAGGTGAGTTCGCCGGGGGCGGGGCGGCGCGACGAGGTGGGGAGCTCGGACATGCGGCTCAGCGGACGGCGGGGACGACGGGGACAAGCAGGGCGAGCACCGCCCACACGACGGGGGCGTCGACGAGCAACGAGTCGAGCCGGTCCATGAGCCCACCGTGGCCGGGCAGGATGTGGGACATGTCCTTGACTCCGAGGTTGCGTTTGAGGGCGGACTCGCACAGATCGCCGAGGGTCGAGGCGGGTGCCGCGAGCAGGCCGAGGACCACGCCGGCCCACCACGGCCCGTGCAGGCCCTGGGTCACGCAGAGCATGCCCACGAGCACGCACGCGACGACCGACCCGGCAAAGCCCTCCCACGACTTCTTCGGGCTGATCGAGGGGGCCATCGGATGGCGCCCCCCGAGCACACCGACCGCATAGCCGCCGACATCGCTCGCGACGGTCACGCACAGGAAGGTGAAGCTGCGCCACTGCCCGTCGGGAGCGGCCAGCAGGAGCATGGCGAAGCCGGCGAGCAGTCCCGGATAGGCCGAGAGGAACATCCCCGCACCGATGTCGCGCGCGGCTGCCCCGGTGCCCTCGGAACCACGCCACACGAGCACGAGCACGGCGGTGAGGACGAACGCGACGAACAACGCCTCCTCGCCCGCGGCGTAGGCCGCGGTGAGCATGCCGGCGGTGCCGAGGACGACCGGGAGGGCCGGGACGCGGATCCCCACGGGGCGCATCGCCTGGATGACCTCCCAGGCGCCGATGCAGACCGCGACCGTCGCGACGACGAGGAAGAGCCACTTCTGCCAGAAGTGGCTCACGATGATGAGCGCCCCGAGGGCGAGGCCGACGCCGATCGCGACCGGCAGATTACGCCCGGCTCGCGAGGTGCTCGTCGGTGTCGTCGTCATCGGGCGGCTCAGATCTCGAGGAGTTCGGCTTCCTTGCCCTTGAGCAGGTGGTCGACGGTGTCGACGTACTTCTTCGTGAGGTGGTCGAGTTCCTTCTCCGCGCGCACGCCGTCGTCCTCGCCGACCTCGCCGTCCTTGATGAGGTGGTCGATCTCGGTCTTGGCCTTGCGCCGGATGTTGCGGATCGAGACCCGGGCCTCCTCGGCCTTGTGGTGGGCGAGCTTGATGTAGTCGCGGCGCCGCTCCTCGGTGAGCACCGGCAGGATGCAGCGGATGACGATCCCGTCGTTGCTGGGGTTGACGCCGAGGTCGGAGTCGCGGATCGCCTTCTCGATGTTGCGCATCGAGCTCACGTCGAAGGGCTTGATGAGGATCGTGCGGGCCTCGGGGGTGGTGAACGAGGCGAGCTGCTGCATCGGGGTCGGGGCGCCGTAATAGTCGACGACGAGCTTGTTGAACATCCCCGGATTGGCCCGTCCGGTGCGGATCCCCGCGAAGTCCTCCTTGGCGACCTCGACGGCCTTGTCCATCTTCTCCTCGGCTTCGAAGAGTGTCTCGTCGATCATCGGGCGTGCGCTCCTCGGGGCGGGCGGGTGCTACTTCGTCGTGCGCGTGCTTCGTGCAGGTCGTGCTCGTCGTGCACGTGGTGTTGCGGGCGGTGCTGCGGCTGGTGCTGTGGCGGGTCCGTCGCGCGGGCGCTCACCCGGCCGTCACCAGTGTGCCGATCCTCTCACCTCGCAGCGCGCGGGTGATGTTTCCCTCGCCCTCCATGCCGAAGACGAGCATCTCCAGCCGGTTCTCCGCGCAGAGGGCGAAGGCGGCCGCGTCGAGGATCTTCAGTCCCTGGGCCAGCGCCTGGGAGAAGCTCAGGGTCTCGATCTTGGTCGCGCACGGGTCGGTCTTGGGGTCGGCCGTGTAGACCCCGTCGACCCCGCTCTTGGCGAACAGCAGCTGGTCGCAGTGGGTCTCGAGTGCCCGCTGCGCGCTCACCGTGTCGGTCGAGAAGAACGGCATGCCGGCTCCGGCCCCGAAGATGACGACCCGGCCCTTCTCCATGTGCCGGATGGCCCGCCGGGGGATGTAGGCCTCGGCGACCTGGCCCATGGTGATGGCCGTCTGCACCCGGGTGTCGATGCCGATCTGCTCGAGGAAGTCCTGCAGGGCGAGGCAGTTCATCACCGTGCCGAGCATCCCCATGTAGTCGGCCCGGGCCCGGTCCATACCCTTCTGCTGCAGCTCTGCGCCACGGAAGAAGTTGCCCCCACCGACGACGATCGCCACCTGGACGCCTTCGCGCACGGCGACGGCGATCTGCGCCGCGATGCCCTTGACCACCGCCGGATCGACCCCGACCTCGCCGCCGCCGAACACCTCGCCCGAGAGCTTGAGCAGGACCCGTCGGTATGCCGGGTGGTCGGGGTTGGCGGGCGCGGTCATGGGCGGCTCCTCACGGGTCGGGCGGTGCCTCGATCCTCCCACAGCCCGGCGACCCGGACGGCGGTCACGAATCGGTCTGGCCGCACACAGCGGTATGCCGCCCGCTCGGGTGAGCGGACGGCATACCGGCAGGTGCGTGTGCGAGTGGCGCCGCCGCGCCGGGGTGGCGCCTCGTTGCGTCAGTTGCCGACGCGGAAGCGGGCGAACCCGGTGGCCTGCGCGCCGGCCTCCTTGAGCACCTGTGCGACCGACTTCTTCTGGTCCTTGGCGAAGGCCTGGTCGAGCAGGACGTTCTCCTTGAAGTAGCCGTTGACCCGGCCCTCGATGATCTTGGGCAGGGCCCCCTCGGGCTTGCCCTCCTCGCGGGCGGTGGCCTCGGCGATCCGGCGCTCGTTGGCGACGGTCTCCTCCGGGACGTCCTCGCGGGAGAGCACCGTCGGCGAGAAGGCCGCGATGTGCTGGGCGACCTCGCGCGCGACCGTCTCGTCGCCACCGGTGGTGGCGAGCAGGACGCCGATCTGCGGGGGCAGGTCCTTGCTGGTGCGGTGCAGGTAGAGAGTGACGTGCTCTCCCGTCACCCGCGCGATCCGGCGCACCACGATGCGCTCGCCGGTGGCGGCGTTGCCCTCTTCGAGCAGGTCCTTGACCGTGCGGCCGTCGGTCAGCGTGCTGGCCGCGAACGCGTCGGCGTCGGTGATCCCGGTCGTGACGGCCTGGGCCAGCACGGCCTCGGCCAGCGCGAGGAAGCGCTCGCCCTTGGCGACGAAGTCGGTCTCGCAGTTGACCTCGACCATCGTGCCCACGCCGTCGGCGACGGAGGCCGCGACCAGACCGTTGGAGGCCGAGCGGCCCTCGCGCTTGGTGACCCCCTTGAGGCCCTTGATCCGCAGGATCTCGGCCGCCTTGGCCATGTCGCCGTCGGCCTCTTCGAGGGCCCTCTTCACGTCGAGCATGCCCGCAGCGGTCTGTTCGCGCAGCTTCTTGATGTCGGCGGCCGTGAAATTCGCCATCTCTACTCTCTCGTCCAGTGTTCTCGGGTGTTCTGGGTGGTCAGGGGCTGGCAGTCCTGGCAGCGCTCGCAGCGGTGGGGCAGAGCTGGCAGCCGTTGGCAGGGCCGCTCGGGCGGCTGGTGGGCCGCTCGAGCGCCCGTGCGGGGGCTCAGTCCTCGAGGAGCTGGGCCGGCGCACCGTCGACGACAACGTCGAGCTCGGCCACCTGGCTCGGGTCCTCGTCGGCCCCGGCAACCGAGGCCTCGACGGCCTCGGCGACCTCGTCGGCGACCGCGGCCTCGACCGTCGTCTCCAGCGGAGCCTCGTCGGACACCACGGCGGCTTCGGCGGGAGCGGCCTGCTCCGCCTCGGCGTAGAGCTCGCGCTCCCACTCGGCCAGCGGCTCCTCGGCACCCGCGCCCGCCTCGGCGGACTCGCCGGAGCGCACCTGCGAGCGGGCGATGAGCCCGTCGGCGACGGCGTCGGCGACCACCCGCGTGAGCAGGGTGACCGAGCGGATCGCGTCGTCGTTGCCGGGGATCTTGTAGTCGACCTCGTCGGGGTCGCAGTTGGTGTCGAGGATCGCGATGACCGGCAGCCCCAGCTTGCGGGCCTCGTCGACGGCCAGGTGCTCCTTCTTGGTGTCGACCACCCACACGGCCGAGGGGACCCGGGTCATCGTGCGGATGCCGCCGAGGGTCTTCTCGAGCTTGTCCTTCTCACGCTTGAGGATGAGCAGTTCCTTCTTCGTATGACCCGAGCCGGCCACGTCGTCGAAGTCGATCTCCTCGAGCTCCTTGAGGCGCTGGAGCCGCTTGGCGATGGTGGTGAAGTTCGTGAGCATGCCGCCGAGCCAACGGTGGTTGACGTAGGGCATCCCCACCCGGGTGGCCTGCTCGGCGACCGGCTCCTGCGCCTGCTTCTTCGTGCCGACGAACAGGATCGTCCCGCCGTGCGCGACGGTCTCCTTGACGAACTCGTAGGCCGTGTTGATGTGGGTGAGCGACTGCTGCAGGTCGATGATGTAGATGCCATTGCGCTCGGTCATGATGAAGCGCTTCATCTTGGGGTTCCACCGGCGGGTCTGGTGCCCGAAGTGGACGCCGCTCTCGAGG
>JAKPEG010000164.1 GCA_029552065.1 Actinomycetes bacterium
GACGAGATCGCCGAGCTCGTCCACGACCTCGCCGACGAGATCGACGAGCACGCCATGGCCTGCCCGCTCGCCGCGGTCGCGCCCGCCGAGGTGCGCGCGCCCGCGCTCAAGCTGACCTGCGATTTGGCGCTCGTGGTGCTCGCCGCGATCGAGCCGGCCACGGTGCCGGATCTGGCTGCGGCGTTGCGCGGCCGCGGGGTCGATGTCGACCACGACGGCAAGCTGCGCGCCAAACTGCTCGGCCTCGCCGAGATCGACGACGTCGAGCACGACGTCCCGGCCGAGGCGCGCGAGGCGATGTGGACCTGCTCCCCGGCCGGGCGCGCCCGGGCAGCTCAGGTCCGCGCTGCCCTCGTGGCGCTCGCCGAGTAGCGAGTACGGACCAGCGGGCGGTGTCCAGAACCCCGCGGGCCTCAAACCCGCGGAGCCAAACACCCGCAGCATCGGCCGCCAGCAGGCCCACAGCGGTGACGATGAAGAGGCCCGGTCACAAGCACCGGGCCTCGCCTTTTCATTCCGGCTTGATCCCTACCGCAAGCAGGGCAGCCAGCTCATTTTCGGCCAGATCGCGGCGAAACGACTTGTACTCGCCCCGCCAACCTCTACCAAACAGCCGAGGCAGGACGACGAGCGGGTGAGCTTCGTGCTGCGAAGCGGGACACGGCCGACCCTCCTGCAACACCTGTCCATTGTGGTCGATGTGTGCGCCACAAAAACGACACTGGATCGGTCGGTTATGAATCCTCATGCCGTTTTGACGCCTGCGCCTACCTCATGTTCACCCGCATTTCGCGGCGTGTTCGAGAGCGCCCTTCGTGAAATCCCCGTCGAAGTACGCGCCGTCGCCGTTCGGGTCGCAGTAGCCGCCCGGCTTCGTCGCCGAGCACACGCCCGGCGCGAGATTGCAAAACGTCGTGATCCCGGGCGAGCACGGGCAGTCGCTCAGGCACTTCGGCTGCGACAAGCAGTCCCCGGGACAGAAGCCAGCGCCCCAGCACGCGGGCTCGGTCTCGGCACCGGTGCACACCCCGTCACCGCAGAAGTCGGGCACGGGTGGCTCGCCCGTCGAGCTCGTGCCCCCGGTGCTGCCCTCGCCCGTGGAGGTTGTGCCGGGTTCACCCGTCGACGTGGAGGACCCATCGCCGGTGCTGCTGGTGCTCACGTCGACGAGGTCCGCCGCCATGCCGAGGTCGAGATCCGCCTCGTCCCCGCTGGTGCCCGCACCCGTGGACAGGTCGGCCCCCGTCGACGTGCCCACCTGCGGCAGATCGAGGCGGGCGCCCTCGGGGTCCCTCGCAGGCTCGCTCGTGACCTCGATGCCAGGGCCCGGGATGTCTCCACCGCCCGGCCGGCCAGCCATGTCACACCCCATTAAAAGTGCCACTACAAACGCTCGCA
>JAKPEG010000203.1 GCA_029552065.1 Actinomycetes bacterium
GGCGAGACGCCCTCGACCGCGGTGCGCCAGAGCACCTGCTGGTCGCGCTCGGGCAGCCGCCCGAAGGCCGCGCGGACGAGTTCGTGGTCGACACCGGCGCTCGGGTCGTATGCCGCCTCGGCCGGGATGATCGCCTCGAGACCCACGTCCTCGGTGGGGACCGCGCGCAACTCGGCGCGGGCGTAGTCGACCGCACAGGTCTTCACCGTGGAGAGGAAGTAGGACCGGAAGTTCGTCGTGGGACCCTTGCCCGCCCGGATGAGGTCGTAGACCCGCAGGCTCGCCTCGCCGACGATATCCTCGGCGGGCGTGCGACCGCGGTGCCGGTGCGCCACCCCGTATGCCGCGGGCAGGTGTCGCCGCCACAGCTCGGCATAGGCGTCGGAGTCGCCCTCGCGGACGAGGCGCAGCAGGGTGGGGTCGTCGGCGTCGGCCAGGTCCTGGCCCCAGATTCCCGCCGGTGCAGACACCTCGTCACCCCCTTCGCGCGCGTGTGGGCACACCCCATCACTGGATAGGACGCAGAACCATTGTGCCCGTGACACCCGATTCGGGAAAAGCTGGAAATCCTTCGATGTCGAGAGTCTCGACCACGCACTACTGTGGTCTCGTGGCTGGTCATCGGGCGCTCCCGGCGGACGACGTCGACCGGATCATCGCCGCGTGGCAGCGCGAGCGACCCGACCTCGACGTCGCGCCCCTGCACGTGCTGTCCCGGCTCAGCCGACTCTCCCGCCGTCTCGACCTCGCCCGCGGGAACGCCTTCGCCGGACACGACCTCGACGGCTGGGAGTTCGACGTCCTCTCGGCACTGCGCCGGGCGGGACGGCCCTACCAGCTGTCCCCCGGGCACCTGGTGGCCGAGACCCTCGTGACCTCCGGGACGATGACCAACCGGGTCGACCGGCTCGAGCAGCGGGGGCTCGTCGCGCGGCACCCCGACCCGCACGACCGCCGGGGGGTGCTCGTGCGACTCACCCCGGCCGGACGGGAGGCGGTCGACGCGGCCCTGGCCGCCCTGCTCGACCACGAACGTGCGCTGCTCGCGCCCCTCACGCAGCAGGAGCAGGAGACCCTGGCGGCGCTGCTGCGCCGGCTCGCCTCACCGCTCGAGGGCTGACCGGTCACTCCACCAGTTCGGCGGCGGC
>JAKPEG010000211.1 GCA_029552065.1 Actinomycetes bacterium
TCGGACAGGGGTGGCTCAGCCAGCTTCCCCGGCCACCTCGGCGGCCGGGCGCCGGCACCCGTGGACCCGTCACCGGCGCCGGCGCCGGCGGGCGGCGGGCGGCGGGCGGCGGGCGGCGGGCGGCGGGCGAAGGATTTCGCACCCCCCGGGGTCGGAAATCCTTCCGCGAGCGGGCCGTGTCGCCGAGCCGGCCGAGCCGGCCGTTCCGCGAGCGGGCCGAGCCGGCCGAGCCGGCCGAGCGGGCCGCGCGGGCCGCGCGGGCTGCGCGGCATACGGTATGCCGGTGAGCGTCGCCGACCAGCCGGACCAGGCCCGATGCGGCTTCTGCGGCCACGGGCCCGGCGAGGCGAACCGTCTGATCGCCGGATTGACCGCGTGGATCTGCGACGAATGCGTCCGAGTGTGCGCGGGGATCCTCGACGAGGTCGACCCGCCTGCGGCCGAGGTCTCCCAGGTCGTCCCGGTCGACGTCACCACCGAGCACTCCACCACCGAGCACGACGCCACCGAGCCCGACATCGCCCAGGCGGTCGCACCCGCGGACGACCCGGTCATGGTCGCGATCGTCGCCGCCCAGACGCTCGCGGTGACGGGCGACCGGGCCGAGGCGCGGGCGGCATACGAACGCATCTGGGCCGACCTCGGGCCGGACGGCGACCCGCTGCACGTCGTGGCCCTCGCTCACCAGCTGGCCGATCTGCAAGAGGACATCGAGGACGAAGTGGCTTGGGACCTGCGAGCATTGGCCGCGGCCGACTCCCTCACGGATGAGCGGGCGCGGGCCTATCACGCGAGCCTGCAGGTCCGCGGCTTCTATCCCTCGCTGCACCTCAACCTTGCCGACGACTATGCCCGGCTCGGCCGGAGGGCGCAGGCGCGGGAACACCTCGCGGCCGCCGAGGCCGCTCTGCCCGCACTCGGCGAGGACGGCTACGGGCGGATGATCCGCTCCGGCATCGCAGGGGTGCGGGAGCGGCTCGACGGCGGCGCACCGTGACCGCGCGGATCGAGGCAGTCCGCGGGGACATCACCGCTGAGCGCGCCGACGCGATCGTCAACGCGGCCAACTCCTCGCTGCTCGGCGGGGGCGGGGTCGACGGGGCGATCCACGCGGCCGCCGGTCCGCGGCTGCTCGAGGAATGCCGCCGAGTGCGGCGCACGGCATACCCCCAGGGCTTGCCGGTGGGGTATGCCGTGGCGACCGGCGCCGGCGAGCTGCCCTGTCGCTGGGTGATCCACACGGTCGGTCCCAACTGGAACCGGGGGCAACGCGACGAGGCGGACCTCGCGGCGTGCTTCGCCAACTCGCTGCGGGAAGCAGCGCGGGTGGGCGCGCGGTCGGTGGCCTTCCCGGCGGTGAGCGCCGGGGTCTACGGCTGGGCGGGTGCCACGGTTGCCCGGGTCGCCGTCACGACGGTGCGAGCGGCGCCGGAGCTGGAGGAACTGGACCTGGTGCGCTTCGTGCTGTTCTCCGACCGGCTGTTGGCCGATTTCGAGCAGGCGCTCGCGCGCCACTGACCGGGCTCTCACGCCCGGCCGCGTGCTGGTCAGGCGAGGCTGATGAACAGCTTCTCCATGAGGGCGGTGTCGACCTCGTCCTCGCCGCGGGCATGCGCGTCGGTCACGCACTGCTTGAGGCCGGTGGCGATGATCGAGAAGCCGGCCCGGTCCACCGCCCGGCGCACGGCGGCCAACTGCATGACGATGTCCTGGCAGTCCCGGCCCTCTTCGATCATCCGCAGGACCCCACCGATCTGCCCCTGCGCCCGGCGCAACCGGTTGGACAGCTTGGTGAGTTCCTCGGGGGTCAGATCGACCGTCGTCATGGTCTGCATCCTCCTCACGCGACACGCCCCATGCCGCCGCTCTGTGTCTGACGGCACACCGGCTGGGGACTTCCGTCCCGGGTTCGGCAATATACCGGCGGGGGTATTCTTGCAGATGCGGAACCACCCACGCGACCACTGGAGAAAAGGACCCATGAACACCCTCGTGATCCTCGGCGGGGGAACCGCCGGGACGATGACCGCCAACAAGCTGCGCGGGCGGCTGTCGGCGGACGAATGGCGGATCGTCGTAGTCGACAAGAACGACGATCATGACTACCAGCCCGGGTACCTGTTCGTCCCGTTCGGGATCAACAAGGTCAAGCAGATCCGCAAGTCCCGCCAGGAGTTCATCGGCGAGGGCATCGACCTGGAGTTCGGCGAGATCGAGCGGGTCGACGCGGACACCAAGATCGTCCACCTGAGCGGCGAGCGCGAGCTGGCCTACGACTACCTCGTCATCGCGACCGGCACGACACCGCGCCCCGACCAGACCCCCGGCATGCTCGGCCCGCAGTGGCGCAGGAGCGTGCACGAGTTCTACACCTACGAGGGCATGATCGCCCTCAAGAAGGCGCTCAAGGGCTTCACCGGCGGGCGGGTCGTCATGCACATCACCGAGTTGCCGATCAAGTGCCCCGTCGCACCACTCGAGTTCGTCATGCTCGCCGACGACTACTTCACCAAGAAGGGCATGCGCGACCAGGTCGAGATCGTCTACGTCACCCCGCTCGACGGCGCATTCACCAAGCCGGTCGCGAGCCGGGAGCTCGGCGGGCACCTGTCCACGCGCGGGATCAAGGTCGAGACCGACTTCATGATCGAGCGGGTCGACCAGGAGCGCAAGGCGATCGTCTCCTACGACGAGCGAGAGATCTCCTACGACCTGCTCGTCACGGTGCCGCTCAACATGGGCGCCGACTACGTCGGCGCCTCCGGCCTGGGCGACGAACTCAACTACGTCCCGGTCGACAAGCACACGATGCAGTCCACGGCATACGACACGATCTTCGCGCTCGGTGACGGGGGCAACCTGCCGACGTCCAAGGCCGGCTCCGTCGCGCACTTCTCGGTCGACGTCTTCGCCGACAACTTCGTCGAACTCGTGGCGGGTCGGCCGATGACCCACAGCTTCGACGGCCATGCCAACTGCTTCGTCGAGTCGGGCAAGGGCAAGGCCTTGCTGCTCGACTTCAACTACGAGACCGAGCCCCTCACCGGGCACTTCCCGTTCTCCGTCGGACCGATGAGCCTGCTCAAGCCGAGCCGGACCAACCACCTGGGCAAGCTCGCCTTCCGGCACGTCTACTGGAACTTCCTCCTGCCCGGGCGGCCGTTGCCGCTCGCGGCCGACATGTCGATGACCGGCAAGCACGTCGAGTAGCCGACACCCACCGACCGACATCCACACTCAGACCACCCAGCAAGGAGCAGGACCCATGCCGACCATGAACCTCCTCGGGCGCGACATCGACGTCGACGCCGAGGGCTTCCTCACCAACCCCCAGCAGTGGGACGCGGACCTGGCCAAGGCCCTGGCCGCCAACATCGGGATCGACCTCACCGACGCCCACTGGACGGCGATCAACTTCCTGCGCAAGGACTTCGAGACCCAGCACGAGACGGCGACACTGCGCCGCGTCTCGACCGTGGGCGGCATACCGGTGAAGGAGCTCTTCGCCCTCTTCCCCACGAAGCCGGCCAAGAAGATGGCCTATGTCGCCGGCCTGCAGAAGCCCAAGGGCTGCGTCTGACCGTGCCGTCGGGCGGCCTGACCGCCTGACTATCCCCGACGCAACCACCCGCATCTTCCACGAACATCGCACGAGAGAACGAGATCGCAATGTCCGACATGATCGTCCCGTCCTTCGACGACGAGAGCAGCTCGGGGCGCAAGCTCGCGATCATCTGCTCCAAGGGCAACCTCGACATGGCCTACCCGGGCCTCATCCTCGCCAACGCCGCGCTGGGTGAGGGCATCGAAACCCACCTGTTCTTCACCTTCTGGGGTTTCGACATCATCAACAAGGAGACGATGGGGCATCTGAAGTTCACCTTCGTCGGCAACACCTCGATGCACATGCCGGGCTCGTCGATGGGCATCCACCACATGCTCGGCGCCCTGCCCGGCGCGACCGCGGCGTCGACGAAGATGATGAAGAAGATGATCTCCGACCTCGACGTGCCCGACGTGCCCGAGTTCCTCGACCTGCTGCACGGCTCCGGCGCGCACATGTGGGCCTGCCGGATGAGCGCCGACATGATGAAGCTCGAGGAGAAGGACCTCTACGAGGGCGTCGAGGCGATCATCTCGGCGACCGACTTCATCGAGCTCACCGACGGCGCACAACTGCTGTTCATCTGAGCGGGTCGCTCGCGTGGCCGGCGACCAGCGGCCACTCGGGCAACACGCGCACCCGCAAGGGTGAGGGCACCGGCACGGCCTCGACTTGGTCGAAGCCTGCGCGGCCGATCGCGCCCGCGAGGTCACGGTCGTGGTGGCAGTTGCCGCACAGGCGTCGGGTGACCGGCGTGATCGCCGTCTGCACCCCACGCTTGAGCCCGCGGCCGCGGCTGTGTTCGAGGAAGGCGAAGACGCCGCCGGGCGCGAGCACCCGGCGCACCTCGTCGAGCGTCCGCTCGACGTCGCTCACGGAGCAGAGCACGAGGGTCGAGACGACCGCGTCGGCGCTTGCGTCGGGGAACGGAAGCGCCTCGGCCCGCCCGTCGGTCACCTGCATCGGTATGCCGCGCATCCCCGGCGCCTCCCCCGTCGGCTCCCGTGACGCCTCCCGCGACGCGAGCCGGGCGTCGAGCCGGGCGCGCATGCTCGGCAGGGGTTCGACGAGGTCGACCCGGTCGGCCGCGCGGTAGTGCCCTACGTTGGCCCCCGTGCCGGCACCGATCTCCACGACCCGGCCCCTGAGCCCGCCGACGAGACGCGAGCGCAGCGGACCGAGGAAGGTGCGCTCGACGTCCTCGAAGACCCGGTCGTAGGCACCGGAGAAGCGCCGGCTCCAGCGGTCGTCGACGATCGGGGCGAGTCCGCTCACGAGTCGATGCTCGCTCTCTCGTCGGTCGCTGGCGCGCCCGACGAAACGGGGGCGACGTCTGGGATCCAGCCGGTGATCAGGAAGCCCGCCCCGGGATTCGTCGACCAGGTGAGCTCGCCGCCGAGCAGGGCGACCCGCTCGGCCATGCCGGAGAGCCCGTTGCCCGCGCGGACCGTGCGCGCGCCCGAGCCATCGTCACGCACCTCGAAATGGACCAGCCCCTCCGAGCGGACGACTTGGACCCAGGCATTCTCCGCGCTCGAGTGCCGGGCGACGTTCGTGAGGCTCTCCTGGACGACCCGCACGAGCGCCTCGCCCACAGGCTCACTCACCTCGTCGAGATCGGCCGCGAGGTCGAGCGAGGTGTGCGGCCGAGGGAGCGCGCGGGCCAGGCGCGCGATCTCGTCGCGGACAGAGGACTTGCTTTCGCGCAGGTGGCTCACGATGTTGCGAGTATCCCGCAACAGTCCCGCTGCCAGCAGCTTCGCCTGGGCGATCGATTCGGTCGCGGGTCCGGTCACCTCACGTCCGAGCAGGTCGAGAGTGAGGGACAGGGCGGTGAGCTGGTTGCCCATCCCGTCGTGCAGG
Source organism: Actinomycetes bacterium (assembly GCA_029552065.1). GTDB lineage: Bacteria > Actinomycetota > Actinomycetes > Actinomycetales > Dermatophilaceae > Phosphoribacter. The sequence continues at coordinate 5,468 of JAKPEG010000211.1, forward strand.
TCGCGCGAGATCCGCAGCCGTTCCTGCGCCCGACTCGCCTCGGCCAGGCGTGCCTGGGCAGCCTCGAGCTGACCGTTGGCCGTCAACAGGCGCGCGTTGGCGGCGGCCAGCTCCGTGGCCAGTCGCTCGGCGGCCACGACGGACCGCCCCTCGCGGATGACGACGTGGATCATGAGCGCGGCGAAGGACATGAGTGACGCGTAGATGAGCGTCCACACCGCGCTCGTGCTGCGGGTGGCCAGCAAGAAGGCAAGGGCGAGCGACAGGAAGACGACGAGCCCGGCCGTCGCTCGCCAGGAGAGCACCCAGGCACCGGCGCCCGCCATGAGGACGAGCATCACCGGGCTCGTCTGGTCGGTTCCCCAGAGCGCCGTGACGGCGAGCGCCGCAGCAACCCCGAGCACAGTCACGGCCAGGCCGTGACGCCGAACCCACCCGGCGGAAACGCCGACGAAACACGCGAGGGTGACGAGCGCGAGCGGCCACCAGGCGAGGGGAACCTCCTGGCGGTGATGGCTCATCGCCGTGGGCAGCACGGCACCGACCCAGGCGACGACGCCACCCCATGTCGCCAGCCATCGGGTGAGCGTGCGCTCGCCGACCTGGGCAGGCACCTCGTCGGTCGTCACGAGGACGAGCCTAGGTCCCTCGTGGCCGGTATCACAGCACTGGGTCAGGCTTGCCTTACCTTGCGTGAGTCCGAGCCTGGCCCCGCATGGTTCTCAGCGGGCGCGCGGCTTCCAGAGGGCGAGCGCCTGGGTCGGCCCGAGCGGACGCGCCGGGCGCTGGCCGGGACGCATCGCGACGATGTCGCCGGCCGGCCCGGCCGCGAAGATCCGGTGCCCGGACGCCATTCTCGCGGCGTCCAGCTCGACGACGAGTTCGGCCACCCGCGAGCGCAGGGCAGCCACGTGGTTCTCCAGCTCCAGGATCCGCTGGATGCCGGCCAGGCTCACGCCCTCCTCCTGGGAGAGCCGTTGCACCGCGCGCAGCTGCGCGACGTCGCGAGCGGAATAGCGTCGACCGCCGCCCCGCGTGCGCTGGGGGCTCACAAGGCCGAGCCGGTCGTATTGCCGCAGCGTCTGCGCGTGCATACCGGCAAGCTGCGCCGCGACCGAGATGACGAAGACGGGGGTGTCGTCCGCCGGGGCGTATGCCGTCTGGCGCCCTGGCGTCGTGACCCCCCCGTCCGTCGGACCCGGGGACCTCACCGTTGGGCCTTGGCGAACAGCTCGGCCCGCGGGTCGTGCCCGTCGTCCATCGCGGCGAGGGTCTCCACCGCGGCCTTGCCCTCGTCGGTGAGTCGTTGCGGGACCACGATCTGCACCTTGGCGAGCAGGTCGCCGGCGCCCGACTTCGTGGGCACGCCCCGACCCTTGATCCGCAGGACCCGCCCACTGGGCGTGCCCGCGCCGACCTTGACCCGGACCCGGTCGCCGGTGAGCGTCGGCACCGAGACGGTCGCACCGAGCGCAGCCTCGGCGAAGGTCACCGGCAGGTCGACGGTGAGGTTGTCGCCGTCGCGGCCGAAGACCGGGTGGGCAGCGACGGTCACCGTGAGGATGAGATCGCCGGGCTCGCCGCCTGCGGGGCCGGGCTGACCCTTGCCGCGCAGCCGGATCTTCTGCCCGTCCTTGACCCCCGCGGGGATCTTGGTCGTGATGTGTCCGCCGTCGGCCGTCGTGAGGGTGACGGTCTCGCCCGTCACCGCCTGGCGGAAGCCCAGGGTGGTCGAGGCCTGCAGGTCGCCGCCCTTGCGCGGCCCCCGTGACGCGCCGAAGCCGCCATACGGGTCGGCGTAGGGATCGCCGCCGTACTGACCGGCATACCCTCCACCGCCACCCCCGAAGAGGCCGCCGAGCAAGTCCTGCAGATCGGGTCCGCCGGCGGCCCCGCCGGGGCCACCGCGGGTGGTGAACCGGACGTTGCCGCCCGGGCCGCCGTTGCCGAACATGCCCGAGAAGATGTCCTCGAAGCCACCGGCCCCGCCGGGACCACCCGAGGTGAAGCGAGCCCCGCCTGCGGTCATCGCCCGGATCTGGTCGTATTGCTGGCGCTGCTCGGGATCGGACAGCACGGCATAGGCCTCGCCGATCTCCTTGAAGCGCTCCTCGGCCTTGGCGTCGCCGCCGTTCTGGTCGGGGTGCAGCTTGCGGGCGAGCTTGCGGTAGGTCTTCTTGATGGTCGCCTCGTCGGCGTCCTTGGGCACGCCGAG
>JAKPEG010000214.1 GCA_029552065.1 Actinomycetes bacterium
ACCCTCCATCAGCGCGGTCTCGAGGCCAGCAACGCGGGCCGCCATACCGCCGCTCGCCGGCTGCTCACCCGGGCCGCCGAGCGGGCCGGCGACGAGCCGGACCTCCTCGCGCGCATCGAGGGCTCCCTCGCGTATGTCGAGGCCGAGCTCGGGCGGCCGCAGGAGGCCCTCGCGCTGTGCGAGCAGGCGCTCGCGCGGCCGGAGGTGAGCCGGCGGACCAAGGGGGTGGTGACCTCGCAGCGTGGGCTGCTCGCAATGCGGCGCGGGGACACCCGCATGGCCATCCGCGACCTCACCACCGCCATCGGGCAGCTCGACGACGACCCCGTGCTCGAGGGGCGGTTGCGGATCAACCGGGGCAACGTCCATCTCCAGCGTGGGGACGTCGCGCTCGCCGAGTCGGACTTCGCGACGGCGCGGGAGGTCCTCTCCGCCGTCGAGGAGCCGGTCCTTCGGGCGAAGGCGACCCACAACCACGGGTATGCGCTGCTGCTGCGCGGCGACCTCATCGGGGCGCTGCGGGACATGGAGGACGCCGCCGAGGTGCTCGCCCCGCTGTCGGTGGTGTCCCAGGCGGTAGGGGACCAGGACCGCGCCGAGGTGCTCATCGCCGCGGGGCTGGCCGAGCAGGGCGTGGCCGCTCTCGGGCTGGCCGCCCGGTCCTACGCCAGCCGTCGGCTCGTGCAGTTCCAGGGGGAGGCCGAGCTGGTTCGCGCCCGGACGCTGCTGACCGTCGACCCGGGTCTGGCCCGGCGGGTGGCCCGGCACGCAGCCCGGCGGTTCCGGGCCCGGGGCAGCGAGGCCTGGGCGCTCCGCGCAGACGCCGTCGCCGTCATGGCGGAGGTGGCCTCGGGGCGGACGTCGCCCGGGGTGGTCGAGGCGGCCGACCTCTTGGTCCCTCGCCTGCGTGAACATCGTCTGTTCGTCGATGCCTCGCTCGTCGGGCTCTCGGCCGCCCGGGCCCTGACCGCAGTCGGTGACGCGGAGCAGGCGCGGCGACGGCTGCGGTCCAGCCGGTTGCCGGCCGCTGCCCCGATCGGCGCCCGGCTGCTGGAGCGTCGCGCCTGGGGGGACCTCGAGCGGCTCGACGGCCGGCCCCGGCACAGCTTCGGACATCTGCGTCGGGGGCTGACCGAGCTGCACACCTGGCAGTCCTCCTTCGGCAGCCTTGACCTG
>JAKPEG010000236.1 GCA_029552065.1 Actinomycetes bacterium
AATCACGTCGTCCTGCTCGGCCGGACCCAGGGACTGCGCGCTGCGGTCACCCGTCGCTACCTCGCCGCGACCCTCCGCGAGGATCTGCTCGGGGGCCTGCGGGCCGCCGCCCGCAGCGCCGGGGACGGTGCGCTCGCGCCACGGCCGCGCGCACGACGGGTCGCCGGCACCCTCGCCCGCACCGTCGTCGCGACCGCCGGCACCACCGCCGGTCTCACCGCCGCCGTGCGGCTGCGCTGGGCGGACGGGCCGGTCAGTCCTCCCGCAGCGCGCTGACGACCGGTCCGAGCGCGGCGCGGATCGCGGCATACGCCTGGCGGTATGCCGCCTCACCGCGTCCGTAGGGGTCGGCGACGTCGAGGTCGGCGGGCAGTGGCACCCGCCGCGAGCGGCGTAGGTCGTCGGCCGCCGTCACCAGCGCCTGCAACCGCGCGCGTCCCGAGGGGTATGCCGTGGCCGTCAGCGCGGCCGTCAGCGCGGCCGTCACGGAGGTGGGCAGCGCCGCGACGAGCGCCGAGAACTCGACGAGGGTGAAGCTGCGGCGCAACGCCTGCGGATGGGCCTGGACGGCGGCGCTGCGATGTTCGGCGGCCATCCCGAGGACGAGGTCGGCGGACGCCACCTCGGCCTCGGAGAGCCGTCGCGCGGCGAAGGCGGCGATCGGCTCGGGTGGCAGGCCGTCGGCGAGCAGCAGCCGCGCCATCGCGGGCTCGACGGGGTGGCCGACGACGCCGATCGTGCCGGCGCTGCTCACCGCGAGTTGCCCGAGCCGGTCCCGCAGGAGCAGTTCGGCGGCGGGGGAGCGGCAGATGTTGCCGCTGCAGATCGCGAGCACGCGGCCCCGTCCCCCCTCGTCGGGCGGGTGCGGGCCATTCGGGGCGGGGGTGTGGCGACGCACGAGGACCTCCTCGGTGGGCCCGCCCGATTCGGCTGGATTCGGGGCGATTCGTGCCTTCCGGAACGGGTGGGTTGCCCAGCGCTTTCCCTCGGACCGGCCCCGCGGAGTCACGGCCGGATGATAGCCTCGCCGAGTCGTAGGTGGGGCGGGGGCCTCTTTTCCCTAGGTGAGAACTGCAGCGAGGAGTGGAGTATGACCACCACGCGGAGTGACGGTCGGCCGGGGATCAGCCGCCGCAGCGTCGTCGCGGGGGCCGCATGGGCGATCCCCGCGGTCGCCGTGGCGCCGGCGGCGATGGCCGCCAGTTGCTCGAAGATCTGCGTGACCTACCAGGGGATCGCGTGCAAGAGCCCGGGAAACTCGGACCCGCTCAACGAGAAGGCCTACAAGTACCTCTTCCAATACACGAACGGCCTCGGGGGCAACGCGCCCTACAACGGCTGCATGATGGTCTTCTTCTATTCCTTCACCATCAACGGGACGGTCGCCCCGGACTACATGCACATCACCCCCTACAACGCGGGCCCGGTGTCCAGCAGCACGTGCGCGTGTTCGACGTGCGATCCCCGGACGGCCGCCACGATGACGGCGATCAAGGCGCTCGACCCGGCCTTCACCGCTCCGGCCAATCCCACGACCTACTATTCGGGCACCCAGTCCGGCAACGCCAACGCGACGCCGCCCTACGTCTGCGTCGCGGACGGAGCGACCCTCAACGGGGTGGTCACCGGCGGGGAATACCGGGACAGCGAGAACGGGCTCAACACCGTCATCTAGTGGGTCATCATCAACCCGACGACCTGCACTCCCCTCTATGTCGAGTCCGTGACGATCGGCGCGACCCCGCCGCACTGCCCGCCCGGGGTGTGACACCGGGGTTCTCCGCGTGACCGACGAGGCGGAGGCGTCCGCACTGCGGCTGCGCGTGCTCGGCCGGCGGCTCGTCCTGCGTGCCCCGGCTGCCTGGTTGCCCGCGCTCACCGTCGACTGGGCACGCTGCCTCGACCACGCGGATGCCGCGCCCTCGGGGACCTTGCTCGCCGACGACCCGGTCGAGGTCGCGCTCGACCCCGAGGTCGACGCTGCGGCATACCGGTATGCCGCGCAGACCCACGTGACGCTCGCGGCGATCGGGGCGGCGACCGGGCGCCTGCTCATGTGGCACGCCGGTGCGGTGAGCACCCCCGACGGCCGCGTGTGCGCGCTCGTGGCACCCTCGGGCACCGGGAAGACGACCGCCGTGCGGCACCTGGCGACCCACGGCTACGGCTATGTCACCGACGAGACGGTCGGCGTGACCCCTGCCGGTGTCGTGCGGTCCTATCCCAAGCCGTTGTCCGTCCGGACCGACGCCCCCGTGAAGGGGAGCCTCGGACCCGACGACCTCGGGCTCGCCCGGCCTCCGGCGGCGCTCACCCTCCACCGGATCGTGCGTCTCGTCCGGGTCCCGCCCGAGGCGCCGGACGTCCATCGATCCCGGCTCGAACGCGTGGGCGTGCTCGATGCCGTGCTCGATCTCGTCGCCGAGTCCTCCGGCCTGGTCGCTCTCGAGCAGCCGCTCGCGGTCACCGCCCGCATGCTCGACCGCACGGGCGGGCTGTTCCGGCTGCGTTATTCCGACTTCGCTGCCGCCGCGCATTTCGTCGACGACCTCATGGCACGCAGCGGCTCGACGGCCGACGCCCTGGGGGCGGACCGGCGCGACGCCGGAGCCGAATGGCAGGCATTGGGAGTGGCACCGGACTCGTTCGTGCCCGCGGCCGCCGTCGACCCCGACGGGCCGGCGATCTGGCGCGGCAGCTACCTCGATGCGATCGGGACCGCCGACGAGGTGCTCGTCCTCGTGGGCGCGGTCCCGGTGCGCCTGTCCGGGATCGGCGCCACCCTGTGGCTGGCTCTCGACCGGGGCCGCAGCGTCCCGGAGCTCGTCCGGCTGCTCGAGGCCGAGCACGGCCCGCATCCCCGGGCCGGCGCACTCGTCGACCAGGCGCTGGCCGACCTCGTCGGCGCCGGTGTCCTCGTGCGAGGACGCCTGCCGGCCAGCTGAGGCCCCCGCCCCTAGGCTCGTCCCGTGTCCACCGGGTCGATCGCGCCGAACCTCCCGCCGTCCGTGCGGGTCGAGCTCGCGCACGCGGCGACCTGCCGGCTGGCCGAGCTCATCGGTGCCGACGTCCTCGTCCTCAAGGGTCCGCGGATGGACCCCACCGTGGGATTCGACGGCCGAGCCTCCTCGGACGTCGACATCCTCGTCCGGCCCACCCAGCTCACGCTCGTCCTCGACGCCCTCACCGCGCACGGCGCGACGGCCCTCGACCGGTTCGAGACCGGGTCGCCCTTCGGCCATTCGACGACCTTCTTCTCGCCCGTCTGGGGCCATCTCGACGTGCACCGCTTCGTGCCCGGTGTGGAACTCGACCCCGCGGCGGCCTTCGAGCGGCTGTGGGCCGACCGCGAAGAGGTGCGCTTCGGCGGCATACCGGGATGGCAGCCGGGCCCGGCGGCGCAGGCCCTCGTGCTCGTCCTGCATGCGGCGCGCTCGGGGCCCGAGGGGCGCTCCCTGGTCGACGTCGACCACGCGTGGAACCGGGCCACGTCGGCGCGCCGGGCCGAGATCCTCGAGCTCGTCGCGGGCGTGCAGGCGGAGGTCGCCTGGGCGGCCGCGACCGGTGGTCTCGAGGGTTTCCGGGGACGGGCGAGCTATCGCCTGTGGCGGGCGGTCTCGCGCGAGGAGGGCCGCCTGGCCGAGTGGCGCGGCAGGGTCGCGGCCGCGCCCACGTGGCGGGCGAAGGCCACGTTGCTGCTCGCCGCGCCCCGGGTCAACGTCGACCATCTCGCGATCCTGCTCGGCCGGCGCCCCACGCGCGCCGAGGTCGCCGCGGAATGGCGGCGCCGAGCGCGGTTGGGGGCGGGCGAGCTCCTGGCCGCCGCCCGACGCGGCACGCGGAGGCGGCGGTGAGCGGCGTGCGCGCGCCGGCGGACGACCCGGGTTGGCGGATCGGCCCCGACATCGCGGTCGTCGAGCGCGACGGTGTCGCCTATCTCGCCGTGCTGCCCGACGGCCCGATCCTCGTCCTGGACCCCGTGGCGACCGTCGTCTGGGATGTCGCACGGGCGGCTCCGGCCGAACGGCTCGCCGCCGGGGTGGCCGAGGCATTCGGTATGCCGGTGGCGGCGGTGGCACCGCACGCGGAACGCATCGTCGGCGAACTCGTCTCGGCCGGGGTGCTCGTGCCCGAGGAACTTCCCTGAGCTAACGTCCGCGAGAGCCCGCTCCACGGCTCTCGTGGCTGTCCTCCGCGCGCTCGACGGGTGGCACCGGTCCGCGGGTCCGCCGCCGCCCGCTCGGCCGATCGTCGGCCCGTGGCCCGCGTGTGCGGTCGTAGCGGTAGTAGCCGTAGCGGTAGACGTCGCCACTCTGGGCGGGCACGAAGTTGAGGACGAAGCCGGCGGGCTCGACGTCCACGGTCCGTAGCGAGGTGATCGCCGTCGCGAGGTCCTTCTTGCGGGTGCGTTCGGCGGCGACGACGAGAACGAGACCGCCGGTGAGCCGCTGGAGCAGGACGGCGTCGACGACGGGCACGAGCGGAGGGCTGTCGACGAGGACGAAGTCGAACTGGCTGGACAGGTGCTCCATGAGCTCGGCCATCGGCCGTGATCCCAGCAACTCGCTGGGATTGGGCGGGATCTGTCCGGCGGCCAGGACGAACAGACCGGTGTCGCCCCACGGCTGGATCGCCTCCGCGAGCGTGGCCCGGCCGAGCAGCACGGTGGTGAGGCCGACCCCACCCTCGATCTGGAGGGTCTTGGCCACCGACGGATTGCGTAGGTCTCCGTCGACGATGACCGTGCGGGAGCCCGACTCGGCCAGCGACCGCGCGAGGTTGATGATCGTCGTCGTCTTGCCCTCGCCCGGCATCGCCGAGGTGAGGACGAAGGAGTGCTTGCCCGTCGTGACGTCGACGAACATGAGGTTGGTCCGCAGCCGGCGGATGCTCTCGGCGTGGCGGCCGTGTGGCTCGGCCTCGAAGGCGAGCGGCGCGTTCGCGGCGCGCGGGTCGTTGGGCACCTTGGCGAGGACCGGACGATCGGAGGCGAGGGTGAGATCCCCTTCGCCGCGGACCTTCGTATCGAGGGCATGGCGCACGAGGGTGAGCCCGGCTCCGGCGGCGAGGCCGGCGAGCAGACCGACGAGCAGGTTGCGTCGCACGTCGGGACTGCTCGGTGCCCCGGGTGCCGTGGCGGGGGTGATCGTCACCGAGGAGACGTTGTCGGAGGGCTGGGCCAGCAGGGGCGCGAACTGGGCGGCGACCCTGGCGAGCACCGGCCCCACGGAGTTGGCGGCGTTCGCGGCCACCCGCGGATCGCTCGAGGTGGCGCTGACGTCGAGCCAGGCATTCGTCTCCGGCACCGAGACCGACACCCCGTAGCCGACTCCCGCGGGTGCGGCCGTGGCCACGCGCAACGGCTCTTGGACGATGGGGGTGTAGAGCTGGTCGGCCAAGGTCCTCAGGTCCGAGGTGCGCAGTGGGGTGACCCCGCCCGGATCCCCGCGGAGTTGGTCGGCGGCCCGCGTGGCCGTGAGGTAGACCCGGGCGTACGCGGCATACGAGGGGGTGGTGAGCACCGTCATCGTCGCGGTCGCGCCGACGACGAGCAGCAGGCAGGCGGCGACCGTGCGCCACCCGTCGCGCAGGACGACGAAGACGTCACGCAACTGCACGGGATGCTCTCCCCACATCGGCGGTGCTCAAGGTCACCCATGATCGCACAGGTGCGAACGCGGCACGGGAGAACGGATGTGCCCGCCCGACGCGAGTGGACCTCATGCCCCCGCACCGACCCGCCTGCGGGCGCGCCCGCCCTGGCTGCGGGCCGAGCGGGATCTCCCGTAGGGGTAGCCGTAGCGGTAGGCCACGCCGTCGGGCGGGACGAAGTTGAGGACGAACCCGGACGGCTCGGCCCCCACGGTGTGCAGTGCGTGCAAGGCTGCCGTGAGCTCCTTGCGTTGGGTGCGCTCGGCCGCGACGACGAGGACGAGCGCACCGGTGAGCCGCTGGAGGAGAACGGCGTCGACGACCGGCACGAGCGGGGGGCTGTCGAGCAGGACGAAGTCGTAGTCCGCCGACAGCCGGGTCACGAGCTGGGCCATCCGGGCCGATCCCAGCAACTCGGTCGGGTTGGGCGGGATCTCGCCGGCCGGCAGGACGTCGAGCGAGGTCTCGCCCCAGGGCTGGATCGCGTCCCGCAGCGAGGCCCGGCCGACGAGGAGGGTGGTGAGTCCGACGCCGCCCTCGATCCCCAACGCCTTGGCCACCGAGGGGTTGCGCAGGTCGGCGTCGACGACGAGGGTGCGGGCACCGGTCTCGGCGAGGGCGCGGGCGAGGTTGACGATGGTCGTGGTCTTGCCCTCGCCGGGCATGGGACTGGTGAGGACGAAGGAGTGGGTGGTCGTCGTCGCGTCGACGAACACGAGGTTGGTCCGCAGCCGGCGGATGCTCTCCGCGAACACCCCGTGCGGGCTCGCCTCGAAGGCGAGGGTCGCCCGGGCAGCGATCGGATCGTCCGGGACGGTCGCGAGGACCGGCACCGAGGACACCGGGCTGAGGTCGGCGGACGTGTGCACGCGGGTGTCGGTGCTGCGGCGGGCCAGGATGACCGCCGTGCCCCCGGCCAGGCCGAAGAGCAGGCCGAGGACGATATTGCGCCGCGGCTCGGGGCTGCTCGGTGTCGCGGGTGGGACCGCCGGGGTGATCGTCGTCGAGGTGATGTCGGTCGAAGGCTGGGAGAGCAGGGGGGCGAACTGTGCGGCCGCCCGGGCGAGGACCGGCCCGACGGCGTTGGCCCCCTGCGCCGCGACCTGAGGGTCGTTGGATGTGCCGACGATGTCGATCCACGCGTGCGTCTCGGGCACCGTCACCGTCGAGGTGAAGGTGGCCCCGGCGGGGGCCGCCGTGGCCCGGGCCAGGGGTTCCTGGACGATCGGGCTGTCCAACTGGTCGACGAGGGTCTCCAGGTCCGCGGACTGCACGATGGTGAGGCCACCGGGGTCTCCGGTGGTCTCGTTGGCCGGGTGGCTCACGGTGAGGTAGACGCGGGCATGTGCGACATAGCTCGGGGTGGCGAGCAGGGTGAGGACGACGGCCCCGGCGAGCGCGCCGAGGACGGCGAGCAGCATCGTGCGCCAGCCCGCGCGCACGGCGCGGGCGACCTCGAGCAACGACATGCCGAGCTCCCCGACCTCGATCCAGTGGTCCATGATCGCACCCCGCGTCGAGCCCGACGTCAATCGGCCGCGCCGGGCCGTAGGCTGTCGGCCCGGAGGGTGACGTCCGGGAGGTGCGCCGTGCGAGTGCTGCGGGTCAGCCACAGCGCGGTCGTCGCGGCCTGGCGTGAGCGGGACCGCGAGTTGCGTCGGCTCGGTGCCGACGTCCGGTTGATCTCCGCGCGGGTGTGGGACGAGGGCGGTATGCCGGTGCCCCTGGCCGTGCGCCCCGACGAACACGGGTGGGTCACCGGGGCGGCCACCGTCGGCCGCCATCCGGCGCGCTTCCTCTGGGATCCGCGACCGTTGTGGACCGCATTGGGCGAGGACTGGGATCTGCTCGACCTGCACGAGGAGCCGTTCGCCCTCGCCACCGCCCAGATCCTCCTGCTGGCCCGGCTGCGGGCGGTATGGGACGGCCGCGGGCGTCCCACCCGCCTCCCTCCCCACGTCCTCTACTCCGCGCAGAACCTCGACAAGCGCTACCCGCCGCCGTTCGGTCTGCTCCAGCGGCTCGCCCTGCGCGCCGCCGCCGGCGCCTATCCGTGCAACGCGGCGGCCGCGAGGCTGCTGCGCCGCCGGGGTCTGGCCGGTCGCGCCCCGGTCGTGCCGCTCGGTTTCGCGGCCGAGCACTTCGCGCCGGACCCGCATCGGGTGCCGCCCACCCCCGGTGGGCCGGTGCTCCTCGGGTATGCCGGTCGGCTGGCCGCGCACAAGGGGCTCGACGTCCTGCTCCGCGCCGCCGCAACCGACTCCCGGATCCACCTGCGGATCGCGGGCGGCGGCCCCCTCGCCGAGGGTCTCGCCGCTCGCGTGGCCGGACTCGGCCTCACCGACCGGGTCCGGCTGGTGGGAGGCCTCGACCAGGACCGGCTGCCGGACTTCTACCGGAGCCTGGACGTGCTCGCGGTCCCCTCGCTCACGACGAGCGGCTGGGTGGAGCAGTTCGGGCGGGTCGCGGTCGAGGCGATGGCGTGCGGCATACCGGTCGTCGCGAGCGACTCCGGTGCCCTGCCCGACCTCGTCGCGGGCGTGGGACTGCTCGTCCCCCCCGGCGACCCTGCGGCGCTCGCCACGGCCGTGTGCCGGATCGTCGACGAGCCGGGAGCGTGGACCGCCGCGCGCGAGCAGGGTCTGGCGCGGGCCGCCGAGTGCACGTGGACAGCGGTCGCGCAGGCCCAGCTCGCGCTCTACCGGACGGCCGTGGCGGGCCCCGGGAAGGCCCGAGCGGCCACCGCGCCGCCGGCATCGCCGGTCGGGGGGCGCCCCGTCGAGGTCGTCGTCGTCGCGTTCGGCGCGCCGGGTCTGCTCGACCGTGCCCTCGCGCCGCTCGCGGGTCTCCCGGTCACCGTCGTCGACAACTCCAGTCACCCCCAGGTGCGCGAGGTATGCCGCGTACGCGGGGTCCGGCTGCTCGACCCGGGGGCCAACCTCGGCTTCGCCGCCGCCGTCAACCTCGCCCTCGCGGACCGGCTCGCACCCGGCGCGGACGTGCTCCTGCTAAACCCGGATGCCCAGGTCGAGCCGGCCGACCTTGCGGTCCTGTCCGCGCGGCTGGGGTCCGAGCCGTCGCTCGCGAGCGTCGCCCCCGCGCAGGTCGACGAGTCGGGGCGGCCCGCCCGGGTCGGCTGGCCCTTCCCGAGCCCCTGGGGTCACTGGCTCGACGCCCTCGGTCTGGGCCGCCTGCGGCGCAGGAACGACTACGTGATCGGTTCGGTGCTGCTCCTGCGTGCGGAGGCGCTCGACCAGGTCGGTGGCTTCGACGACGGCTTCTTCCTCTACGCCGAGGAGACCGACTGGGCGCGGCGTGCGAGCCGGCTCGGGTGGCGGCATACCGTCGTGGAGCAGGTGCAGGCGACCCACAGCGGCGGGGGCACGAGCACCGACCCCGCCCGGCGGGAGGCCCATTTCGCCGCGGGGGAGGAGCGCTACCTGCGCAAGCACTTCGGGCCGGTCGGCTGGCAGGTCGCGCGTGGGGCGCTGCTTGCCGGGGCGGCGGCCCGCGCGCTCGTGCGCACCGGCGAGCGTGGACGCGTGGCCCGGTGGAGGGTGCGTTCCTTCGCCGTGGGTCCGGTCCGGACCGAGCGCAGGTTCGGCGTCGGACCGGAGGCCCGCCTCGCCG
>JAKPEG010000239.1 GCA_029552065.1 Actinomycetes bacterium
GCCAGAGGCGATCGGCTCGTCCGAGTCGTAGCCCATCTGGGTGGGCAGGTCGAAGGCGACCGAGAGCCCGCCAGTGCCGGCCGCGACGAGCTGGTGGTAGCGCTCGTTGGACTCCTTGGCCGTGCCGAAGCCGGCATACTGACGCATCGTCCACGGCCGCCCGGTGTACATCGAGGAGTAGACCCCGCGCGTGAAGGGATAGCGGCCGGGCGTGCCCAGCGCCTGCGCGGGATCGAAGCCCGCGAGGTCGTCGGCGGCGTAGAGCGGCTTGAGGGGCAGATCGGACTCGGTGCGCGCGTCGGCCATGCGCTCCAGCCTACTGTCGTGGTCTGGATCACGGCATGGGACGGACGTCACGCCCGCAGATCCGAGGACGTCGAGGGCGCCGATCGCCCGGGCTCCCTCCCCACGCTGGTGGCAACCCAACCCGCTGCTGTATGCCGCGTCAGCCGGTCAGCCGCGTCAGCCGCGTCTGCCGCGTTAGCCCGTCAGCCGGTCAGCTCCGCCAAGCCGGCCCGGCGGGCCTCCCACCTCGTCGCGATCCGGTCCATCTCGGCACTGATGAACTCGAGGAACTCCACGGAGAGCGCCAACCTCGCCCCGGCGGTCGTCCCCGACCCACCGACCCCGGCGACACCCGAGGCGATCGCGTCACGGATGGGCAGGTAGGCCTGTTCGTGGCTGATCATCATGTCGTGCCATGCGTCGTCGAGGACGACGAAGACATCCCTCCGGGAGCCGCGCTCCCGCTCGCGCCGCAACATCCGCACCTGCTGGAGGTAGCGCACGGCACCCGAGATGGCCGCCGGGCTCACCGCAAGCGCTTCGGCGAGTTCGGCCGCGGTCATCCGGCCGTCCTCGTCGGCCATGAGCACGGCGAACACGCGCGAGGGCATGGCGGGCAGGCCGGCCGCGGCGAGCACCCCGCCGAGGCGCTCGACGAAAGCCGCCACCGCGCGGTCGTCGCGCTCGGCAGCCGAGTCTGCCGCGACCTCTCCCGCCGTCATGACGCAGACCCTATAACATTCACAGATTTCTGAACATATGTGAGGATGGCTTCATGAGTGCTCCCATCGAGATCGCCGGATTGCGCAAGTCCTTCGGCTCGACCGTCGCCCTCGACGGCCTCGACCTCACCGTCGAGCAGGGTGAGATCCACGGCTTCCTCGGACCCAACGGGGCCGGCAAGTCGACGACGATCCGCGTCCTGCTCGGCCTCCTGCGCGCCGACGGCGGCACCGCCCGGCTGCTCGGTGGTGACCCGTGGACCGATGTCGAGAGCCTGCACCGAAGGATCGCCTACGTCCCCGGCGACGTCGCCCTCTGGCCCAACCTCACGGGCGGCGAGGTCATCGACCTGCTCTCCCGGCTGCGTGGCGGCGTCAGCACCGCTCGACGCGACGACCTCGTGGCGCGTTTCGACCTCGACCCGACCAAGAAGGCACGCACCTATTCCAAGGGCAACCGGCAGAAGGTCGCCCTCGTCGCCGCCCTCTCCTCCGACGCCGAGTTGCTCCTGCTCGACGAGCCGACCGCCGGGCTCGACCCGCTCATGGACCGGGTCTTCCGCGACTACGTCGACACCATCCGCGCCGAGGGTCGCACGATCCTGCTCTCCAGCCACATCCTCAGCGAGGTCGAGGCGCTCTGCGACCGGGTGAGCATCATCAAGAGGGGCCGCACCGTCGAGTCGGGCAGCCTCGCGCAATTGCGCCACCTCACCCGGACGACGATCACCGCCAGCCTGCAGAACCCTCCCCCTGCAACGGAATTGGCGTCAATCGTCGGCGCGAACAACGTCCAGGTCGAGGGTGACCGGGTGACCATGTCGGTGGACACCGAGCGTGTCGGTGCGGCCCTCGCCGAGTTGGGGCGGCACGGCATACTCTCGCTCACGAGCCAGCCCCCCACGCTCGAGGAACTCTTCCTGCGGAGCTACTCGGCATGAGCGGAGCCAGCCTCGCCGGGACCGGGCAGCTGTTGCGCCTTGCCTGGCGCCGCGACCGGGTCGCCATCCCCGTGACGGTCGCCGTCCTCGTCGCCTTTGCGGTCGGGAGCGCCAAAGCCACCCTCGCGCTCTATCCGACCACCGCCTCGCTCGGCCCGGGGATCGAGCAGATCTTCGCCAGCCCGGCCGCCGTCGCCCTCTACGGGCCGATCAGCGACCCCACCTCTCCCGATGCCCTCGCCGTCGTGAAGACGACGATGATGGGTGCGGTCATGCTCGCGATCTTCGCCTACGCCCTCGTCCGCCGGCACACGCGCACCGAGGAGGAGGAGGGTCGCTTCGAACTCGTGGCAGGTGGGGTGGTCGGGCGCCAGGCACCGCTCGCCGCGGCCGTCCTCCTGTCCACGGTCGTCGTGCTGCTCACCTGCGCGCTCACCGCGGCCGGGTATGCCGCGATCGGCATGGACCGCACGGGCTCGATCGCCGCCGCGGCGGGGTGGGCGGCCACCGGGCTGTCCTTCGTGGGGATCGCGGCCGTCGCCGCCCAACTCGCCTCCACCACACGCGGAACGGCCGGTTGGGCGATGGGTGCCCTCGGCCTCGCCTTCCTCGTGCGCGCGATCGCCGACACCTCGGCGAGCGCACCCGGCTGGCTCGGGTGGCTCTCCCCCGTGGGCTGGACGACCAAGGCATCCCCCTTCGGGGCCAACCGCACGTGGGTGATCCTCCTCGGTGCCGCGCTCCTGGTCGTCTGCCTCGCCGTCGCGACCGCACTCCTGCAGCGGCGTGATCTCGGCGCCGGCATGCTCCCCGCCCGCCGGGGCGCCGCCCACGCGGGCCCGAGCCTGGGCACGCCGGAAGGCCTGGCCTGGCGGCTCGGCCGCACCAGCCTGCTCGGGTGGACCATCGGCATGGCGGTCGGCGGCATGGTCGTCGGCAACCTCGCGGCGAGCGCGAGCGACCTGCTCGCCGATCCCGCCATCGCCGACCTCCTGCGCAAGATGGGCGGTGGCCAGGGGCTGCTCGTCGACGTATACGTCACCACCGAGCTCGGCTTCATCTCGATCATCGCCGCGGCCTACGGGATCATCGCGATCCTTCGTTGGCGCGCCGAGGAGGTGAGCGGCCACAGCGAGCAGGTGCTCGCCACCGCCGTGCGCCGAGGCCGGTATGCCGCCAGCCAGGTGCTCCTCGCGCTGGTCGGCACGCTCGTCCTCGCGCTCGTCCTGGGGGTCTTCATGGCGCTCGCGGACAAGGGCGGGTCGATGGGCGGGCTGGGCCGGATCCTGCCGGCGGCGCTCGTCCGGGTGCCCGCCATCTGGGTCGTCGTCGGGCTCGCCGCCGCAGCGGTCGGCCTCGCGCCGCGGTGGGCCGCCTCCATGAGCTGGGGGGCGTTGGGCTTCTTCCTGCTCGTCGGCGAGTTCGGGCAACTGCTCAACCTGCCGGGTTGGCTCGTCGACCTGGCGCCCTTCACGCACGCCCCACGGATGCCGATCGAACCCTTCGCCCTCGCGCCGGTGCTCTGGCTGCTCGCGACGGCCGCGGTGCTCGTCGGTGCCGGGGTCTGGGGCTTCCGCCGCCGCGACCTCTGCTGACCTCGGCTGATTCTCGGGATCGGGGGAAATCGGGATTTCCCGAGATGCCGGGGATTCCCGGGCCGGGAGGCCCCGGCGCCTCAGCGCAGGGAGTCGCGACCGAGCTCGGTGAGCCGGTCGACGACGCCCTTGACCTCCTGCGCCCGATCACGTGGCACGACGAGCAGGGCGTCGGGGGTGTCGACGACGACGACGTCGGGCAGGCCGATCACGGCGACGAGTCGACCGGTGCCTGGGACGACCAGGCCGGTCGCGTCGACGGCGAGCACGTCGTCGGCCGACCCGAGGACCCGCATCCCCTCGGATCCGGCCCGGGCGTCGAGCAGTGCGGCGAGGGAGTGGAAGTCGCCCACGTCGTCCCACCCGAAGGTCGCCGGCACGGTCGCGACCAACCCGGCGGCCGCCGCCGGCTCGGCCACGGCGTGGTCGATGGCGATCTTCGTGAGCGACGGCCACACCTGCGTCAGTCGCGAGCGGTCCGCGGCGATTGCCTCGGCACCCTCGGCGATGGCCGGCTGGAAGCGTCGGACGAGGTCGAGCAAGGTCTGCGCGCGCACGACGAACATCCCTGCGTTCCAACGGTATTCACCGGTGGCAAGATAGTCGGCTGCGGTCGCCGCATCCGGCTTCTCGACGAACTCGACGACCGCCCGGGCCGACGGCGCATCGATCGCGCCGAGCGGCATACCCTCGCGGACGTAGCCGAAGGCGGTCGAGGGACCGGTCGGGGTGATGCCCACGGTGACGAGCAAGCCGGTGCGGGCCACCACGACGGCCTCCCGGACGGCCGCATGGAAGGCCGCGACGTCGTCGATGACATGGTCGGCCGCGAACGAGCCCACGATCGCGTCCGGGTCCTGCCGGGCGATGACCGCCGCGGCGAGCGCGATCGCCGGCATCGAGTCACGCGGGCTCGGCTCGGCGAGCAGGTATGCCGCGTCCAGCCCCGGCAGTTGCCCGGCCACCGCAGCCGCGTGGGCGGCTCCCGTGACGACGGCCACCCGGTCCTGGGCGAGCGGGGTGAGTCGGTCCCAGGTGGCCTGCAGCAGGGTTCGCCCGGACCCCGTGAGGTCGAGGAGGAATTTCGGCGCCCCCTTGCGCGACAGCGGCCACAACCGGGTGCCTGCTCCGCCCGCGGGGATGATCGCCCAGAAGTCCGGCAGCGAGTCGTGCGCCGGCGTCGAGGGGTCCGTGCTGTCGGTGCGGTGGGCGCTGTCCATAAGCCCCATCCAAGCGCACCCTCGGGCTGTAGCAGCCGTCACCGGTGACGGCTGCTACAGCCCAGCGACCGAAAGTGAGCCTGGACGTCGGCTAGGCGGCCCGCGTGGACAGGATGTGATAGGCCCGCGCGACCTGGGCCAGGAATGCCTCCGGCCGCAGCCGCAGCCCGACGACCGGGATCCGCAGCACCACCTCGCCGCCGAGGACGACCTCGTTCTGGCGGAGCGCGTCCTCGACCGGATGCAGTGCCAGCATGTGGTGCCCGCCATCGATCTCGACCACCAGGCCGATCTGCTGCCACGCGGCGTCCAGGTAGATCCGCCCGCCGAGGCCATTCCGCACGACTTGACGGCTCGGCGGCGGGAGCCCCACGGCTCGCGTCATTCGCCCGAAGTCCAACTCACCCAGCGAGCGGGCTCCGTCGCACACGTCGAGGATCAAGTCGGTCAACAGCCTGCGTCGCGGTCCGCGCCCCGTGTCCGCCCATGCGGCCGCGATCCTGCCCGGGGCGAGCAGCCGCTGCTGCAGCGGCAGACACACCATCAGGGCCGCCTCGCGATCCGAACGCGCCCACTGGGCCGCGGCGATCAGGGCACGCTCGGGACGCGCTCGCGGCAGACCGACGGGGAAGATCTCTGGCGACCGACGAGGCCGATGCAGCCGGACGTCCTCGGGCAGTCGCCGCGGGCGCCGGGTGGTCGACCGGGGAACGACCACGTCGATTCGCTCGAGCGTGAGACCGGTGAGCCCGTGAGCGGCGAGGGCGGCGGCACCGTGTAGCGCGGCGCCCGAGCCGCTCTCCCAGACGGCTTGCCAGAGCCGTGCCGTCCCGCTGAGCGCAGGACCGTCGACGAGCACGGTGTGCCGTCCGGCCGGTGCCCAGCGCCCGGCCCGCACCATCGAGCGCACCTGGTCGTCGGTGATGCCGCACTCCCCGAGCTGAACCCGGTGGACAACGCCACCTTGTGGCTCAGCCAAGGCCTGCGCCACCCAGGCACGCTCGCGCCAGCTGCTGCTGCGACGATCGCGTCGGGGATCCACGAGTCACACAGTGCCGCCTCCAGGCCCATGGCGGGGCCGACCTTGGCGAAGCTGTGGACAACTCCGTTCTCCTCCACCTGTTGGGCTGTAGCAGCCGTCACCGGTGACGGCTGCTACAGCCCGGGGCGCTCCGGGGGCGGGCACTCACGGCGACCACACGGCATACCGGAGAGAGCCATCTCACCGCCGGCGGTGGGACGGGCCAGGTCACCCTGACCGGAGCAGGCGCTACGGTGGACCCCGTGGCCACGCAGACTCTCCTCCAGGGCGAGCAGAAGGCGCGCCGCACCACGGTGTTCATGAAGATCCTCATGGCGACCACGGGTGCCCTCTTCGTCTTCTACGTCCTCATGCACATGTACGGCAACCTCAAGATCCTCTTCGGGCCTGCCGCCTTCGACGAATACGCCGAGCACCTGCGGACGATGTTCGAGCCGATCCTGCCGCACACCGGATTCCTCTGGCTCTTCCGGGCGCTGCTCGTCGTCGCGCTCGTCGTCCACGCCTATGCCGCGTTCACCCTGTGGAGCCGCGCCAACGGCGCCCGCCCGCAGCGGTATGCCGTGAAGACGGCGGCCAAGGGCGCGGTCCGCTCGAAGATGATGCGCTGGGGCGGGGTCTTCCTCCTGCTCTTCCTCGTCTTCCACCTCGTCGAGTTCACCATCGCCAAGGTGAACTTCAACGGAGCCTTCTCGGCCGCGTCGCTGGGCAACAGCACCGGCAAGCTGGTCATCGCCAGCTTCCAGTTGTGGTGGCTCGTGCTCATCTACCTGCTCGCCATGGCCGCGCTCTTCCTCCACCTTTTCCACGGAGTCTGGAGCGGCGCGCAGACCCTCGGCTGGGCCAACACGGCCGCCTCACGGCGGATCTGGCAGGGCACGGCGCACGTCGTCGCCGGCGTCGTCGTCATCGGCTTCGTCATCCCGCCGCTGGCGATCCTCGTCGGCCTGGTGAAGTGAGCGAGAGAGGACAGCTCATGTCGGAGACCATTCCCACCGCCGGCGGCACCGACGAGATGCCCTTCGGGCTCTTCCGGATCGGCGCCCCCATCGCCGACACGGTGGCCCCGCCCGGACCCATCGCGGACAAGTGGACGACCCGCAAGTTCGAGGCCCACCTCGTCAACCCGGCCAACCGGCGCAAGCTGTCGGTGATCATCGTCGGCACCGGCCTGGCCGGTGCGGCGGCGGCGGCCACCCTCGGCGAGGCCGGCTACCAGGTGAAGTCGTTCTGCTACCAGGACTCCCCCCGGCGGGCCCACTCGATCGCCGCCCAGGGCGGGATCAACGCGGCGAAGAACTACAAGGCCGACGGCGACTCGACCTACCGGCTCTTCTACGACACGGTCAAGGGCGGGGACTACCGCGCCCGCGAGACCAACGTCTACCGCCTCGCCGAGGTGAGCGCCGACATCATCGACCAGTGCGTCGCCCAGGGTGTGCCCTTCGCCCGCGAATACGGCGGCCTGCTCGACAACCGCTCCTTCGGCGGTGTCCAGGTGTCACGCACCTTCTACGCCCGCGGCCAGACCGGCCAGCAACTGCTCATCGGCGCCTACCAGGCCCTCGAGCGGCAGGTCGCGGCCGGGACGGTCACGGCATACACCCGGCACGAGATGCTCGAACTCGTCCTCGTCGACGGACGCGCGCGGGGGATCATCGCCCGCGACCTGGTGACCGGCGAGATCGAGACGCACATCGCCGACGTCGTGGTGCTCGCCAGCGGCGGCTACGGCAACGTCTTCTTCCTCTCGACCAATGCGATGGGCTCCAACGTCACCGCGACCTGGCGCGCGCACCGCAAGGGCGCCTACTTCGGCAACCCCTGCTACACGCAGATCCACCCCACGTGCATCCCGGTGTCCGGCGACCACCAGTCCAAGCTCACCCTGATGAGCGAGTCGCTGCGCAACGACGGGCGGATCTGGGTGCCCAAGCGCCGCGAGGACTGCGAGAAGCACCCCAACGACATCCCCGAGGAGGACCGCGACTACTACCTCGAGCGGATCTACCCCTCCTTCGGCAACCTCGTCCCGCGGGACATCGCCAGCCGCCAGGCCAAGAACGTCTGCGACGAGGGTCGCGGGGTCGGCCCGCTCGTCGGGGACTTCCGCCGTGGCGTCTACCTCGACTTCAAGGACGCCCTCAATCGGATGAGCGCCGAGACGGTCGCGGAGAAGTACGGCAACCTCCTGGACATGTACGAGCGGATCACCGGCGAGAGCCCCTACCAGATGCCGATGCGCATCTACCCCGCCGTGCACTACACGATGGGCGGGCTCTGGGTCGACTACGACCTGCAGTCCAACATCCCGGGCCTGTTCGTCGCGGGTGAGGCCAACTTCTCCGACCACGGGGCCAACCGGCTCGGTGCGAGCGCGCTCATGCAGGGGCTCGCCGACGGCTACTTCGTCCTGCCCAACACCATCCGCGACTACCTGAGCCACGCCCCCTACCCGGCCGTGGCCGCCGACCACCCGGCGGTCGTCGAGGCCGAGCAGGCCGTCGAGGCCCGCGTGCGCACCCTGCTCGAGATCGACGGCGCGCGCACGGTCGACTCCTTCCACAAGGAGCTCGGCCACATCATGTGGGAATACTGCGGGATGGAACGGACCGAGGAGGGCCTGCTCAAGGCCATCGACCTCATCCGCGGCCTTCGGGCGGAGTTCTGGCGCAACGTGCGCGTGCTCGGCGCAGCCGACACGCTCAACCAGAGCCTGGAGAAGGCCGGCCGGGTCGCCGACTTCCTCGAGCTCGGCGAACTCATGTGCATCGACGCCCTCAACCGGCGCGAGTCCTGCGGTGGCCACTTCCGGGCCGAGAGCCAGACCGAGGACGGCGAGGCCAAGCGCGACGACGCGAACTTCCGCTACGTCGCGGCCTGGGAGTTCGGCGGCACCCCCGACGGCGGGGACACCGGCATACCCATCCTGCACAAGGAAGACCTCGTCTACGAGGCCATCGCGTTGAAGGAGCGGAGCTACAAGTGAACCTCACCCTCAACATCTGGCGGCAGGCGGGGCCGAGCGCCCCGGGTCGGATGATGACCTACCAGCTCGCCGACGTCTCCGAGGACATGTCCTTCCTCGAGATGCTCGACGTGCTCAACGAGTCACTCATCACCAAGGGCGAGGAGCCGATCGCCTTCGACAGCGACTGCCGCGAGGGCATCTGCGGCATGTGCGGGCTCATGATCAGCGGGCAGGCCCACGGCCCGGTGACCACGACGACCTGCCAGTTGCACATGCGCTCGTTCCAGGACGGCGACACGATCAGCATCGAGCCGTGGCGGGCCGAGGCCTTCCCGATCATCAAGGACCTCGTCGTCGACCGCTCCTCGTTCGACCGGATCATCCAGGCCGGCGGCTTCATCTCGGCCAACACCGGGGCGGCCCCCGAGGCCCACTCGGTGCCGGTGCCCAAGCCCAAGGCCGACCGGGCCTTCCAGGCGGCTGCCTGCATCGGCTGCGGGGCATGCGTCGCGGCCTGCCCCAACGCCTCGGCGATGCTCTTCATGGGCGCCAAGGTCACCCACCTGGGCGAGCTTCCCCAGGGCCAGCCCGAGCGTTATGCCCGCGTCGTCAACATGGTGGCCCAGCACGACCACGAGGGCTTCGGCGGTTGCACGAACACCGGGGCCTGCTCGGCCTCGTGCCCCAAGGAGATCCCGCTCGACGTCATCAACACCCTCAACCGCGACCTGCGCGAGGCGCTCGCCCAGGGCCGCTGACGGGGCACCGACGCCGCCACACCCCTGCGCTCCGACCGGCCGGTATGCCGCCCACGCGGCATACCGGCCGGTCGCGTAGGCTCACAGCCGCCATGAGAGCACCGACCGTCCGACGCACCCGCTATGCCGTGCTCGTCGCCGCCCTGCTGCTCGCGCTGGGCGGCTGGAGCGCCACCCCGGCCGGCGGTGCCACCGGGGGACCGACTCCGACCCCGACGAGCCCCACGTGCGCGCCCGGCCAGGTCCTCACCCGGCTAGCCACCCCTGCGGTCCCGAACGCCGCCGGACACGCCGAGCCCGGGGCCACCCCCCTGCCGCAGGGCGGGAGCACACGCACGCTGTGCCTCCCGCCGCCGGTCACGCCACAGGTGGCACCACGGGTCGCCCCGGAGCACGTCGTCGGCGGCCCGCGCCTGGCCGAGGCCGGCGTGGTCACGGACCTGCCCCCCGGCATCCCGGCCCCACCGGACATGCCGTTCGCGGCATACGTCCTGGCCGACCTCGACACCGGCGAGATCCTCGCCGCCAAGGAGGCGCACGCCTGGCTGTTGCCCGCGAGCACGCTCAAGACCCTCGCCGCTCTCGTCCTCATCCCCGCCCTCGCGCCGGGGACCGCGGTCGTCGGGGCACCGGAGGACACAAAGGCCGAAGGCACCCGGGTCGGCATCGTCGTGGGGGGTCGCTACACCGTCGACGACCTGTTCAACGCGCTCATCCTGCTCAGTGCCAACGACGCGGCATATGCACTCGCGCGGGCCTACGGTGGCCGCGCCGCGCTCCTGGCCGAGATGAACCTCACCGCGCAGCGACTCGGTGCCTTCGACACCGTGGCCCTGGACCCCTCCGGCTTGGATGCCGACGGGCAGCATTCGAGCGCCTACGACCTGGCCCTGTTCGGTCGGGCGGTCATGCAACTGCCCGACTACCGTCGCCGCGCGGTGCTGCCGTCGGCGACCTTCCCGGCCGGGCTCGTCACGCCGACGGGCACGACCGGCCCCCGCACCCCCACGCAGGGTCCGCCCTTCCAGATCGCCAACCACAACGCCCTGCTGCGCAGCTATCCCGGGATCATCGGCGTGAAGAACGGCTACACGAGCAAGGCGCGCAACACCTACATCGAGGCGGCCGAGCGGGGCGGCCGGCGCCTCGTCATCGCCGAATTGGGCAGTCCCGAGCCGCAGGCCCACAACACCCCCGCCCTCTTCGACTGGGGTTTCGCCTACGCTGGAAAGGCCCGCGCCGTCGGCACGCTCGTCGCACCCGGCACCGCCCAGCGACCGCCCGAACTGGGACCCGGGCCGATCGCCGCGGCCACGTCGAGCGCGCCCGAGACCACCCTCGTCGTGCAGACCCGCACCGGCTCGACCGACCCGGCGGCGGCACCCACTGCGACCCCCGTGGAGCACGTCATCGGGGCCTGGTGGTCGGCTCTGCCGGATGCAGCCCGCTGGGGGCTGCTTGCACTCGTGGCGCTGCTCCTCGTGGGGATCCTCCTCGTGGCCCGCGCGGTCTCCCGCAGCCGGCACCGCGGCGCCTACCAGCGCTGACCGGCCCTAGCGGCGCCCCCGCAGTCGCCCGAATGTCCGGCGCACCGCCGATCCCGCCGACGCCGCGGTCGCCCCGAGGACGGCGCCGGCCGCGAGAGTCACCCGGTCGCGTTCCCGGGCTGGGACAGCGGACAGATCGGGTATGCCGTGCGCAGCCCGCGCCCGCGGATCGGCGGGGTCGATCCGGCCCGCCGCGAGCGGTGGCCGGTCATGGTGACCAGGGTCGGCGGGGTCGGCAGGGGCTGTGGGGTCGACGCTTTCGTGACCGGGCGGCATACCGGCTCCGGGATGGGCGTCGACGAGGTCGTTGGCCGCCCACGCGGCGGTGAGCAGGATGATCCGGGCCATGAGATCGAGCCAGAAGAGCAGCCCGACGACGACGACGATCGAGCCGAACAGCGGGCTGGCCGTCGCACGGGCGATGAGTTGTCCGCCCACGAGCTTGGTGAGGGTCATCAGGCCCCCGCCCAACAACGCGCTGTCGCGCAGGTCCCGCCACGGCAGGGGCACGCCCGCGAGCACGCGCAGGAGCAGGACCATGACGGTGGTGTCGACGGCGAAGGAGGCGAGCACGCCCGCGACCGCGACCGGCCAAGCCGCGTCGCCCAGACCCATCCGTCCCGCCATCCAGCTCGCAGCGCCCCCGACGCCCGAGCTGAGCACCGCCGCCAGGAGCACCAGGACCCCGAGCAGGAGGAAGACGGCCAGGTCCCGCAGTTTGGCGAGCACCGCGTTGCCCGGTTGTCCCGGAACCCCCATGACCGCGCGGATCCCCTCGCGCAACGAACCGATCCAGCCGAGCCCGCCGAGCACGAGGGTGACCGTCGCGATCACCCCGGTGATGCTCAAGGTGGCCGCCGCCGGAGCGGCCAACTCGAGGATCCCGTCGGGGTTGTCGGGGGTGCGGACATAGCCCGGAAGGGCCGAGTTGAGGGCGTTGCCCACGCCCGTGAGCAGGTCGGGGCGCCCACGCAGGACGAAGCCGAAGACCACCGCGGCCAGGGCGAGGGCCGGGAAGAGGGAGAAGAAGGCGAAGTAGGCGATCCCGGCCGCGAGCAGATTGCCCCGCGCCGCGCCGAAGCGTGTCCAGGCCCGCAGCGGACGAGTCCCCTGGAGCCGGCGCCAGATCCCCTCCAACCGCTCCTTCAGGGCACCCACGCCGACCTCAGCGTGTGCCCGCGAGTCGGAACGACCGAACCGGGGTCCATGCCCCGTCGATGTCCTGTTCGTAGAGCCAGAAGGCGTCGACGGGAAAGGCCACCTGGAAGTCGGCGAGGTCCTCGAAAGCCCGGTCGAGGTCCTCGTCGGCGACGTCGTGGGCGACCGTCACGTGCGGGTGGTAGGGGAACGCGAGCTCGCCGCCGTAGCGGCCGCTGCGGATCCTCTGTTCGAGTCGCTCGCAGCCGGAGATCCCCCGGGCCACCTGGACGAAGACGACGTCCGACACCGGCCGGAAGGTGCCGGTGCCCCGCAGGACGACGTCGAACGGCTCGCTCACCGACGCCACGTCGGCGAGATGCGAGACCAGCCCGGGCAGGCCCTCGTCGGTGACCTCGGTCGGCCCCAGGAGCGTCACGTGGGCGGGGATCGCGTGGGCGAGGGGGTCGTTGAACTCGGCCCGTTTGCTCTGCAGGAGGGGGCCATGCGGGTCGGGGATCGGGATCGCCACGCCGATGATCCGGCAGCGGCTCGCCGAGGATCCCGACACGACAGGAAGCCCGCGACCCGGGCCGAGGGTCGGCGGTTCGCTCGGCGACACGTCCGCGGACATGCGGGCCAGCCTAGCCCTCCCGAGACCGGCCCCCACCCACCCGGCGCGGCACCCGGGACGGCGACCGCACCGGCCGCGGTGCGCTTGAATGTGGTCCGTGAGCGACCTCACCGACGACCACCGCCCCACGGCATCCGCATCCTCCGGCCCGGCCCCCGACAGCTCCTCAGCGGGCACGTCCACGTCCGGCTCCGGCGGCTCCGGCCGCTCGGGCGGCGCCGGCGACTCTCCCGCAGCCTCCGACTCGGCGCCCCGACCCGAGCCGACCGATGACCTGGTGACCACCCGGCATACCGTGAAGGCGGGCGGGACGACGCTGCGCTATGCCGCGACGACCGGCCGGATCGTCCTGCGCGAGGAGGTCTACGAGGACGGGGTGTTCACCGGGCACACCGCCAAGGCAGAGGTGTCGATCACGGCCTACACGATCGAGGACCGCAAGGCGCCCGCGCGGGGGGCACCCAACCCACGGCCGGTGACCTTCGCCTTCAACGGGGGACCTGGATCCTCCTCGGTGTGGTTGCACCTCGGGCTGCTCGGGCCTCGGCGGGTGGTCATGGGCGACGTCGGGTCGCTCGCGGCGCCGCCCTATGCGCTCGTCGACAACGCCGAGACGCTGCTCGCGACGAGCGACCTGGTCTTCCTCGACCCGGTGTCCACGGGCTATTCGCGCGCGGTCGCCGGCGGCAAGCCCGGGGCCTACCACGGTTACCAGGGCGACCTCGACAGCATGGCCGAGGTCATCCGGCTGTGGACGACCCGCGAGGGCCGGTGGATGTCGCCGAAGTTCCTCCTGGGTGAGTCCTACGGCACGCTCCGTGCCGCGGCGCTCGCCGACCAGCTGCAGACCCGCTACGGCATGTACCTCAACGGGGTCGTGCTCATCTCCTCGGTGCTCGACCTGTCCTCGGTCGACTTCGAGAACCAGCGCAACGACCGGGCGCACGCGGCATACCTGCCGTTCTACGCGGCCTGCGCGCACTACCACGGGCTGCACGGCGGACGCTCGCTGCACGAGGTGCTCGCCGAGGCCGAGGAGTATGCCGCGCGCGACTATCCGTGGGCCCTGTCCCGGGGCGCTCGGCTCACCGCCGCGGAGCGGGCGGAAGCGGTTGCCACGATCGCGCGGCTGTCCGGGCTGCGCGAAGACTACGTCGACCGGGCCGAGCTGCGGATCGAGCACTGGCGCTACTTCGGCGAGCTGCTGCGCGACCGTCGGCTCACCGTCGGGCGGCTCGATGCCCGGTTCACCGGGCCGGCGGGTGACCCGATCGCCGAGAGCATGGACGCCGACCCGTCGATGGACGCGATCGTCGGACCGTATGCCGCCGCGATGAACCACTACGTGCGCGGCGAGCTGGGCTTCTCCAGCGACCTGCACTACGAGCAGATCGCCAGCCGGGTGAACCCGTGGTCGTTCAAGGAGTTCGAGGGCCGGCCGATCGACGTCTCCTCCCGGCTCGAGCGGGCGATGCGGGCCAACCCGCACCTGCATGTGCACGTCGCCTACGGCACCTACGACGGGGCCACTCCGCCGTCGGCCGCCGAGGACGTCTTCGCCCGGATGCGCCTCACCGACGAGCAGCGGACCCGGATCGAGCACCGGCACTATCCGGCCGGGCACATGATGTACGTCCACGAACCCTCCCGGATCGCCCAGTCCGCCGACCTGGCCGCCTTCGTCCGCCGCACCTCCTCCTGACCCCTCCTCCCCTCCTTCCCCTGCCCCTCCTTCCCCTGGAGTAACCGCTTGACTGTGCACCTTTCC
>JAKPEG010000006.1 GCA_029552065.1 Actinomycetes bacterium
CGAGCTCTCCAAGCGCGACACCGGCCGCACCCTCTACATCCTCGACGAGCCCACCACCGGCCTGCACTTCGCCGACATCGAGATGCTGCTCAGCGTGCTGCACCGCCTGCGCGACCACGGCAACACCGTGGTCGTCATCGAGCACAACCTCGACGTCATCAAGACCGCCGACTGGCTGATCGACATGGGCCCCGAAGGCGGCAACGGCGGCGGCACCGTCGTCGGCACCGGCACGCCCGAAACCCTCGCCGCCAATCCGGCCAGCCACACCGGCCGCTACCTGGCCCGGCTGCTGCCCACCTGAACCCGCACCCCGCCCGACACCATGACCGACCTCTGGACCACCCTCCGCCCCCAGCTCGAACACCTCGCCCCGACCCTGCCCCGCGAGGCCCTCGCCCTCGCCGACGCCCACCGGGCCGAGGTCGCCCCCCCGCTCGTCGCGCTGCTCGAAGCCCTCGCTGCCGACCCCGCGCCAGCCAAGGCCGACGGCTACGTGCTGCACCTCTACGCCATGCTGCTCCTCGCCAGCTGGCGCAACATCGACGCCTACGAGCCCCTCGCCGAGCTCGGCCACCTCGACCCCGCCAGCGTCGACCAGGTCTTCGGCCAGCTCGTCCATGACAGCTACGGCCGCGCGCTGGCCTCCTGCTGCAACGGCGGCATCGCCCCCCTCACCCGCCTCGCCGACGACGACGGCGCCAGCCTGTGGGCCCGCGCCGCGGCCCTCGAGGCCCTCACCCTCGCGACCCTCGCCGGGCGCGCCTCCCGCGGGCCGGTGGTGGACTTCCTCGCCGACTTCGGTGCCCGCGAGGCCCTGCTGCTGAAGGACAAGCCCGACGCCGGCGCCGAGCTCGAACTCCTCGACCTGCTGGTGGTCTGTCTTGCCGACCTCGGCGCCGCCGAGCTGCTGCCGACGATCCGCGAGTGGTTCGCCGCCGGGCTGGTGGACGACAGCTACGTCACCCTCGCCGACGTCGAGGCCGACATCCGCCGCAGCCCCGCCGAATGCCTCGCCTCGCTGCGGGAGGACGGCCGCGGCCTGATCGACGACGTCGCCCACGAGGCCGCCCTGTGGCCCGCCTTCCACGAGCTCCCGCCGGTGCGGCTGCCACCGATCCCGCTGGGCAGCCTGCGCGAGCCCGTCCGGCGCGACGAGGCCAAGGTCGGTCGCAACGACCCCTGCCCCTGCGGCAGCGGCCGCAAGTACAAGAAGTGCCACGGCGCCCATTGAGGCCGGCCGGCCGCGGCCCTGTCACGGGGCCTCGGCTATCATGAACACCTCGCACGCAACCGGAAGCCCGCCATGACCGACACAACGCCCCCCGCCGACGCGCCCGAAACCAGCCCGGGTTTCGACCTCGACGACTTCGAGGTGCGCGTCCTCGCGGTGCTCATCGAGAAAGCCTTCGTCACCCCCGACAGCTACCCCCTGTCGGTGAACAGCCTGGTCAGCGGCTGCAACCAGCTCACCGGCCGCGAGCCGGT
>JAKPEG010000008.1 GCA_029552065.1 Actinomycetes bacterium
CTCGTGGACCAGTGGCTCGCCGTCGTCGCTCCGGGCGTCCAGAGCCGCGGCGAGCATCTCCCCCAGCCCACGCGAGGTTGCCGTCAACGGTGCCTTGACACCGCCGGGCAGGTGGACGATCCCGCAACAGTCGGCCATCTCCACGACCGCGGTGCCGGCGCGCACGGCATACCCCGACTGCACCGGCTCGCCGGTCGGACCCGCGACGGTGACCGGCACGTGCCGGAAACCCACCGACTCGGCCGCTGCGAGCGTGCCGTCGCCGCCGTCGGCAACGAGCACCGACTCGACGGCGATGCCGGGCGCGGCGTCGGCGACCCCGGCTCGGATCGCGGCGACCACCTCGGTCACGGTGAGCGAACCCTTGAACTTGTCGCACGCGACGAGCACGTGGCCCGGCGTCGTGGGCTGGCGAGGAGTGGAGGGCGGGGTCACGGCCCCCACGGTATGCCGGCCGGTCGCCGCCGCCGTGGGACGAGGGTCCCAGACCGGCCGTGGCGGGCGGGTTTAGGCTCGGAGCCGGGATCAAGGAGGAACCCGGAATGCGGATCGTCGTCGCCCTCGGCGGCAACGCCCTGCTGCGTCGCGGCGAGCCGATGACGGCCTCCGTGCAGCGCGCCAATGTCCGCACTGCTGCCCTCGCCCCCGCCCCGATCGCCCGCTCGCACGAGCTCGTCATCACCCACGGCAACGGCCCGCAGGTCGGGCTGCTCGAGCTGCAAGCGCAGGCCTATGCCGGGGTCGAGCCCTATCCCCTGGACATCCTCGGCGCGCAGACCGAGGGGATGATCGGTTACCTCATCGAGCAAGAACTCGGCAACGTCCTGCCCGAGGACGCCCCGCTCGCGACCCTGCTGACGATGACCGAGGTCGACCCCGACGACCCCGCCTTCGCCGACCCGAGCAAGTTCGTCGGACCGGTCTATGACGAGGCTCGCGCCCGCGCATTGGCCGCAGAACACGGCTGGGTGGTCAAGCCCGATGGTCCCCATTGGCGGCGGGTCGTGCCGTCGCCACGGCCGCTGCGGATCTTCGAGATCCGGCCCATCGATCTGCTGCTGCGCGCCGGCTGCGTCGTCGTCTGCGCAGGCGGCGGCGGCATCCCGACGATGTTCGGTCGCGAGGCTGCTTCGGCCAATGTCCTGGGCGGCGTCGAAGCCGTCATCGACAAGGACCTCGCCTCGGCCGTGCTGGCCCGCGAGTTGGGAGCCGACGCCTTCGTCATGGCCACCGATGTCGCTGCAGTCGAAGCAGATTGGGGTATGCCGTCCGCTCGCCGGATCGCTGCGGCCACACCTGCGTGGTTGGCCGGCCAGTCGTTTGCCGCGGGGTCGATGGGGCCCAAGGTCGCG
>JAKPEG010000012.1 GCA_029552065.1 Actinomycetes bacterium
CGGGTGAACGACCAGGGGCAGGTCGTCGGCGGCGGGAAGGGCTGGCCCGGGGTCGGCTACACGTTCGTGATCCCGGCGATCCCCGAGGTCGTCGCGGGCAAGCTCGTCGTGTACCGGATCTGGCCGGACTCGATGCGGACCTGGCACACCGGGGGCGTCTACAACTCGCACGGGGTTGGGATCTGCATCGGGGGCCACTACGTCAGCGCCAACGAGGGCGCGTCGCGGGCCACGGCCCGGGCCCGGCCGGACGACGCGGTCGTCGCGGCGCTCGACGGGCTCGTCGGCTACCTCGCCGAGAGGTACCGGCTGCAGCTCCGGCCCGGCACCCTGCTTGCGCACCGGGAGGCGGCGGCGACGCTCTGCCCGGGGGACTTCCTCGCCGATTGGGTCCGGGCCAAGCGGGGCGAGCTGGTCGCGGCGCCGGCGGGCCCCGAGGACCGGCGTCCGCTCGACACGATCCGGGCGATCCAGCAGGCGCTGGTCGAGCTCGGGTACGCCCCGGGCGAGGTCGACGGGGTATGGGGCCCGCGCACGGCCCGGGCGCTCAAGGCGTTCCAGGCTGCCGCAGGGCTCGCCGCCGACGGTCTCACGGGTCCGAAGACGGAGCAGGCTCTCCGGGTGGCGCTGGCGCGTCCCCGGTGAACGCCGCCGGGTAGAGCTCGCGCGCCTCCGCCTCGGGCACCTGCCGGGCCCGGATCCGGTTGAGGACGACGCAGGGCGCGACCGAGCGGATCCCGGTCAGGAAGCGGATCCGGGCGTCGAACATCCGGTCCGAGCGGATCAGGCCCCGGATGAACTCGGCGCCGTGGATCCACACCTCGAAGTACCTGTGCCCGGCCGCGTCCAGATCGATCACTCCGCGACGGCAGCCATGTCGCTTTTTTCGCGCCGGCTCACCCACTGCTCGAACAGGTAGAGCGCGCCGTCGGGCTGGCCGTGGCGCAGCGACTCCCCGATCGCGCGGAGCGTGCGGGCCAGGTCGTCCACGCCGGAGATCTCAGCCCGGTACTGCTCGACGCGGCGGCGCTCGGCCTCGAGGACGGACATGACCCGGCCCCACAGGCTGTCGAGCTGGTTCTCGGTCAGGTGCGGCAGGTCGGCGGCGAGCTTCCATCGCGCGGGTGTGCTTGGCCGAGATCTGCACCGGCTCGCGCGGCTTCCAGGTGGCCGGGACGGCGGCCTTGAGGTCCTCGTAGGCCTCGGCGACGTCCTGCAGCTCGTCGTGCTCGCCGTGCCACTGCTCGGCGGTCAGGACGGTCACGACGACGGCGCCGGGGCTGCCGGGGTCGCGCCGCTTGCCGCGCAGCTTCACGACCGCGTAGGCGGGCGGGTCGTGCGGGAGCGCGTAGACGGCCTGGCCCCGCTCGGTCTGGCCGCACCGGGTCGCGCGCAGCAGCAGGGCCGCGAGCTCGCGCGAGCCGTCCTCGTAGGACAAGCCGGGGGCGATGCGCGAGCAGAAGCGGTCGACCGCGTGCGAGGTGAGCTGGAATTTCATGGGGCGAGGCCTCGCAGGCGACGCACGAGGCCGCGGGTGTACCCGCCGCGCTGGCGCCGTCCAGGGGCGGGGATGGTGATCTCGCCCGGCTCGGCGAGCGGGGCGGGCATGAGCGGCTGCATGGTG
>JAKPEG010000015.1:2500-61399 GCA_029552065.1 Actinomycetes bacterium
AGCAGAACATTAGCCCGACGGCCACCGGCCCACCAAATCGGGACCGATTCGCACCCTGGTCGAGCCCCGTATGCCGTTGCGCCACAACGGCATCCGGGGCTCGCGCGCGGTTCAGTCTTCGCGGAACGCCGCGGCCTGGGCCTTGCGGCCACGCCGGACGAGCGCGACCCTGCCGTGGAGGAAGTCGGCGTCGCCGAGCACCCGTTCCGGGTCGGTGACCTTGGTGTTGTTCACCGAGACCCCTCCTTCGGCGAGCACCCGCCGCGCCGCGTTGCGCGAGTCGACCAGGCCGGTGGCCACGAGGGCATCGACGACGCTCGCGCCCACCGGCACCCGCCCTCCGGGGAGCTCGGCCGTCGCATCCGCGAGCGTCGCCTCGTCGAGAGCCGCGAGGTCCCCCCGGCCGAAGATCGCCTCACTCGCGGCCTGCACCGCGGCCGTCTGTGCGGGTCCGTGGACGAGCGTGCACACCTCGGCCGCGAGCCGGCGCTGCCCCGCGCGGCGGAAGGGCTCGTCCTGGGTGAGGCGTTCGAGCTCGTCGATCTCTCCCCGGTCCAGGTCGGTGAGCACCTTGAGCAGCTCGATCACGGAGGCATCCTCGACGTTGAGGAAGTACTGGTAGAAGGCGTAGGGGCTCGTCGAGTCGGCCGACAGCCAGACGGCGTTGCCTTCGGACTTGCCGAACTTCGCGCCCGAGGAGTCGGTGAGCAGTGGTGTGGCGAGCGCGTGCGCGGACACCCCTTCCACCTTGTGGATGAGGTCGACACCGGCGGTGAGGTTGCCCCACTGGTCCGAACCGCCGGTCTGCAGCGTGCACCCGTGTGCGCGGTAGAGCTCGAGGAAGTCCAGGGCCTGAAGCAACTGGTAGGAGAACTCCGTGTAGGAGATGCCCTCCTGGCTCTCCAGCCGCCGGGCGACCGCCTCCTTGCGGATCATCTGGTTGACCCGGAAGTGCTTGCCGATGTCGCGCAGGAAGTCCAACGCCGACATCGGGGCGGTCCAGTCGAGGTTGTCGACGAGGATCGCTGCGTGCGCGCACCGAGCGTCGGTGCCCTCGAAGTCGAGGAACGGCAGCACGAGGGCCTTGATCCGCGCGACGTTGGCCGCCGCCTCCTCCTTGGTCTTGAGCACCCGCTCGGAGGTCGGGCGTGGGTCGCCGACGAGCCCGGTCGATCCGCCGACCAGGCAGATCACCCGGTGGCCGGCCCGTTGGAAGCGCCGAAGCACGACGAGCTGCACGAGGTTGCCGAAGTGCAGCGACGGGGCCGTCGGGTCGAAGCCGCAATAGACCGTGACGGGTCCGCTCGCGAGTGCCTCACGCAGCGCGGTCTCGTCGGTGGTGAGGGCCACCGAGCCGCGCCACTGGAGCTCGTCGAGGATGTCGGTCACGATCGAACGTTCCCTTCGTGTGGGGGCGGGCCGCGCCCGCCGTCACCCGACGGACAAGCCTGCCGTATGCCGTCCGCCCCTCGCGACCGGGTATCACCCGGCGGCATACGCGCGCCTCGCGCACCGGGCCAGGACCGCTCGGTTCGGGTCAGTCCTCGGCCGTGCCCCCCGGCAGTGGCGCTGCGCTCGACCGCGCCGCGGCCCCGCCCCGGCGAGCGGACCGGGCTCGGCGGTGTCGAGTGCGCGGACCGTCGGGGACGAGCACGAAGACGGGGATCTCACGGTCGGTGCGCGCGGCATACACCTCGAAATTGGGCCACACGCGCAGGAGCACCTGCCATAGCTGAGCGCGTTCGGGACCGGCCGCCTCGCGGGCCACGACCGGGACGTCGCTCCCGCGCACGGTGACCACCGCCCGACCGGCGGCGCGCAGGTTTCGTGCCCACTCGGGGGCGCTCGTCCCACCCCAGTTGGAGGCGGCGACCAACCAGGTGCCCTCGTGGGGGATGCCGAGCAGCGGGACGGTCCGCTCGGCCCCGCTCGTACGACCGCGGACAGTGAGCGAGAGGGCGGGCAGACCGCTGCTCGACATGAGCGCGACGCGACCGCCACTGAGCCGCAGGAGCAACCGGTCGCCACCGACGACGAGCGGGGCGAGGCGGGGCAGCCAGGGCTGACGACCGAGGCGCACGGCCAGACCTCGCATCGGGTTCACGACGGGCAGGGTAGCCCCTCCACCGCGAAGTCACAGGGCAGTCGGCCGGTCAGGGCAACACGGCATAGGCCCGGACCGGGAAGGTCGCCAACCCCTCGACCAGAGGCGGGGCGGCGGTGAACCGTGCCCCGGTGGCCGGCAGTTGCGCGAGGCCGGTGAGGTGCTCGACCACGGGGATGCCCGCGGCGAGCAGCACCGAGTGGGCCGGCCGGTGGCCCGTGCGTGTGTCGTCGACGTTGACCGAGTCGATGCCCAGGAGCAGGACATCGGCATCGGCGAGCGCGCGCGCACCGGTCTCGGTGAGATGCGGGTGGTCCGGGTCGCCGTATGCCGCGGCCCCCCAGTGCCGATCCCAGCCGGTCCACAGCAGCACGGCCCGCCCGCGCACGGCGTCGGCTCGCGGGAGCTGCGCGGGGCCGATCTCGTGTCCCGTCTCTCGGAGGTCGACGACCACCGCGTCGAGGTCGGCACACCGGTGCAGGGCCAGCCCGGCCAGGTCGTGCCCCTCGCGCCAGCGGTGCGCGGGCGTGTCGAGGTAGGTCCCGGTGTTGGCGACCATGGCGATCCGCCCGATCTGGAATTCCGTGCCCGGGGCGTAGGTGCCGTGGGACGCCTCGAAGGTCAGATGGCTGTCGATGACCGGACCGGGCAGGCCGGGATAGGTCGTCATGCCGGCGCGGATGGGGTGGCTGAGCTCGACGAAGGTCACGGGCGTCCTCCTGTGCAGTGGTGGGCGGGTCGCGGGTCCGGCTGGGGGGCGGCGCAAGACGGGGAGCGGTCGGTGGGGCAGGGGTCAGCCGACCGACGGCGATCGAGACCTGAGCGTTCCCGGCCGGTAGACCGAGACGGTCGGCTCGCCGTCGAGCCAGAACCGCCACGGGTATGCCGTGCCGTCACCTCCCGGTCCGCTCACGCCCACTCGTGGGCCGGTGCGGATGCGTCGGGGATCCGGGGCGGGTCTGGCCGCCTCGAGGCGCACCGGGCTCCCCCGGCGGTCGGTCCGCAACCCGTTGTGCTCCCGGCCGAGCCCCAGGGTGACGGTGAGCCGGGCCGGTCCCCGCGCGAGGTCGCGAAACGGAACCCCGCCTCGGCGGGCGCGGGCGAGCGTCTCGCCGGCCACCACCTCCCCGGCCCGCAGCAGAACCGCTGCGGCGTGGCCCTCGGGGCCGCAGACGAGGTTGGCGCACCAGTGCATGCCGTAGGTGAAGTAGACGTAGAGCCCTCCCGGCGGACCGAACATCACCTCGGTGCGCGGGGTCCGGCCCCGGAAGGCGTGCGAGCCGGGGTCGCCGACGCCGTCGTAGGCCTCGACCTCGGTGAGCCGGACGGTCACCCCGGTCAGGCTCACCGTCGCCCCGAGCAACTCCGGGGCGACCTCGAGCACCGGCCGGTCGAAGAAGGCCCCCGGCAGGGACGGTGCGAGGCGCGGCGGCATCGGCCCAGTCTGGGCCATGCCCCGCCATTGCCCCGCCATTGCCCCGCCAGTGCCCGGGGCATCCGCGCGGGCGGACCTGCGCGGCATCCGCGCGGCATACAGTGGCGCGTATGCCGTCGATCGCCACCTCCGGGGAGGTGACCCTGCGCCTCATGGCCGCCCCGACCGACGCGGGACAAGGCGGGTCGGTGAGTGGCGGGCGCATCCTCGAATGGATCGACAAGGCCGGATTCGCTTGCGCCGCAGGGTGGTCCGGGCGGTATTGCGTGACCGCCTATGTCGGCAACATCGACTTCCATCGGCCGGTGCAGATCGGCGACCTGGTCGAGGTCTCTGCGCAGCTCGTCCTCACCGGACGCTCGAGCATGACGATCGTCGTCAACGTGTCCTCGGGAAATCCCCGGGAGGGGCGGGTCGAGCATGCCTTCGCCTGCCGGATGGTCTTCGTCGCCGTCGACGACGACGGACGCACCGTCCCCGTCCCGCAGTGGGACCCGCCCGGTGCGGTGCTGCGCGCCGCCCAGGACGAGGCGCAGCGACGGATCGGGTTGCGCGAGCGGGTGCAGGCACTCGTCGCAGCGCAGGATTGGGACGGGGAGTCGGGCGCGCACGCGATGACCTTGCGCTTCCTCGCAGCCCCCACGGACGTCAACTGGGGCGGCAAGGTCCACGGCGGCATCCTCATGCGCTGGCTCGACGAGGCGGGCTATGTCTGCGCCTCCTCGTGGAGCCGCAGACATGTCGTGTCGAGGTTCTCCGGCGGGGTCTCGTTCGTCCGTCCGATCCGGATCGGAGATCTCGTCGAGATCCAGGCGAGGCTCGTGCGCACCGGCCGCACGTCGATGCACGTCGCGCTGCGGGTGCTCGCCGGGAACCCACGGGCCGGCGAACTCGTGCTCACCACGCAATGCACGAGCGTCTATGTCGCCCTCGATCCCGACGGCACGCCCACCGCCGTGCCCCCGTGGACGCCCCGGACCGAGGTCGACCGGGCCTCGCAACGCCTTGCCGAGGAGTTCACCGCCTTGCGCAACGATCCCGCGCTCACCGCGGGGCTCCTCGACGCGCCTGAACGTCCGCCGGGGCAGTCATGGGAAGCGAG
Organism: Actinomycetes bacterium; assembly: GCA_029552065.1. GTDB lineage: Bacteria > Actinomycetota > Actinomycetes > Actinomycetales > Dermatophilaceae > Phosphoribacter. Next base: position 7,142 of record JAKPEG010000015.1, read on the forward strand.
GCCGGTCAGTCGCCCGGTCTCGAGCTGGCGAAGACACGGGCGCCGTCGACCGTCGAGCGCGCCTCGGCGAGTTGCTCGCCGACCCGGACCGGCGCCGTGCCGCCCCGGGCGTCGCGTGAGGCGAGGGACCCTTCGACGCTGAGGACCTCGCGCACCCCGGGGGTGAGCTGCGGGCTGATCGCCGCGAGGTCTTCGTCGGCAAGCTCCCAGAGCTCGATGCCGCGCTCCTCACAGGCCCGCACGCAGGCGCCGGCGACCTCGTGGGCCACCCGGAAGGGCACACCCTCACGGACCAGCCATTCGGCGACGTCCGTGGCGAGGGCGAAGCCCTGCGGCGCCAGGCTCTCCAACCGCTCGGTGTGGAAGGTGAGCGTGGCGACCATGCCCGCGAAGGCCGGCAGCAGCACCTCGAGGGTGTCGACGGCGTCGAAGACCGGCTCCTTGTCCTCCTGCAGGTCGCGGTTGTAGGCCAACGGCAGCCCCTTGAGGGTGGTGAGGAGACCGGCGAGGTCGCCGACGAGCCGGCCGGCCTTGCCGCGGGCCAGCTCGGCGATGTCGGGATTCTTCTTCTGCGGCATGATGCTCGACCCCGTGGAGTAGGCGTCGTCGAGGGTGACGTAGCTGAACTCCTTGGTCGCCCAGAGGACCACCTCCTCGGCCAGCCGGGACAGGTCGACGCCGGTCATCGCGAGGACGAAGGCGAACTCCGCCGCCAGGTCGCGCGAGGCGGTCCCGTCGATCGAGTTGGGCACCGACCGTGAGAAGCCGAGGTCCCGGGCGACCGCTTCCGGGTCGAGGCCCAGCGAGCTGCCGGCGAGAGCGCCTGAGCCATAAGGGGATTCGTCCGCCCGGCGGTCCCAGTCACGCAGCCGGTCGACGTCGCGCAGCAGCGGCCACACATGTGCGAGCAGATGGTGGGACAACAGCACCGGCTGGGCGTGCTGGAGATGGGTGCGGCCCGGCATGGCGACGCCCAGGTGCGCGGTGGCCTGGTCGAGGAGGGCGTCGACGAGGTCGAGGACGAGGCCCGCGAGCACGCGTGCGGAATCCCGCAAGGTCATCCGCAGGAGGGTGGCGATCTGGTCGTTGCGGCTGCGCCCGGCCCGCAACCGCCCGCCGACCTCGGGCCCGGCCCGCTCGATGAGTCCACGTTCGAGCGCCGTGTGGACGTCCTCGTCGTCGGGCGCCGGCACGAATGCCCCCGACCGCACGTCGACGAGCAGGCTGTCGAGGGCGGCGAGCATGGTCGCGAGGTCGGCCTGCGACATGAGCCCGGCCCGGTGCAGGACACGCGCGTGTGCCCGCGACCCCGCGATGTCGTATGCCGCGAGCCGCCAGTCGAAGTGCGTGCTGCGGGACAGCTCGGCGAGTGCGTCGGCTGGGCCTCCGGCGAACCGTCCCCCCCAAAGGCTGACCCGCCCACCGCTGGGCAGGTCGCTCGGCGGGGCGGTCGGGCGGTCGGGGGCGTCGGACGGCATACGGGATCGGCTCCTGGCGGCGAGAGGTGGAGATCAGTCTGGCAGGCCGGCCAGCTCGAGCAGCCGCCGGGCGAGCGCCGCTCCTCCGTCGGGGGCGGTAGTGACGAGCAGGATGGTGTCGTCGCCGGCGATCGTGCCGAGCACGCCGTCGAGGCGGCTCTGGTCGAGGACGAGCGCGAGGTGGTTGGCGCAGCCGGGCGGGACGCGGACGACGACGAGATTGCCCGACGACTCGGCCGTGACGAGCAGTTCCTCGCAGAGCCGACGCAACCGGTCGAGCGCGGCCTCGCCGTGGGAGCGCCCGCTCTCGTCGGCGAGCGAATAGACCAAGGCCTTCCCGTCGCGCACCTTCACCGCGCCGAGCTCGACGAGATCACGCGAGAGGGTCGCCTGGGTCACCTCGATGCCCTCGGCAGCGAGCAGCTCGAGCAGCTCGCCCTGCGAGCGCACCGACCGGGTCTCGATGAGCTCGGCGATCCGGGCTCGCCGGGCGGTCGGTGTCGCCGGGATCATTCCCCGGCCCCCGCGGCGTCGAGGATGCCGGGAAGGGCGGCCACGAAGGTGTCGAGCTCCTCGGCGGTGACGACCAGCGGCGGAGCCAACCGCAGCGCGTCGGGCGCGACCGCGTTGACGAGGAAGCCCGCCTCGCGCGCCGCCGTCATCGCGGCCGGAGCGACCGGCCGGGTGAGCGCGATCGCCCGGAGCAGCCCCTCACCACGCACGCCGTCCACGAGCGGATGCCCCACCGCGTCGACCGCGACGACGAGGTGCTCCCCCATCGCGCGGGCGTGGGCGAGCAGACCGTCGGACTCGATCGTCTCGACGACGGCCAGGCCGGCTGCGCAGGCGAGCGGGTTGCCGCCGAAGGTGCTGCCGTGCTGGCCCGCGCCGAGCAGCCCGGTGACCTGTGCGCCGAAGGTGACGAGGGCGCCGATCGGCACTCCTCCGGCGAGTCCCTTGGCGAGGGTCATCGCGTCCGGTCGGATCCCGCGCGACTGGTGGGCGAACCAGTGGCCGGTGCGTCCCATCCCGGTCTGGATCTCGTCGAGGATGAGCAACGCCCCTGCCGCCGTGGTCAATTCACGGGCGAGACGCAGGTATGCCGCGCTCGACGGGATCACCCCGCCCTCGCCCTGGATGGGTTCGAGGACCACGGCCGCCAGGTCGTCTCCCGCCGACGCGACTGCGGCACGCAGGGCGGCCTCGTCGTCGAAGGGGACGTGCAGGATTCGACCGATGAGGGGCTCGAACGGCTCGCGATAGGCGGGCTTCCAGGTGAGCGCGAGCGCTCCCGTGGTGCGTCCGTGGAAGGCGTTCTCGGCGGCGATGATCGTGCCGCGCCCGGTCCGCCGAGAGAGCTTGACCGCCGCCTCGATCGCCTCCGTGCCGGAGTTGGCGAAGAAGACCGCCGAGCCGGCCGGGGCCTCGGCGATCCGCAGCAACGCCTCGGCCAGCTCGACCTGGGGCTGGGAGGTGAAGAAGTTGGAGACGTGGACGAGCTGGGAGGCCTGCTTCGTCACGGCGTCGACGAGTGCGGGATGCCCGTGGCCGAGGGTGTTGACCGCGATCCCGGCGAGCAGGTCGAGGTAGCGCTTGCCGTCGACGTCGACGACGTAGCAGCCCTGGCCGTGGGAGAGCACGGTCTGCGGCGTGCCGAAGACGGGAAGGAGGGACGCGGCATACCGGCCGAGCCACTCGGGGACGTGACCGGTCATGCCCACACCTCCCCCGGCGGGTCGGGCAGCACCATCGTGCCGATGCCCTCGTCGGTGAACACCTCAAGCAGGAGCGAATGTGCCGCTCGGCCGTCGATCACGTGGGCCTGCGGCACACCGTGTTCGACGGCCCGGATGCACGCCTCGAGCTTGGGGACCATGCCGGAGTCGACCCGTCCGAGCAGGACCCGGGCCTCCCCCGCGGTGATCTGGGAGAGCAGCGAGTCCCGGTCGGGCCAGGAGGCGTAGACGCCTTCGACGTCGGTGAGGACGACGAGCTTGCGTGCCTGGAGGGCGACGGCGAGAGCGGCGGCCGCGGTGTCGGCGTTGACGTTGAGGACCTGGCCGGCCTCGTCGACGTCGGGGGCGACCGTCGACACGACCGGGATCCGGCCCGCCTCGAGCAGGTCGTGGACGGCCTCGGGATTGACCCCGACGACGTCGCCGACGAGCCCGAGGTCGACCTCCTCCCCGTCGACGACCGTGCCTCGCTTGCGGGCCTCGAAGAGCCCGGCGTCCTCGCCGGACAGGCCGACCGCGAGCGGACCGTGCTGGTTGAGCAGCCCGACGAGCTCGCGCTGGACCTGGCCGGTGAGGACCATCCGCACGACCTCCATCACCTCGGGCGTCGTCACCCGCAGCCCACCCTTGAACTCGCTCGGCAGACCCATCCGGGTGAGCATCGCCCCGATCTGGGGACCGCCCCCGTGGACGACAACCGGGCGCAGCCCGGCATAGCGGAGGAAGGCGACGTCCTGCGCGAAGGCGCGCTTGAGGCCGTCGTCGACCATGGCGTTGCCGCCGTACTTCACGACGACGAGCGCGCCGCGGAAGCGCTCGAGCCAGGGCAGCGCTTCGACGAGCGTGCGGGCCTTGCCGGCGGCGACCCGGACGGCGGCGGCGTCGACGAGCCGGCGCACGGAATTCATCGTGTGGCCTCCTGGCCGGGGTGTCCTGCGCGGTCGGTGTGGGCTGAGCTGCCGGCGGTGTCGTGTCGGCTCATGTGCTGTAGGCCGAGTTCTCGTGGACGTAGTCGTGGGTGAGGTCGTTGGTCCACACCGTCGCCGTCGCCCCGCCAGCGTCGAGGTCGACGACGACGTGGGTATGCCGCGGGGCGAGGTCGACGAGCGAGCGGTCCTCCCCGACGCCGCCGTCGCGGCATACCTGGATGCCGTTGATCGTCACGGCGAGATGCGCGGGGTCGAAGGCGGCCCGGGTCGTGCCGACCGCCGAGAGGACCCGGCCCCCGTTGGGGTCGTTGCCGAAGACCGCGCACTTGAAGAGGTTGTTGCGCGCGATCGCCCGGGCGACCTCGAGCGCGTCGGTTTCCGTTGCCGCCGAACGGATCTCGATCTCGATGTCGTGATGCGCACCCTCGGCGTCGCCGATGAGCTGACGAGCGAGGTCGCCGCAGACCGCGGTGACCGCGGCCTCGAGCTCGCCCGAGGCCGGGGCGATCCCCGAGGCACCCGAGGCCATGAGCAGGACGGTGTCATTGGTCGACATGCAGCCGTCGGAGTCGATCCGGTCGAAGGTGAGCGAGGTCGCCCGGCGCAGGGCCCGGTCGAGCTCGGCCGGCTCGACGGCCGCGTCGGTGGTGACGACGACGAGCATCGTCGCGAGTGCCGGCGCGAGCATCCCGGCGCCCTTGGCCATGCCCGAGACCCGCCAGCCCGCGGGGGCGACCTGGGTCGCTTGCTTGCTCACCGTGTCGGTCGTCATGATCGCCGTCGCCGCGGCGTCGTGGCCGTCCGGCGAGAGGGCGGCCGCGACGGCGTCGACTCCGGGAAGAAGGCGGTCCATCGGGAGCCGTTCGCCGATGAGCCCGGTCGAGCAGACCGCGACGTCGCCCGCCGAGATGCCCAGGACCGCGGCGACGTGCTCGGCGGTCCGGTGGGTGTCGAGGAAGCCTGGTGAGCCGGTGCACGCGTTGGCGCCACCGGAGTTGAGGACGACCGCGTCGACCCGCCCGTCGGTGACGACCTGACGGCTCCACGTGACCGGCGCGGCCTCGACCCGGTTGCTCGTGAAGACCGCTGCCGCGGCCTGGAGGGGACCGTCGTTGACGACGAGGGCGAGGTCGGGGCGTCCGCTCGCCTTGAGGCCGGCGACGACACCGGCGGCCCGGAAGCCCAGCGGCAGTGGGACGCCGGCTGGTGCGGCCGTGTGCTTCGCGCCGGTCACGGGGCCACCCCCGCGACCGGAAGGCCGGTCGTCTCCGGTAGACCGACGGCGAGATTGGCGCACTGGATGGCGCCGCCGGCGGTCCCCTTGGCGAGGTTGTCGACGGCGGCGGCCAAGACCACCCGGCCGACCCGCTCGTCGACGGCCACCTGCAGGTGGACGCTGTTGGACCCGAGCACGTCGGCGGTCCGTGGCCAACTGCCCTCGGGCAGGAGGTGGACGAACGGCTCGGCGGCGTAGGCCGTGGCCCAGGCGGCTCGGACGGCCGCGGGGTCGGTGCCGGGGGTGAGCCGCGCCGTGCAGGTCGCGAGGATCCCCCGAGCCATGGGGGCGAGGGTCGGGGTGAAGGAGACGCTCACCGGGTGGCCGGCGGCCGCGGCGAGGTTCTGCTCGATCTCGGGTGTATGCCGGTGCACTCCCCCGACCCCGTAGGGCGACATCGAGCCCATGACCTCGGCACCGAGCAGATGTGGCTTGAGCGATTTGCCCGCTCCCGAGGTGCCCGAGGCGGCGACGATGACGACATCGCCCGGGTCGAGCAGACCGGCGACGAAGCCCGGCGCCAGGGCGAGCGAGCACGCCGTGGGATAGCAGCCGGGCACGGCCACCCGGCGTGCTCCGGCGAGGGTTGCCCGTGCGGTCGATCCGTCCGCGAGCGGCAGCTCGGGCAGCCCGTAGGGCCACCGGCCGGCATACGGGGTGTCGTAGAAGGAGGTCCAGGCGGCCTCGTCGGCGAGCCGGAAGTCGGCTCCGCAGTCGAGGACGACGACCCGGTCGGGCAGCTCGGCGGCGAGCGCGGCCGAGGCCCCGTGCGGGAGGGCGAGGAAGACGAGGTCGTGCTCGGCGAGCCGCGCCGGGGTCGTCGCCTCGATCACCCGATCGGCGAGCGGCACGAGATGGGGGTGGACGTCGCCGAGGCGTCGTCCCGCCGAGGAGTCAGCCGTCAACGCACCGATCTCGAACTGCGGGTGGGCCAGGAGCAACCGGAGGATCTCTCCTCCGGCGTATCCGCTGGCGCCCGCGACAGCAGCCGTCCACATGTGCATGATCATACAGCGAAGAGAGAATGTATGCGGCCAGGTTCCGGTCGGTGCGCTCCGGCTCCGGTGCGCGGTGCGGGGATGGGCCGGCAGCCTCCCTCAGGGTGCGGCAATGGGCCGGCGGTTGCCCTCAGGGTGCGGGGATGGGCCGGTGATCGGCCGTCGGACCGGCCCATGTCCGCACCCTGTCACCTGGGTGCGAGCCGGGCGCGGATCCGCCCGGCAAGGAAGATCCCCGCCAGGCAGCAGCCGAGGCTGAGCGCCCACGTCCACTGCCAGCCGCCGACCCGTGCCGCGAGCCAAGCCGCGATCGGCGGCCCGAGGACCTGGCCGGCCGAGGACCACTGCTGGATCCACCCGACGGTCGTCGACACCGTCGCGGCGCTCGGCGCGAGCCGCGGCGCAAGGCCGAAAAGGGTCCCCGGCACGAGTCCGCCGAGTGTGGAGAATGCGAGGGCCCCGACAAACTTGGCCACCGGCCACGGGTCGAAGACCGACATGAAGGTGAGCGCCGTCCCGACTGCCTGGCCACCGAAGCCCACGACGAGCAGCCGGGTGGCGGTCCAGCCTCGATGGGAGAGCAGACCGGCGGCGATGTTGCCGACCGCGTTGCCGAGGGTGACGACGGCGGTGAGCAGCGCGCCGGTGGCGCCGACCCAGCCGAGGGCGGCATACAAGGTAGGCAGGAAGCCGATGACGGCCATCCACTGGAAGGCGTAGACGCAGAAGGCCAGCGCACCGAGCCACGGACCCCGCGCGGTGACCGTCTCGCGCGCTCGGTCCTGCCAGCGCACGGTCGCCGCGCCGACCTCGCGGGGCGGATCGGCGGGCACCCACACGGCGACCGCGACAGCCATCACCGCAGTGCCGCCCGCGACGATCCACCACCAGACCGGCCACGAGGAAGCGGCGAGGACCTGCGGCCCGACGAGCATCCCGATGGCCGTGCCGACCGGGACATAGGCACCCCACGCACCCAGCGCGCGGGTGAGCCCGGCCGGCTCGACCGTGCGGCGCAGGAGGTCGGGCGCGGGCACCACGGCGAGCAGCAGGCCGAGCCCCTCGAGGACCCGCAGAGCGAGCAATCCGCCGATGTCGTGGGTGAAACCGCTCGCGACCCCGGCGCCCGAGAGGATCCACAGCCCGAGGACCATCGAGCGGCGGGGACCGAAGCCGTCGGCGACCATCCCGATGACCAGGCCGAGGCACATCGCGGCGAGTTGGACGAGGGAGAGCAGGAAGCCGGCCTGGACGAGGGTCATCCCGAGCTCGGTCTGCAGGGTGGGCACGGCGGGCGGCAGCTTGCCCTGGTGCAACGCGGTTGCCACGCCCGCGGCGAGCACGACCCACGAGGCGGGTATGCCGCGCCCTCTCACCCTCGCACTGTAGCGCCGGACCGCCGGCGGCACCCGGGCGTGAGACGGCGACCGGCCGATCCGGTTGGACCGGCCGAGCGGGGTCGGCCGGCTGAGCCGCCCAGCGCCCTGCGGCTGCGGGGCCGGGCGGGGGCAGGTGTCCGGCGACTCAGCGCTGGACTGCGTCGAACTCCTGGGCCACTGCCGCAACCGCCGCGTCGCGGAAGCCGCTCACCTCGCCGGTCGTGAGCGTGCGGTCGGGTGCCCGGAAGGACAGCCGGAAGGCCAGCGACTTCTTGCCCGGCCCGACTTGCTCGCCTCGGTAGACGTCGAAGAGGGCGACCGATTCGAGCAGCTCCCCCGCCGCCGACCGCAGCCGCGCCTCGACGGCACCAGCCGTCACCGCCTCGTCGACCGTGAGTGCGACGTCGGTGAGGGCGAGCGCATGCGAGGAGAAGGCCCGCATCCGCGTGGGCGCGGCACTGGCGGCCGTGAGGACGTCGACGTCGACGAGCGCGGCGCAGGCCCGAGGCGGCAGGCCGAGCCGGGCGAGCACCGCGGGGTGCAGCTCGCCGGCATGACCGAGCACGGTGCCGTCGTCCAGGGTGAGCCGGGCGCACCGCCCGGGATGCCAGGGGGCCAGGTCGTCGGCAGTCGCGGCGACGGGGAGCGAGAGGGCGGCGCACACGGCCCGGACCGCGTCGACCGCGTCGGCCCAGTCGGCTGCCCGACCAGGTCCCCACCAGCCGGCGCGCTCGGCGTCGCCGCAGAAGGCGACCGCGAGCTGGCGGGGCTGAGGCGGCACGGCCGCGTCGATCGCGGCGATCGTCGCGTCGTCGGGCCGATGTTCGACCCCCGGCACCGGAGCCGTGTGGCTCGATCCCGGCTCGGGCCTCGTGGCCAGTCCGAGCTCGAAGAGGGCGAGATCGCGCTGGCCGCGGGATACGTTGCGACGCAACGCGTCGAGCAACGTGTCCAGGACGGAGGTCCGCATGAGCGGAGCCTCGTCGGACAGCGGGTTGGCCAGCCGGATGGCGTTGCGACGGGGGTCCGCGGGCGGCATACCGAGCTGGTCGGCGAAGTCGGCGGCGACGAACGGATAGGTGAGCACCTCGGTGAGCCCACGCCCGACGAGGACGTCGGCGACGATCCGGCGGACCTGCTGGCCGTGGGTGAGCCCGCGCCCGTCGGAGGGGGTCGGCAGTACCGAGGGGATCCGGTCGTAGCCGTCGATCCGGGCGACCTCCTCGGCGTAGTCGGGACCGTCGACGAGGTCCGGCCGCCACGACGGCGGGGTGACGAGCGCCACCGGCGGACCGTCGGGCCTCGCCGAGGGCTGCGCTTGCACGGTGGCACCGAGGTCGCGCAGGATCTCCACCACCCGCGCGGGCGGGTAGTCGACCCCGACGAGTCGGCCGGGCAGGGTGAGGTCGAGCGGGTATGCCGTGCGGCTGGTCGTCGCGTCGACGTCGGTCGACCCCGGGTCGGCGCTACCCCCGCCGAAGCGGACGAGCAGGTCGACGACGAGTTGGGCGGCATCGTCGGTCACGCGCGGGTCCACGCCCCGCTCGAACCGCTTGGAGGCCTCGCTCACGAGCCGGTGGCGCCGAGAGGAACGGGCCACCGTCACCGGGTCGAAGTGGGCGGCCTCGACGAGGACGTCGGTCGTGCCCTCGTCGACCTCGCTCGAGGCACCGCCCATGATCCCGGCAAGCGCGAGCGGAGTCTGGCCTCCGTCGGTGATGAGCAGGTCCTCGGGGTGCAGGGTCCGCGTGACACCGTCGAGGGTGGTGAGGGTCTCCCCCGCCCGGGCCCGGCGGACGGTGATCGATCCGGACAGCTTGTCGAGGTCGAAGGCGTGCAGGGGCTGGCCGACGAGCATCATCACGTAGTTGGTCACGTCGACGGCCAGCGAGATCGGGCGCATCCCGACCTGGGTGAGCCGGCGCTGCATCCACGAGGGCGACGGTGCGCTCGGGTCGATGCCCCGGACGATCCGGGCGACGTAGCGGTCGCAGCCGAGGGCACCCTGCAGCGGCGCCGCGTCGGTGAGGTGTACGGCATAGCCCTGCCAGTTGCCGTCGGGATTGGTGGGCACGATGCCCGGGTCCCGGTAGCCGCCCTCGGGGCTGCCCTGCGAGTGCCAGTATTCGCGGGCCACGCCCCGCATGGAGAAGCAATAGCCACGGTCGGGGGTGACGTTGAGCTCGACGACCTCGTCACCGAGGCCGAGCAGGGCGACGGCGTCGTCGCCGGGGCTCAGCGCCGCCGCGGCGGACTCGCCGAGCAACCGGGACAGCACGATGATCCCGCTGTGGTCCTCGCCGATGCCCAGCTCGTCCTCGGCGCAGATCATCCCGTTGGACACCCGGCCATAGGTCTTGCGCGCGGAGATCTCGAAACCCCCGGGCAGGGTCGCCCCGGGCAGCACGACCACGACGAGGTCACCGACCTCGAAATTGGTTGCACCGCAGACGATCTCCTGCGGTATGCCGTCCGTGAGGCGCTGGCCGTGGTCGCCGACGTCGACGGTGCAGAAGCGGATCGGCTTGCCGTTGCGTTGGATCGTCTCCTCGATGGTGAGGACGCGGCCGACGACGACGGGACCGCTCACCCCGCCCCCGTGCAGGGCCTCCTCCTCGAGGCCGACCGAGACGAGGGATGCGGCGACATCGGCACCGCGGGCGGCGGCCGGCACCTCGACGAGCTCGCGCAGCCAGGACAGGGGCACTCTCATCTCACACCGCCATCCCGAACTGGCCGGAGAACCGGACGTCGCCCTCGACGATGTCGCGCATGTCCGACACCCCGTTGCGCAGCTGGAGCGCCCGTTCGATGCCGAAGCCGAAGGCGAAACCGGTGTAGACGTCGGGGTCGATCCCGCAGGCCTGGAGCACCTTGCGGTTGACCATCCCCGAGCCGCCCAGCTCGATCCACCCGGAGCCGCCGCACATCCGGCAGGCCTCGTCGCCACCGCGGCATACGAAGCACTGGAAGTCGGTCTCCATCGAGGGCTCGGTGAAGGGGAAGTAGGAGGCGCGCACGCGGGTGCGGACGTCGCCGAACATCGCCCGCACGAAGTGGTCGATGGAACCACGCAGGTGGGCCATGGTGAGGCCCTTGTCGACCGCGAGGCACTCGATCTGGTGGAAGACGGGAGTGTGAGTGGCGTCGAGGTCGTCGGTGCGGAAGACCTTGCCGGGAGCCACGACATAGATCGGCGGGGTCCGGGTGAGCATCGTGCGGATCTGCACGGGAGAGGTGTGGGCCCGCAGGACCAGACCGCCGTCGGGCGGGTCGACGAAGAAGGTGTCCTGCATCTGGCGTGCGGGGTGGTCGACGCCCAGGTTGAGGGCGTCGAAGTTCATCCACTCCGACTCGACCTCGGGCCCCTCGGCGACCTCCCAGCCCATCGCGACGAAGACGTCGACGAGCCGTTCCATCGTGAGTTCGACGGGGTGACGCGCGCCGAGCGGCCGCCGCGCGGCGGGCACCGACACGTCGACCCGCTCCTGCACGAGGATCTGCGCGTCGCGGTGTGCGACCAACTCGGCCTCGCGAGCGCTGTATGCCGCCTGGACCGCCGCGAGCGCGGCACCCACCCGCTTGCCGGCCTCGGCCTTGGCCGCAGGCGGCAGGGCCCCGATCTCGCGGCGCGCCTGGGCGACCTGCCCCCGGTCGAGGTGGGCGAGCCGGGCGGCCTTGAGGGCCTCGAGGTCCTGCGCCGCGGCAAAGGCGGCATCGGCCGCCGCGACCGCCGCGTCGAGCGTGGCCGGGTCGAGTGCGGCCACGCGGACCGGGTCATAGGGGTTGTTCGGAGCGGACATGCTTCCCACGTTTCGGTGACTGGATGTCGGCGGCCGAGTCTAGGCCGCTCTGGCGGCCCCGTGCCCGAGGGTTCCGGCGACCGGACGCGCGACGGTGGTTCAGGGAGCGGCGCCGGCCGGCAGCGGGTCGACGGGCGGCACGGGTGCGGGCTCGCCCGCAGGCAGGCTGAAGGTGAACATCGCACCCCCACCAGGAGCGTCCGCGGCGATGACCTGGCCTCCGTGGGCGTTGACGAGTGCCTTGACGACGTAGAGCCCGAGGCCGCTGTTGCCGGCCCCCGGCCGGTGCCAGAACCGCGAGAAGATCACCGAGCGCAGACTGGCGGGTATTCCGGCCCCCTCGTCGGCGATCGAGACGACCGCGGCCGGGCGGGCATCGCCGTCGGTGCCGTCGACGAGGTCGACCGTGCCACCGCGCACGGTCACAGTGACCGTGCCCGAGCCGTGCTTGAGGGCGTTGTCGACGAGGTTGATGAGGATCTGGTCGACCCGGTCGGGGTCGGCCCACGTGACCGGCAGCGGCGGTTGCACGTCGACGACGATTCGCTCTGACGGGATGCCGAGGTTCTCCAGCCGGGTGCGGTGCCGTTCGACGATCGTGCGCACGGACAGCGGCTGCGGACGGACCTGGAGCCGGCCGGCGTCGATCCGCGACACGTCGAGCAGGTCGGCCACCAGCCGGGTGACCCGTTCGGCGTCGGCCTCGATGGTCTCGACGATGAGTCGCTTCTGGGCGTCGCTGAACCGGTCCCAGCGACGCAGGAGGGTGTTGGAGAAGCCCTTGACCGAAGTGAGCGGCGAGCGCAGCTCGTGCGCGAGGGTCGAGAGCAGTGCGGCGTGGTCCTGTTCGGCGCGTTCGCGCGCGACGGCATCGCGCAGGGACAGGACGACCCTGGTGAGCGGCATACCGCGTCCGTTGCGCAGGTAGCGCGCGGTGACGAGGACCTCGACCCCCGCCGAGGTCCACAGCAGCTTCTCCCGGTGGCCCTTGAGCGAGCGCAGACCGTGCCAAGGGTCGATAACCGCCCACCACGAGCGTCCCTCGGAGTCGGTGAGCGGGATCGCCTCCGTCACCTGACGACCGACGGCGTCGGCGAGCGGCATCCGCAGCACCTCGGCCGCCCGCTCGTTGACCATCCGCACGTTCCCCGACTCGTCGACGACGACGAGCCCGTCGGGAAGGAATCCGGCCAGCCGGCCGGCCTGCTCCAGTGGCAGATCCGCGGTCGGCCCCCCGTGGCCGGCATCCACACTCACGCGGTCAGCGTAGCGAGCCGTGGGGACGATCGCCGGGACATGCGTGGTGCGGGGGCCCCTGGCGGTCAGCCGGACTGCGAGTGCTGAGCGGCCGCCGAGGCGTAGAGGCAGACGGTCGCGGCCATCGCGAGGTTGAGCGACTCGGCCTTGCCGTGGATGGGTACCCGCACCACCGCATCGCAGGCCGCGCGGACCTCGGCCGGCAGGCCCCACGCCTCGTTGCCCATGACCCAGGCGTGCGGGCCGTGCAGGTCGGCGTCCGGCAGGGTCGTGGCGCCCGCGCCGTCCGCGGCCAGCACCGCGATCCCCGCGGCACGCAGCTCACGCAGGACCTGCTCGACCGGCATGCCGGTGACCACGGGCAGGTGGAAGATCGAGCCGGCCGTCGCGCGCACGACCTTGGGGCTCCACACGTCGACGCTCGCCGAGGTCACCACGACAGCATCGGCGCCGACGGCGTCCGCTCCGCGCACGACGGTGCCCGCGTTGCCGGGATCGCGCACGTGGGCGAGCACGACGAGCAGTTTCGGGCCCGCGGCGAGAACCTCGGCGAGCGTGGCCGGGGCTGCGCGGCATACCGCGACGATTCCCTGGGTCGCCTCGGTCGCCGACATCGCGGCGAGCACCTCGGGCGAGCATTCGTGGAGGCGCACGCGCGCCTGCCGCGCGGCCGTGACGACGTCGGTATGCCGCGTGGCCGCCGCCGCCGTGAGGTAGACGTCGCGGACGAGGTCGGGCCGGTGCCGGACCGCCTCCCGCACGGCCTGGGGGCCCTCGGCGAGGAAGGTGCCGGTGCGTTCACGCGCAGAGCGCCGGACCAGGGCCGCCACCGCTCGCACCCGTTCGGATCTCGGGTTGACGAGGGTCGCGGTGACCATGGTCCGGCGCTCAGGTCGCTGCGCTCGCGCGATCACGGTTCCGGCCGAACCGGCCGCCGTGACGCGGCGAGGGCTCAGGCCGCGTCGCCCTGGGCCGGCACGCTCGTGCGGGCCAGCTCGACGAGTGCGGCGAAGGCGGCTGGGTCGTTGACGGCGAGGTCGGCGAGGATCTTGCGGTCGACCTCGACACCGGCGGCCTTGAGGCCCTGCATGAACCGGTTGTAGGTCATCCCGTTGGCCCGGGCTGCCGCGTTGATCCGCTGGATCCACAGGCGGCGGAAGTCGCCCTTCTTGGCCCGGCGGTCGCGGTAGGCGTAGCCGAGGGAATGGATCACCTGTTCCTTGGCCTTGCGGTAAAGCCGGGAACGCTGTCCGCGGTAACCGCTGGCGCGCTCGAGGACGACTCGGCGCTTCTTCTGGGCGTTGACTGCCCGCTTCACGCGTGCCACGTGAGGTCTCCTTTACGTGTTCGTCGGCGGGTCGTCAGCGGCCCAGGAGCCGCTTGACCTTCTTGGTGTCGGGCTTGGACAGCTCGAGATCGCCCGCGAGCGAGCGCATCTCCTTGCTCGACTTCACCTCGAGGCGGTGCCGGCCGCCGGCCTGCTCGCGCATGACCTTGCCGGTGCCGGTGACGCGGAAGCGCTTCTTGGCCCCGCTGTGGGTCTTGTTCTTCGGCATGAGAGCCGATCTCCTTCGTGTCGGCCCGGGCCGGTCGGCCTCGGGGTCGTTCTCGGTGTCAGGCCTGTGGTGCCCGGGGTCCGGGCTTGGGGGCCGTGGGCTTGGGCGCTGCCCCACGCGCCGGGGCCGCGGGACGCGGCGTCGGGTGGGCTGCGGGGGCGCCGGTGGTGGAGGGTCCCGGCACCGCGGCCTTGCGAGCCGGAGCGACCGGCTTCGGGCTGGCTGCCCCACGGGGGGCCGGTTTCGGTGCGGCGGCCGCGGGGGCGGGCTCCCGTGCCGGCGTGACCGGCTCGGGTGTCGGCTCGGGCATCGGCTCCGGCACCGCCGCCGTGGGCTCCGTCTCGGCCGCGTTTGCCGCGTCTGCGGTCTGCACCGCAGGGCCATCCACGACGGGGACATCCACGACGGGGACGTCCACGACGGGGAGGTCCGCCTCCGGCGCGGCCGGCGCACTCGCGACGGTGCCGTCGAGGGCATCGCCCGCCACCGGGGCGTCGAGCGCCTCGTCAGCAGGCCCGGTCACCTCGGCCAGGTCCGCCTCGAGCGACTCGACCAGATCGTCGTGATCCCCCGACGCCGGCGGAGCCGAGTGCGAACGCTCCGCCCGGATCGGACCCTGCGTTCCCGCCGCCGTCTCCCGCGCCCGCCGTGCCTCCGCCTTGGCCTCGGACTTCTTCTTCGTCGGCCCGATGACCATGATCATGTTGCGCCCGTCCTGCTTGGGCGCGGACTCGACGAAACCGAACTCCTGGATGTCCTCGGCGAGGCGCTGGAGGAGGCGGAAACCGAGCTCCGGCCGCGACTGCTCGCGACCCCGGAACATGATCGTCACCTTGACCTTGTCGCCGCCCTTGAGGAAGCGCTCGACGTGGCCCTTCTTCGTGCCGTAGTCGTGCGGGTCGATCTTCGGCCGGAGCTTGATCTCCTTGATGACCGTGTTGACCTGGTTCTTGCGGGCCTCCCGGGCCTTCATGGCCGCTTCGTACTTGTACTTGCCGAAGTCCATGAGCTTGGCCACGGGGGGACGGGCCATGGGGGCCACCTCGACGAGGTCGAGGTCGGCCTCGGCGGCCAGCCGGAGCGCATCCTCGACGCGCACGATGCCGACCTGCTCCCCGTTGGGTCCCACCAGGCGCACCTCGGGGACCCGGATGCGCTCGTTGATACGAGGCTCGCTGATGTGGTGCTCCTTCGTCGTCTGCGGGATCGACCCCGGGCAACGAGAGAAGGCCCCTCGCCACCGTCGGTGCGCAAGGAGCCTTCGCCTGTCCGTACCCGGATGCCGGGGCAGTCGCCTGCCCCGCGCGCGGGTGACCCGGGCTCACTGCATACCGTCGAGGTATGCCGGTGGCCTCCGGCGTGCCGGGCGGGTCCGGACCTGACCCGGCGACCTCACGGTCGGCGCGGGTGGAAGCTGGTGCTCCTCTTGCACGTCACGCCCGGGTTGCCCCGCACGTGATTGGTCGACCGCCAAGGATACCAGGTCGTCCGGTGCGAGCAGCTCGCGAGCGGGGGCGCACGGGTCATCGATCGCCTCCCCGGGACCGGCGCGGCCGGAGGGCGGCTGTCGGCGCGATGCGGCAGGATCGGCGTATGCCGTGCACCGTCGCCTTCGCGCCTCGCCCCCGATGACCCCCAGATGACCAAGGAGCAGCAGCGGGCCGAGTTGCACAAGACCATCTGGCGGATGGCCAACGACCTGCGCGGCAGCGTCGACGGGTGGGACTTCAAGGCCTACGTGCTGGGCATCCTCTTCTATCGCTTCATCTCCGAGAATCTCCGGGCCTATATCAACGGCTTCGAGCGAGCCGCCGGCGTGGCCGAGTTCGACTATGCCGACTTCACCGACGCCGAGGCCGAGGGGGCGCGTGAGGTGACGGTGGCCGAGAAAGGCTTCTACATCCTGCCCGGCGAGCTCTTCTCGAACGTGCGGGCGGCGGCGGCGAGCGACCCCAACCTCAACGAGACCCTCGAGCGGGTCTTCCGAGCCATCGAGGGATCGGCCCTGGGCACCCCCAGCGAGGACGACCTCAAGGGCCTCTTCGACGACCTCGACGTCAACAGCGCCAAACTCGGCCCCACCGTGGCCCGGCGCAACGACAAGCTCGTCAAGCTCCTCGACGCCGTCGGCGATCTCGACCTGGGCAGTTGGGACGACCACACGATCGACGCCTTCGGCGACGCCTACGAGTTCCTCATGACGATGTATGCCTCCAGCGCGGGCAAGTCCGGTGGCGAGTTCTTCACGCCGCAGGAAGTCAGTGAGCTGCTGGCCCGGATCACCGTCGTCGGCAAGACGAGCGTCAACGGGGTCTACGACCCGGCCTGCGGCTCAGGCAGCCTGCTGCTGAAGTTCGGCACGGTGCTCGGCGATCATCAGCAGGTCCGGCGGGGCTACTTCGGTCAGGAGATCAACCTCACGACCTACAACCTCGCCCGCATCAACATGTTCCTCCACGACGTCAACTTCGAGCACTTCGACATCGCGCACGGCGACACGCTCACCGACCCGGCGCATTGGGACGTCGAGCCGTTCGAGGCCATCGTCTCCAATCCGCCCTATTCGACCCGGTGGGCCGGCGCCGACGACCCGCTGCTCATCAACGATCCCCGCTTCGCCCCGGCCGGGGTGCTCGCACCGAAGAGCAAGGCCGACCTCGCCTTCACCATGCACATCCTGCATTGGCTGGCCGTCGACGGGACGGCGGCGATCGTCGAGTTCCCCGGGGTCCTCTACCGCGGCGGCGCCGAGGCCAAGATCCGCCACTACCTGGTGTCGAACAACTACGTCGACACCGTCATCCAACTGCCGCCGGACCTCTTCTTCGGCACGACCATCGCGACCTGCATCATCGTGCTGAAGAAGTCCAAGGCCGACAACAAGGTCCTCTTCATCGACGCCTCGGCCCGGTTCGTCCGCTCGGGCAACAAGAACAGGCTCACCGAGGCCGACCGCGCGGCGATCCTCGACCTTTTCGTATGCCGTGCCGACGCGCCGCACGCCGCCGCGCTCGTCGACGCCGCGACCATCGCCGACAACGGCTACAACCTCTCGGTCTCCTCCTACGTCGAGCAGCAGGACACCCGCGAAGACGTCGACATCGTCGCGCTCAACGCCGAGATCGCCAGAATCGTCGCCCGCCAGGCCGAGCTGCGGACCCAGATCGATGCCATCGTCGCCGACCTCGAAGGCGGAGACTTGTGAGACTCTCTGACGTCCTTTCGAAGGGGACGAGTCATAAAGACTTTCAAGTGGAAGGCTTCCTCGGCGCCGCTCGGATACGTCCAGGACGACACAAGCTCGTCCGGGCGGGGAAAGTTGCTTCGAACTACTACTGCGTGACGTGCGAAGATATTCGGACATTCATGTCGAGCGACGAGCTGTCCTGCCTCGTCACTGGGGAACGCGAAGCCAGCCTCGACATCGTCCTAACCTGTCCCGCATGCGAGTCTTCGTTCGAGGCCTGGTTTCTGATATCCTCGCGCGAGGCGCTCTGCTCACAAGCGCCTCACGTTAGGGTGGAGCGTCGAGTCGAGAATCGACGTGGTCGTGTTAAAAGGTTCGGCGATGCCGAAGGCAATTTCAGCGACCTTCTAGACAAGGCCGAAACAGCTCACAGTCTTGGTCTCGGCTCAGGCTCAATCATTTATCTGCGTCAGATTCTCGAATCAGTGACCAAAGAGGTTGCCTCAGTTGCTGGCGTTCCTATCACGTCTGACAACGGTAAACGCAAACCCTTCCGGAGACTCTTGCAAGAGGTAGACAGCTGTCAACCACTGATCCCGGCCAGATTCGCCACGAACGGCTACAGGCTTTTCGGGGAGCTGAGCGAAGTCAGCCATGGGGGATCAACCGAGGAGCAGGCGCTCGCGAATTACTCGCCATGGCGCGAACTCGTTCTTGGAGTCGTTCGCAACGTGCTCCTTGACCGGGATATCGCTTCCGCGATGAACGCGCTCGGGTGGGACGCGACAATCATTTCTGAAGTATTGACAGGGGAAGGTCTTTCGTGAATTTTCACTTGCCCCCTGGGACGGTTTCCCGTATGCCCTTGGGCGAACTGGGCAAGCTCATTCGGGGCAACGGAATGCCCAGGGCTGACCTCTCGCCTGAGGGCATCGGCGCGATCCACTACGGCGAAATCTACAAGCATTACGGGGCCACAACCTCGGCGACTATTTCATTCATCTCTCCTGAGAAGGCCCGCGGGCTCACCCGCGTCGATCCCGGCGACGTGATCATCACCAACACGAGCGAGAACCTCGACGATGTCGGCAAGGCAGTTTCTTGGCTAGGCCGGGAACCTATCGTCACCGGCGGCCACGCAACAGTCTTCAAGCACGGTCAGCACCCTTCCTTCGTCTCCTACTGGCTGCAGTCACAGGACTTCTTCGACCAGAAGCGACGCCTTGCGACCGGCACGAAGGTGATCGAACTTCCGACCTCGAAGCTCGCCACGGTGAGCATGCCCGTGCCCCCGATGGAGGTGCAGCGGGAGATCGTGCGGATCCTCGACACCTTCACGGAGTTGGAGGCGGAGTTGGAGGCGGAGTTGGAGGCTCGTCGACGCCAATACTCCCAGCGTCGCGAAGCTCTTCTCTCCTTCCCCGAGCGCGCTGATGTTCCCTGGTTTGCCCTGCGCGAGATGGGGAGTTTCCACCGGGGCCGGCGCTTTGTGAAGTCGGATTTCGTCTATGACGCAGGTATTCCATGCCTTCACTACGGCGAGATCTACACCACATTCGGCACCGCAACGCGCAGCTTGAAGTCGCAGCTTCGGACAAGCCTCAAGACCAAACTTCGGTTCGCGTCGCCAGGGGACGTCATCGTCGTAGACGTGGGGGAAACTGTCGACGATGTTGGGAAGGCAGTTGCTTGGCTGGGCGATCATGACGTCGCAATCCATGACCATAGCTACGCCTTCAAGCATGGCATGAATCCCTCATTCGTCTCTTATCTCATGCAAACCCAATGGTTCTTGGCGCAGAAGCGGAAGCACGTGGCCCGAACAAAGGTGAAGACCCTGCTCATGGAAGGCTTCAGCTCGATCCGCATACCCGCGCCCGCACCTGAAGAGCAGGCAGAGATTGTTCGGGAACTCGATGCGTTCGACGCCCTGGTCAACGACCTCAGCGTGGGGTTGCCGGCGGAGCTGGCCGCGCGGCGCAAGCAGTACGAGTACTACCGCGACAAGCTGCTCACCTTCCCGGAGGCGCCGTGAGCGCGGCGCACCAGGCGTCAAGTAGACGTTCGTAGACATGAGATCTACCCTGGGTGCATGAAGGCGATCACCGTGGCCGAGCTGCGCCAGAATCCGACCGAGGCCCTCGCCGAGGTCGAGGCCGGGGAGACCTATGTCGTCACCCGCCATCGCCGACCCATCGCCAAGCTCGTCCCCGTCGACGCCGAGCCGGTCACCCTCATCCCGGCACGCACGCGTGGCCCCGCTCACTTGGCTGGGCGAGCGATGGACCGGCGCTACACGCGAGCGGAGATCGAGGCCATCCTCGCCGAGATGGCCAGTGATCGATGACGGCGTTCTACCTCGACACCTCGATCGCCGTCGCCGTCCTCCTCGGCGACACCGACGCCGAGGAATGGATCGACGCCATCACCGCCGACCCCACGCATGCCCTCGTGTCCTCACGTTTGCTGCAGACCGAGCTCACCCGCGTCCTGCGTCGGGAGGGCCGGCCTCCCGTCGAGCGCGACCTCATCCTCGGCCACGTCGACACGGTCCCGCTCAGCGACGCCATCCTCACCGCGGCCGAAGCCATCACCGAGCACGTCAAGACCCTCGACGCCATCCATCTGGCCAGCGCCCTCGCCCTGGGCAGCTCGGTCGTCGTCGCCAGCCACGACGCGACCATGCTGCGGCTGGCCGCGCTGTTCGGTCTGCGCACCATCGATCCACTCGGTGATCCTCGCCTGGGTGAGAGCACGACATGACCAGCACGCCCCACCGGGCAGCCCCCCAGCACTATGAGCCCCTCGCCATCAGCGCCGAGAGCACGGTCGTCGCGGCATACGTCCCCGACGAGGCGAGCGTCACGGCATACCAATCCGAGGCAGCCCTCGAGCAGGCGCTGCTCGCGCAGCTGACCGCCCAGGCCTACGAGCACCTGCCGATCACCCGCGAGGCCGACCTCATCGCCAACCTGCGCACCCAGCTCGAGGCGCTCAACCGGATGACTTTCACCGACGCCGAATGGCCCCGCTTCCTCACCGAGCACATCACCAGCGCCAACACCGGCATCGTCGAGAAGACCGAGCGCATCCACGAGGACCACGTGCGGGCCTTCCGCCGTGACGACGGCACGACGAAGAACCTCGCCCTGATCGACAAGGTCGACATCCACAACAACCGGCTGCAAGTGATCAACCAATACGAGGTGCCCGCGGCCACCGCCTCGGCCGCGACGCCGGCCCAGCGGGCCAACCGCTACGACGTGACGATCCTCGTCAACGGCCTGCCGATGGTGCACGTCGAGCTCAAACGGCGCGGCGTCGACCTGCGCGAGGCCTTCAACCAGATCGATCGCTACCAACGCGACTCCTTCTGGTCCGGATCCGGGCTCTTCGAATACGTCCAGCTCTTCGTCATCAGCAACGGCACGCTGACCAAGTACTACTCCAACACCACCCGGGTGCAGCACCTGTCCGGCGGCTCCGGCCGCCAGCGGGCTCGCCGCACCTCCCACAGCTTCGAGTTCACCTCGTGGTGGGCCGATGCGAACAACCGGCCCATCACCGACCTCGTCGGCTTCACCCGGACCTTCTTCGCCCGGCATACCCTGCTGGCCCTGCTCACCCGCTATTGCGTGCTCACCGCCGACCGGATGCTGCTGGTCATGCGCCCCTATCAGGTGGCCGCCACCGAGCTCATCCTGCGCCGGATCCAGACCTCGACCAACCACCGCAAGCTCGGCACGGTCGCGGCCGGCGGCTACGTCTGGCACACGACCGGGTCGGGCAAGACCCTCACGAGCTTCAAGACCGCCCAACTTGCGACCAAGCTGCCCGGCGTCGAGAAGGTCATCTTCGTCGTCGACCGCAAAGACCTCGACTACCAGACGATGCGCGAATACGACCGCTTCGAGAAGGGCGCGGCCAACTCCAACACCTCGACCGCCAAACTCGCCAAGCAGCTCGGGGACCCCGCCGCGCGGATCATCATCACGACCATCCAGAAGCTGTCGACCTTCATCGCCGCCCACCAGGGCCACGCCATCTACGGCGGGCATGTTGTGCTCGTCTTCGACGAGTGTCACCGATCGCAGTTCGGCGACATGCACACGGCGATCACCCGCGCCTTCAAGCGCTCTCACCTCTTCGGCTTCACCGGCACGCCGATCTTCGCCGCCAACGCCGGCACCGGCGGCAACCCGCGGCTCAAGACCACCGAGCAGGCCTTCGGCGACAAGCTGCACACCTACACCATTGTCGACGCCATCACCGACAAGAACGTCCTGCCCTTCCGCATCGACTACGTCAACACCATCACCCTGCCCCCCTCGATCACCGACAAGCAGGTCTCGGCCATCGACACCGAGCGGGCGCTGCTGGCCCCCGAACGGGTCCGCCAGGTCGTCGCCTACACCCTCGAGCACTTCGCCCAGAAGACCCGACGAGCCGCGGGCTACCGCCACTCGGTCATCGCCAATGTCGGTGAGGTCGTCGTCGGCAGGGGCCGAGTGCAGGAGCAGCGCGTCTCGGCCCGAGTCCAGGGCTTCAACGCCCTCTTCGCCACGGCCTCCATCGACGCGGCCCGCATCTACTACAACCAGTTCGCCATCCAGCAGCAGGACCTGCCCGACGACCAGCGGCTCAAGGTCGCCCTCATCTACTCGTATGCCGCCAACGCGGCATACGAGGACGACCTGCTCGGTGAGGAGGACTTCGACACCAGCGTGCTGGCCGGCGACGCCCGCGACTTCCTCGAGGACGCGATCCAGGACTACAACGAGATGTTCGGCACGAGCTTCGACACCTCCGCCGAGCGCTTCGAGAACTACTACAAGGACCTCTCGCTGCGGCTGAAGAACCGCGAGCTCGACCTGGTCATCGTCGTCAACATGCTCCTCACCGGCTTCGACGCCACGACCCTCAGCACCCTGTGGGTCGACAAGAACCTGCGCGCCCACGGGCTCATCCAGGCCTACTCGCGGACCAACCGGATCCTCAACTCCGTGAAGACCTACGGCAACATCGTCAGCTTCCGCGACCTCGAGCAGGAGACCAACGACGCGATCGCCCTCTTCGGCAACCGGGACGCCCGCGGCATCGTCCTGCTCAAGCCCTACGCCGACTACCACGCGGAGTATGCCGCCAAGGTCACCGAGCTGCTCACGGTCTACCCGCTTGGCATGCCGATCGTCGGCGAAGCGGCCCAGAAGGCCTTCATCGCGCTCTTCGGCTCGATCCTGCGGCTGCGCAACATCCTCGCGTCCTTCGACGACTTCGCCGGTCACGAGCTGCTCACCGAGCGGCAGATCCAGGACTACACGAGCCTCTACCTCGACCTGCATGCCGAGTTCCGGCGCCTGCGCGAGGGCGACAAGGAGTCGATCGTCGACGACGTCGTCTTCGAGATCGAGCTGGTCAAACAGGTCGAGATCGACGTCGACTACATCCTCATGCTCGTCGAGCGCCGCCGCGCCGCCCGCGGCGACGGGGAGGACTACGAGATCCGAGCCGCCATCGCCCGCGCCGTCGACTCCAGCCCGACCCTGCGCAACAAGCGCGATCTCATCGAGGACTTCGTCGACTCGGTCTCGGCGACCGACGCGGTCGACGTGCAGTGGCAGAGCTTCATCGCCGCCCGGAGGGCCGCCGAACTGGACCAGATCGTCGCCGATGAAGGGCTCAACCCCGCCGAGACCCTCGCCT
Organism: Actinomycetes bacterium; assembly: GCA_029552065.1. Taxonomy (GTDB): domain Bacteria; phylum Actinomycetota; class Actinomycetes; order Actinomycetales; family Dermatophilaceae; genus Phosphoribacter. Next base: position 30,444 of record JAKPEG010000015.1, read on the forward strand.
TCGTGGAAGCGGCTTTCCGCGACGGGGCCGTCCCCACCACCGGGACGGCGATCACCAAGATCCTGCCCCCGGTGTCACGATTCGGCGGCAGGGCCGGCGGCCATGCACACAAGAAGCAGATCGTGCTCGACAAGCTGCAGCGTCATCTCGAGCGCTACCTCGGGCTGGGCTGACCGGCTCACCCTGCAGAGCGAGACCACCCGCCGCGCCGATGCGAGCACCCGGTGCCTCAGCGCGTGAGCGTACGTGCCTACGCCGAGGCCGTGGCCGACCCGGCAGGAGCGCGCCGCGACCGGCGAAGCCGCATGGCCACACCTCCGGCGACCGCGAGGACGAGGCCGACGAGGGACACCGACACGAAGCCCCATCCCCAGCCGCCCCGGTCGATCGCGTAGCCGGCCAGCGGCGCCCCGAAGGCCTGGCCCGCGGTCATCGCCGAACCGTGCCAGCCCATCGCCTCGCCGCGGGACCCCTCGGGGACGAGGCGGGAGAGATGGTCGACGGTCGCGGTGATGGTCGGCGCGCAGAGCACCCCACAGAGGAAGAGGAGCATGACGAGCCACGGGAGCGACCCGGCGAGGGCGACCGGCAGGGTCGAGGCGGCCAGCCCCCCGAGCAGCCAGAAGACCGAGATCGACCGGTGCCAGGCGCCGTAGACGAGGCCACCGAGCAGCGAGCCCGCCCCCCACACGCTGAGCACCCAACCGATCGCGGCCGCGTCTCCGGTCGCGCGCAGTGCGGCGACGATCGACACGTCGGTGCCGGCCAGCACCACTGTGCTCGCGGCCGCGGCGCCCAGGACGGCGACCGCGCCGAGCGACACCCAGCCCGGCTCGCGCGCGCTCACCCCGGATCCCTCGTCCGAGGGGGCGTCCCTTGCCTCGACCGGCGCGACCGGGCCGCCTGCGTCGCTGCGCAAGGGCGGGTCGACGAGCCAGATCGTTACCGCGGCGACCGCGCTGAGCACCGCCAGCACGACGAGGACGGCGCGGGTGTCGTAGGTGGCAGCCGCCCACACGGCGACCGCCGGACCGATCATGAAGGAGAGCTCGGTGAAGACCGAGTCGAGCGAAAGCGCGCTGCGGCGGCGCTCGTCGGGCACGGCGGCGATGAGCGCCTGGCGCAGGATCGAGAAGCTCGGCACGACGAACAAGCCGCCGAGCACGCTCGCCGGCAGCAGCACGGCATAGGGAAGGAAGGGCATCGCCGTCCACACGAGGGCGGTGACGGCGATCGAGGGGGCCACCACCCGGCGCAGCCCGTGCCGGTCGAGCAGTCGGCCGCGCCAGGGAGCCGAGACGGCCAGAGCGAGAGTGAACGCCGCCGAGACCAGCCCGGCCTCTCCGTAGCTGTGACCCAGGGTGGAGACGACGTGAATGGTCAGGACGATCCCCGTCCCGAACATCGGCATCCGCACGAGGAAGCCCAGCAGTAGCACCCGCCGAGCCGCCGGGATCGCGGTGACGTCACGGTAGGGGGTCAACTGCATCGGATCAGCTTCTCAGACGGCACCGACGGCTCACCAATCGGTTTCCCACGCAGGTCGGGGGCGGCGGCCGGGCCGCGGGCTGCGCGTCAGCGGCCGGCGAGCAGGGTGATCGCGTGGATGATCAGGCCGACCAGACCGCCGACGATCGTGCCGTTGATCCGGATGAACTGCAGGTCGCGGCCCACGTGCAGCTCGACCTTCTCGGCGGTCTCCCGTCCGTCCCAACGCTCGATCGTGTGGCTGATGACCGTCGTGAGTTCGTCGCCGTAGCGGTCGACGACGAAGGCGGCGAGGTCCGCGGCATAGCCGTCGAGCCGTGCGCGGAGGGTGGCGTCGTCGCGGACGTGCTCGGCGAACGCGCGCAGTTGGCCCTCGATCCGACCGCGGACCGGGGAGTCGGGCTCACTGAGCGACCGGATGAGGGCCGCCCGGAAGGCCGACCACAGCGAGGTCGCCGTCGCGAGCAGCTGGGGGTGTTCGAGCATCCTCAGCTTGAGCCGCTCCGCGCGGGCCATCGTCTCCGGGTCCTCGAGCAGGTCCGTGGCGAGTTGGGCGAGCAGGTCGTCGAGGGCGAGCCGGGCGTGGTGGAACGGGTTCTCCCGGATCTCCTCCACCCACAGCAGGGCCTCGGCGTAGAGGCGCTTGATGACCAGCTCGTTCACCCGGTTGGGCGCCCACCAGGGAGCCCGCTCCTCGAGGACGGCCGCGAAGGTCGCCTCGTTGAGCAGCAGCCACCGGTGTCCCTCGGCGATGGCGAGGTCGACGAGTCCGTGGTGGGCCTTGTCGCGGACCACCTCGCCGAGGAAGGTCCCGGCGATCGGGCTCACCGGCTCCTCGCGCAGGCGCGGGAGCACGGCCTCGTCGAGCAGCCCCGCGACCGAGTCGTCGCGCAACCTTGTGAGGGCGGCGACGCTGACCGAGACGACCTCGTCGGCCGCCCGGCGGGTGTGCTCGGGCACGAGCAGCCAGGCCGCGCTGCGGGCCGCGATCGCGGCCGCCTGGACCCGGTCGCGGACGATCTCCTCGCGCAGGAAGTTGGCCCCCATGAAGTCCTGGAGGCTGCGGGCGAGCATGTCCTTCTTGCGCGGGATGAGCGCCGTGTGCGGGATCGGCAGGCCGAGTGGGTGGCGGAAGAGCGCCGTGACGGCGAACCAGTCGGCCATCGCGCCCACCATCGAGGCCTCGGCCCCGGCGTTGACGAAGCCCCAGATGCCGTCGCGCCCGAGGGTGAGGACGTAGACGATGGCGGCGAAGATCAGCAGCCCCAGGGCCACCATCCGCATCCGGCGCAGCCCGCGCCGGCGTTCCTCGTCGGCGTCGGAGTCGACGATCACGCTCACCCTGGACACCTGCTCGTTCCTCCCTGTCCATCCGTGCGCTCGCCGGCCTCGAACCGGCCTCGCGGCCGTCCGTGCAACGCCCGCAGCGGGCGGCTCGTTCCGCCTGGGCCCGCGGGTCCGAACACAACCCTCACACACCCGAGACGGGCCCGTGACCCGGGGCCTCTACAGTGCCTCACGTGCCGTCCCCCGAGTCAGCCACGCCGACCGGTCCCACGACCCGGCTCGTCCTGGTCGTCGAGGACGACCGGGCGATCGCCGACCTGCTCGTCCTCACCCTCGAGCACGCCGGCCACCGGGCGCTGGCCGTCCGCGACGGCGACGCGGCCCTCGAAGCCGTCACCCGGCATACCCCCGACGTCGTCCTGCTCGACATCGGCCTGCCCGGACGCGACGGCATCGAGGTATGCCGCGCGCTGCGGTCCGCGGGCGACTGGACCCCGGTGCTCTTCCTCACCGCCCGCGACGACGTCGTCGACCGGGTCGTCGGGCTGGAGTTGGGCGCCGACGACTACGTGACCAAGCCCTTCTCTCCCCGCGAGGTGCTCGCCCGGGTGACCGCGGTGCTGCGCCGGTCCGACGCCGTGGCCGAGGGGGCGGGCCGGGTCGGTCCGGCCCGTCGGCCCGCCGAGGAGGCCGTGCGCATGGGCGGGGTCGAGTGCCTCCCCGCGCAGCGGCGCGTCCTCGTCGACGGGGTCGAGATCGCGTTCACGGCGACCGAGTTCGACCTGCTCGTGCACCTGCTGCGGGCGCCGGGGCGGGTGTTCACCCGCGGTCAGCTCTTGCGCGACGTGTGGGGTCAGACCTCCCCAGCGGGGCTGCGCACCGTCGACGTCCATGTCGCCCAGGTGCGCGCGAAGCTCGGGGGTCACGAGGTCATCCGGACCGTCCGCGGCGTCGGCTACGCCGGACGGAGCGCCCGCGAGCTCGGCGGTCCCGGGGGTCCGGCGTGACCGGGCTGCGCGCATGGAGCCGCTCCCTCGCCGCGCAGATCTCCGGGCTCGCGCTGCTCGTCGTGCTCGTCACGGCGGTCGTCGGCACCGGCGCTGCGGTGGTCCTCGTCCAGCGGGCCAACGACCAGGCCGCCGGGCGCACCCTCGCGGCCCTCGCCGACGCGGCGAGCACGGTCGCCGGGCAGTCCGCCAATGCCGACCTGGGTCTGGGGCGAGCCCGGCGGGCGCTCGACGGCATGGGCGTCCAGGTGGCCGTCGTCCGCACGGTGGCCGGGCGGACCGTCGTCACCGGCGATCCACTGGCGCGGCGGCTCACGACGGCCGTCCTGCTCGATCGGCTGGCCCGCGGGGAGGACGCCTCCGACGAGGTGGTCGACGAGGGCGGCCGGGTCTTCGTCGAGGCGCGCGCCTCGGGATCCGGCGGTCTCGTGCTCGTCCAACGCCGGTCCGACGCGGTGGCGCTCGGTCAGGCGGCGATCGTGCGGATGGTCTGGGGTTTCGCGGCCGTCGCCGTCCTGGCCGTCCTGCTCGGCTGGTGGGTCGCCCGGCGGCTCGCGGCACCCCTGCGCCGGACCGCGGCGGCCGCCGCCGAACTCGCCGCCGGGCATCGGCAGGTCGCCGTCGAGGAGTCCGGCCCGGCCGAGGTGGCGGCCGTGGCCGCCTCGGTGACGAGCCTGGCCCGGGCCCTGGCCCACTCCGAGGCCCGGCAACGGGAATTCCTGCTGTCCGTCTCGCACGACCTGCGCACCCCGCTCACCGCGATCACCGGCTATGCGGAGTCACTCGCCGACGGGATCATCCCCGCCGACCGCGCGCCCGAGGCCGGCCGCGTCGTGGGCCGGGAGGCGGCCCGGCTCGAGCGGATGGTCGCCGACCTGCTCGACCTCGCTCGGCTCGACGCGGGCGAACTGCAGGTCGACCTCTCCCCCGTCGACCTGCGCGGTCTGCTCCTGGCCGGCGAGCCGGTGTGGCGCCACCGCTGCGCGGCCGTCGAGGTCGAGTTCCGACTCGAGGTCCCCGACGAGGGGCTCGTCGTCCGCGCCGACGCCGACCGGCTGCGCCAGGCACTCGACGGTCTGCTCGACAACGCCCTACGTGCCACCCCGGCCGGGCGCCCCGTCGTCGTCGCCGCCCATGCCGACGGCGGGTATGCCGTGCTCGAGGTCCGCGACGGCGGCCCCGGCCTTCGCACGGAGGACTTCGCCGTCGCCTTCGAACGCTCGGTCCTCTACGAGCGCTACCGCGGGGTGCGCGAGGTCGGCACCGGGCTGGGCCTCGCGATCGTCGCCCGCATCGTCGCCCGCCACGGCGGGACGGTCGCGGCATACCCGGCGCCCGAGGGCGGCGCGGCCTTCGGACTGCGGTTGCCGCGCGCGAGCTGACCGACGCCGGATCGTCACCGCCCGCTGATCGTCCTCGAACAATCCCGGGCGAGCCTGGTCGCATGGCGACCTCGTGGGGATCCCCGGAATGGGCAGCTGCGGCCCGGGTGCTGCGGCGGGCGGGTTTCGGTGCACGTGGAGCCGACGTGGACGCGGCGCTCGACCTCGGCGTCGGCGGGTGGCTCGACCGCGAACTGGGCGCGGACCCGAGCCTCGACGCGGGCGTGCGCGCGACCCCGCCTCCGGCCCTGCCCCCGGTCGACCGCGCCGACCTTCAGGCCGACCGGGCGGCCGTGCGGGCCCAGGGGGAACAGCTCGTCGGCTGGTGGCTGCGTCGGATGGCCGCCGCCGACCATCCCTTGACGGAGCGAATCACCTGGGGCTGGCACGAACACTTCGCCACGTCCCTGGCCAAGGTGGGTTCGCCGCACCTCATGCTCGTCCAGAACGAGCGGCTGCGCGGGCTCGGTCGGGGTTCCTTCCCCGTCCTGGCCCGGGAGATGCTCACCGATCCCGCCCTCCTCCGGTGGCTCGACGGCGGGCGCAACACCCGCAGCGCGCCCAACGAGAACCTCGCCCGCGAGTTCCTCGAGCTGTTCACGCTCGGCGTGGACGCGGGCTACACCGAGGTCGACGTGCGCGAGGGGGCGCGTGCGCTCACCGGCTGGGTGGTCCGGCCGGACCGCGCACAGTTCGTCCCCGCACGGCACGACCCGGGGTCCAAGACCGTGTTCGGGCACACCGGTCGGTGGGACACCGACGCCTTCGCCGAGATCGTCCTGGCCCAGCCCGCCTGCCCCGACCATGTCGCGACCCGGTGGTGGCGCCGGCTCGCGGCGCCCGTCGGGCCCGGGGCAGGAGCGCTCGAACGGCTCACGGCGGCATACGGGTCAACCGGCGACGTCACGAAGCTCATCCGCGCGATCCTCACCGACCCGGACTTCGCGCCGGCCGAGGGAACCATGGTCGTGGCGCCGGTCGAGTGGGCGGTCGGGGCCGTGCGCGCGCTGCGGGTCACCCTCGACGGGCGGACCAACGCTGCCCTCGCGCTCGGCCTGCGACGCCTCGGGCAGCTCCCGTTCCTCCCACCCAACGTCTCCGGCTGGCCCGCGGGTCAGGCCTGGCTGTCGACCGCGTCGGCGGCGACCCGGGTCGAACTGGCCGCGCTCCTCGTGCGGGCCGGCGACCTCGGCCCGGTCGAGGCGGCGGCGCCGGCCGACCGGGCGCGGGCCGCCGCCCACCTGCTCGGGATCCCGCGGTTGAGCGAGCACACCCTGGCCGCCGTGCGACCGGACCTGGGCGACCCCCGGGCCCTGGCCACCACCCTGCTCGTGAGCCCCGAGTACCTCGTCCACTGACGGCTCGTCCAGGGAAGGAGAGCTCCCGTGAGTGCACCACCGGTCCGCCTCGGCCGCCCCCTCGACGGAATCACCCGTCGAAGCCTCCTGCGGGCCTCGGGGGTCCTTGGGGCCACCGCCCTCGCATCCGGCTTCGGCAAGGTCGGCCTCGACACGGTGCTCGCGAGGGCCGGCACCGACCCGCTCCCGGCCGGCACGCCGATCCTCGTCGTGCTCACCCTCTATGGCGGCAACGACGGGCTCAACACGCTCGTGCCCTTTGCCGACCCTGCCTACCACTCCGCCCGGCCCGGACTCGCTCTGGCGCCCGACACCGTCCTTCGGCTGGACGACGACTTCGGACTCAATCCCGGACTTGCCCATGTGGCAACCGAATTCGGAGCCGGCCGGGTGGCGATCGTCCAAGGCGTCGGGTATCCCGGCGCCGACCGGTCCCACTTCCGGTCGATGGACGTCTGGCAGACCGCATCGCCCGCGACCCCGGCCACCAGCGGCTGGTTAGGCCGCTGGTTGGACGCCTCGGGCGGGGATCCGTTGCTCGCGCTCGGGATCGACGAAGTGCTCCCGCCGTTGCTCGTCGGCGAGCGCAGCGTGGCAGCCGCCCTCTCCCCCACGACGCGGCCGGTCCGCCCGGTGGTCGGCCGGACCCTCGCGGCCCTCGCATCCAACGCTCCTCGCTCCGGTGGCCCGGCCGAGACCGAGGCGACCGCCGCCGTGCGGGCGAGCTACGCGGCATACGGGCGGCTGGCCTCGCTCGCCGCCGGCGTCGAGAACGGCGATCCCGTGCCGACCGACCGGCTCGCGGCCCAGCTCAGGGTGGTCGCGCGCTGCATCCGCGCCGGCGCACCCACCCGCGTGTATGCCGCGTCGCTCGCCGGATTCGACACGCACGCAGGCGAACTCGCCACTCAACGGTCGTTGCTGACCCGGGTGGACGGTGCGCTCGCCGGATTCCGCACGGCACTCGCCGGCCACGAGCGGGCACGGGACGTCGTCGTCCTCGCCTATTCCGAGTTCGGCCGCCGGGTCGCCGCGAATGCCTCGGACGGCACCGACCACGGCACGGCCGGACCGGTCTTCCTCCTCGGCGACCGGGTGCGTGGTGGGCTGCACGGCGAGCGGCCGTCGCTCACCGGATTGGACCGGGGAGACTTGCGCACGACGACCGACTTCCGATCCGTGTATGCCGCGGTGCTCGCACGCGTCCTCGACACCGACCCCGAGCGGGTGTTACCGCCGGGCAGCCCGGGACCACTCGACCTGCTGGTCTAGCGTGCCGCTCCGGGGGTCAGCCGTCCGCCTGGCGGACGGCGAAGGAGAGTCCGTCGAGCCGCGCCCGCAGCTCGCCGTCGGTGGCGAGTCGCTCGCCGACCCGGGTCGCGAGTGCCGCGACGGCCTCGTCGCCCAGGCCGGGACGCAGCGCGAGACGCACCCGCAGCACGCCCGACGCGGGCGGTTCGCCGTCGCCGAGATCGTGTCCTGCGACGTCGGGCTCCGCCGCGACGGCCGCGGCCACCCCGGCCGCGACCACCGGATCCTCGTGGGCGGGCTCCCAGTCACGGACCATCGCGAGGGCCCACACCATGCTCGGTCGCAGCGCGAGTGCATGCGGTGAGGCCAGGTCCAGGAGCATCGTGTCGCAGCCCTCGGCGACGGCCGCCTGCGCGGCCCGGTCGGCCGTCACCGGCACCGGCCTGGCCTGCGGGTCCCAGGCGGCGAGGGCGTCGAGTCCGCTGAAGACCGGTAGCGCCCGCTGGCCGTCCGGCCCGGTGAGCGTCACGGTCGCCATCTCCGCGTGCCCGTCGACGCGCAGACCGTCGCGGATCTCGGTGTCGACCGCCATCGCGACGACGGGCACGAGCCACCGGGCGCCGGCGACGAGGCGCAGCAACCGCCGGTCGCCCTCGACCGACGGCGTCTCGGCCACCTGGGCCATCGCCTCGAGCAGCTCGGGGTCGGCACCTCCCCGGTCTTCCTCGAAACCCGACGGCGAGAGCGCGCGGTGGGCCCACGGCATACCGGAGGAATCGGCCGGTCCCTCGTGGTGCGGGCTGTCATGGTGCGCGTGGGTCATCCGGTGACCGCCTCGAGCTCGACCTCGACGCGCATGTCGGGGTGCAGGAGGCCGGCGACGAGGACCATCGTCGCGGCCGGCGGGTGGGCGGCGAAGACCTCCCCGTGCACGGCACCGACGGCGTCGCAGTCGGCCCGGTCGAGGACGTACATCCGGGTCCGGACGACGTCGGCGAGATCGCCACCGAGCTCACGGATCGCCGCGAGGCCGGTGTCGAGCGCGACCCGGAGCTGTGGGGCGGCATCGCGTCCCGCGAGGACCTCGGGGTCGGCGGCGGCCGTGCAGCCCGAGACGACGATCCGCTCCCCCACGCGCAGCGCCCGGCAGTAGCCGTAGGTGCGCTCCCACGGACCACCCGACCACACGCGCTCCCGCTCGCCCGGCGGCACTGGCTCGGTCACCGGTCCGGTGAGCGGGTCGGTCACGGCCGACCGGCGAGGTCGAGGGCCTCCGGCAGACCGAAAGCGCCTGTGTAGAGCGCCGATCCGATGATCGCACCCTCGACCCCTTCGGGCACGAGCTCGCGGATCGCGGCGACGTCCTCGAGGGTCGACACGCCGCCGGAGGCGATGACCGGTCGGTCGGTGCGGGCGCACACCTCGCGCAGCAGCGCGAGGTTGGGCCCGGCGAGCATCCCGTCCTTGGCGACGTCGGTGACGACGTAGCGCGAGCAGCCCTCGGCGTCGAGCCGTGCGAGGGTCTCCCACACGTCGCCGCCCTCGGTGGTCCAGCCGCGCGCGGCCAACCGGGTGCCGCGCACGTCGAGCCCGACGGCGACCCGGTCACCGTGCTCGGCGATCGCCCGGGCCGTCCACTCGGGGTCCTCGAGCGCCGCGGTGCCGACGTTGACCCGTCGACAGCCGGTGGCCAGGGCGATCTCCAGCGACTCCGCGTCGCGGATCCCGCCGGACAGCTCGACCTGCAGGTCGAGCCGGCCCACGATCTGCGCGATGAGCTCGCGGTTGTTGCCACGGCGGAAGGCGGCGTCGAGGTCGACGAGGTGGATCCATTCGGCCCCCTCGTCCTGCCATCGCTTCGCGGCCAGCCAGGGATCACCGAACTGCCAGCCCGAGCCGGCCACGCCCTGCTGGAGTTGGACGGCTCCCCCGTCGGCGATGTCGACGGCCGGCAGCAGTTGCAGTCGCGGGCTCATGCCGCACCTCCCGTGGAGGGCTGGTCCTGCGGACCCGCCGGTATGCCGCCCGCTCCCGGCTGCGGGGTGCCTGGCTGCGCGGCCGCCTGGTCGGCCGCGACGTCGGCGGCGATCTGCGCGCGGTTCTTCCACACGATGTAGCCGAGTCCGAGGAGCAGGACGAGCACGAGCAGCCCGATCCGGGCCGGCCAGGAGAGCTCGAGGAGGGCACCCACCACGAGCACGCCCAGGCCCGAGCCGATCGTCGAGGCCACCCCGGGGCGACGCCGTCGGCGGGTGGGATAGAGCCGCGAGGTGCCGGAACGGGACCGGCTGCTCGTCCTGCGGCGCCCGGAGCTGCGGGCCCCCGTCTTGCGTGTCGTCATAGTGACCTCACCCAGTTCTCCAACAGGTGTGCGCCGGCGTCGCCGGACTTCTCGGGGTGGAACTGCGTCGCGGCGAGCGGACCGTTCTCGACCGCGGCGACGAACGGACCACCGTGCGTGGCCCAGGTGACGACGGGGGCCACGCGCGCGAACGGTCCGGCGGGTTCGAGCGTCCAGGACTGGGCGGCATAGGAGTGGACGAAGTAGAAGCGCTCGGACTCGACGCCGGCGAACAGCACCGAGCCCTCACCCACCTGCACCCGCGACCAGCCCATGTGCGGCACGACCGGCGCCTGCAGCCGCTCGACCATCCCCGGCCACTCCCCGAGGCCCTCCTGCGGGGCGGGCGACGGCTCGGTCGACCCGTCGAAGAGCACCTGCATCGCGACGCAGACGCCCAGGACCGGGCGCCCACCGGCCAGCCGCAGCTCGATGATCCGGGCCCCGTCGGCGGCCCGCAGACCGGCCAGGCAGGCGTGGAAGTTGCCCACGCCGGGCACGAACAGGCCGTCGGCCTCGAGCGCGGTGCCGGCGTCGGCGGTGAGGGTCACCGAGGCCCCCACGCGCTCGAGAGCGCGCACGGCCGAGCGGACGTTGCCGCTGCCGTAGTCGAAGACGACGACCTTCCTGCTCACCCGCACGTCACTCCCCACCCACCTCGGCCCGCCACCGCCGGTCCTCGTGGACCGCGCGGTCGAATCGGGTGACATCCTGTCGGTCCGGTTCGACGCTCGTCGCGCCCTGCGGCACCGGCTGCCCCGTCGCGAGCGCGGCCCCGGGCAGCCCGAGGGCCCCGAGGACGTCGGTGACGAGCCGGTCGGCGTCGCCCCGGCCGTCGCGCAGAACCCGGGCGAGCACCTCGCGCTCCGCGCGCCGGCCGGCGACCGCGGCGAGGTCGGCGACCGTCGCGGCGGGCAGCGAGCCCGGTCGCACGAGTCCGGCACCGGGCTCCCAGACGAGCCAGCGGCGCCGTGGCCGCAGCACCCGGGGGACGAGCGACCACACCTGCCGCGCGCCGACCCGGGCCGTGCCGATGGCCGGCAGCAGTCGCCGGGACACCGGACGCCCGAGCAGCAGGCTCACCGCGTCGTCGTAGGGCGGGGCGGCGGCCGACCGCTCGCCCGCGGGCAGGACCCCGGTCCAGCCCTCCGCGAGGGGGACGACATGGACGGCGACCACGCCCTTGCGCGCCCAGTCGACGACGCGCTCGTGCTCGCCGCGGACGAGCAACAGCGCCGGTCCGCTCACGAGGACAGCGTCCCCTTCGCACTCGGTATGCCCTGCACGCGCGGATCGTGCGCGACCGCCGCGCGCAGCGCCCGGGCGAGAGCCTTCACCTGGGCCTCGACGATGTGGTGGGGGTCGCGACCGGAGAGCACCCGCACGTGTAGGGCGATCCCCGCCCGGTGTGCGAGCGACTCGAAGACGTGCCGGGTGAGCGAGCCGACGTAGTGCCCGCCGATGACGACGTATTCCTGGCCGGGCGGTTCGCCCGTGTGGACGCAATAGGGCCGACCCGCGACGTCGACGACCGCCTGCGCGAGGGCCTCGTCGAGCGGCACGGTGGCCTCGCCGAAACGAGCGATCCCCCGCTTGTCGCCGAGCGCCGCCCGCAAGGCGTCGCCCAGACAGATCGCCACGTCCTCGACCGTGTGATGGGCGTCGACGTCGACGTCGCCCGTCGCGTCGACCCGCAGGTCGAACAGCGCGTGCTTGGCGAGGGTCGCGAGCATGTGGTCGTAGAAGCGCACCCCGGTCGTGATCGTGCTCTCGCCGACCCCGTCGAGGTCGAGCTCGAGCCGGATGCTCGACTCGGCCGTCGTGCGCTCGACGGTGGCCAGTCGGTGGGTCAGGTCGCTCATCGTGGACCTCCTCGGGTCCAGGTTCCCACGGGCGTGGGCAGGCGGTGGTCGGCGGGTAGCGCTGCCATGGCGTCGAGGAAGGCAGTCGTCTCCTCGGGGGTGCCGGCGGTCACCCGCAGGTGGTGCGGGATGCCGACGTCGCGGACGAGCACTCCGTGCGCAAGGAGCGTCTCCCACGTGCGCGAGGCATCGGCAAGACCGCCGAAGAGCACGAAGTTGGCGTCGCTGGGCACCGGCGGAAAACCTTGTGCGGCAAGGACGTCGACGATGCGGTCCCGCTGCACCTTGATCGCCTCGACCTCGGCGAGCAGGCTGGCCCGGTGGGCCAGAGCCGCTCGGGCGACCGCCTGGGTCTGGCTCGAGAGGTGATAGGGCATCCGCACGAGCCGCAGCGCGTCGATCACCTCCGGGGCCGCCACGAGATAGCCCAGCCGCCCGCCGGCGAGCGCGAAGGCCTTGCTCATCGTGCGGGTGACGACGAGCTGCGGGTATGCCGCGAGCAGGCTCACGGCCGAGGGCGTGCCCGGCCGGGCGAACTCGGCATAGGCCTCGTCAACGACGACGAGCGTGTCGGGGGCGGCGTCGAGAACCGCCCGGACGACCTCGAGCGGCAGCGCCGTGCCCGTCGGGTTGTTGGGCGAGCAGAGGAAGACGACCTGTGGTGCCACCTCGCGCACCTGGGCGACCGCAGACGCTGCGTCGAGGTCGAAGACCCCGGTCGGTGCACCCCGGTGTCCGTCGACCCAGGTCGTGCCGAGGGTGCGGCTGATGATCGGGTGCATCGAATAGGCCGGCGTGAAGCCGAGCGCGGTCCGACCCGGACCGGCGAAGGCGGCCACGACGTGCTGGAGCACCTCGTTGGAGCCGTTGCCGGCCCACAGCTGCTCGGCACCCACGGCGATGCCGGTCTGGGTGCTCACCCACGCGGCGAGGTCGGCCCGCAGGTCGGTGAACTCCCGGTCGGGATAGCGGTTGAGCCCGCTCGCGCACGCAGCGACCGCCTCGGTGATGGCGGCGACGACGTCGGGTGGCACGGCATACGAGTTCTCGTTGGTGTTGAGCCGCACGGGGACGTCGAGTTGCGGTGCGCCGTAGGCACTCTGGCCGCGCAGGTCCGCGCGGAGCAGGCGCGCGACCGTCGTCGAGGCGGGGGTGGCGCTCACCTGGGCACCTCGTCGCCGAATCGGGCGGTAATCGCCTGGCCGTGGCCGGGCAGGTCCTCGGCCTGGGCGAGGGCGACGACGTGCGGAGCGATCGCGCGCAGGGCGGCCTCGTCGTAGCGCACGACGTGTATGCCGCGCAGGAAGGACTGCACGGACAAGCCGCTCGAGTGCGCCGCCGAGCCGGCCGTGGGCAGCACGTGGTTGGATCCGGCCGCATAGTCGCCCAGGCTCACCGGGGTCCACGGGCCGACGAAGATGGCGCCCGCGTTGGTGATCCGGGCGGCCACGGCATCGGCGTCGGCGGTCTGGATCTCCAGGTGCTCTGCGGCATAGGCGTCGCAGACGTCGATCCCGGCGTCGAGGTCGTCGACGAGGACGATCCGCGACTGTCTTCCGGCAAGGGCCTCGCGGATACGCTCCCCGTGCTTGGCCTCGGGGACCCGACGGGCCAGTGCCGCGTCGACGGCATCGGCGAGACGCTCGCTATCGGTGACCAGCACCGAGGCGGCGAGTGGGTCGTGCTCGGCCTGACTGAGCAGGTCGGCCGCGACGTGCTCGGGGTCTGCCCCGTCGTCGGCGAGAACGGCGATCTCGGTCGGTCCGGCCTCGGCGTCGATGCCGACGAGCCCCTGGACGAGGCGCTTGGCGGCCGTCACCCAGATCGATCCCGGGCCGGTGATCATCGAGACCGGCTCGCAGACGTCGGTCTCGGTCCGCGCCGGCCCGCCCCCGGGCTCGGTGGCGCCCTGCACCGTCTCGCTGAAGCCGTAGGCAAACATCGCGATCGCCTGGGCGCCACCCACGGCGTAGACCTCGTCGACACCGAGCAGCGCGCACGTGGCGAGGATCGCCGGGTGGGGGTAGCCGGCGAAGACGCCGACGTTCTCGCGTTGCGGCGGACTGGTCACCGCGAGCGAGCCGACCCCGGCCTCCTGGGCGGGGACGACGTTCATCACGACGCTCGACGGATAGACGGCCAGTCCCCCGGGCACGTAGAGGCCGACCCGCTCGACCGGCACCCACCGCTCGGTGACGATGCCTCCGGGGACGACTCGCGTCGTCACGTCGGTGCGGCGCTGGTCTGCGTGGACGAGCCGGGAGCGGCGGATCGACTCCTCGAGGGCGGCCCGCAGGCCGGGGTCGAGGGCGGCCAGGGCCGCGTCGAGCACGGTGGCGGGCACCCGCAGCCGCGGCGGGACGACCCCGTCGAACCGGGCGGACAGCTCCCGCAACGCCTCGGCGCCCCGATGGGCGACGGCCTCGACGACGGGGCGCACCGACTCGGCGGCGGCCGCGACGTCGAACTCGGCACGCGGCAGCGCGTCCCGCAGGGCGCGCCGCGTGGGGCGAGAGCCACGCAGATCGGTCCGGTTCATCACGAGCCGAAGTCTAGGGCGGTATGCCGCGCCGCCCACGCCACGGCGTTTGGGCTGCAGAAGGCGTCACCGGTGACGGCTTCTACAGCCCGACGTGAGGCAAGGGCGGGAGTCCGACCCCGGAGGGGCATCGCCGTGAGTGGACATCGCGGGATCGGACATCCTTGGGGCATGACCCTCGCGACCTCCCGATGGTGACGATGCTGCCGTCGGACGCCCTCGTCTCGGTGGACACGCCGGGGGACGACGTGCGCCTGGCCGTCGTGCTCGCCGGGTTGGCCGGGCTCGCCGCGCTCGTGAGCCGGATCGGCGAACTGGACTATGTGCCCACCCAACACCCGGACCCCGGGCTTCGAGGAGGAGAACCGACACAAGCCGGCCGAGGTCCTCGCGGCCGAGGAGAGCGCCCGGCCGATGTCGGCCGACGAGGTCGCCGACGCCACCCTCACGGCGTTGGGGAGGCGGCACGGCGGCCTGCCCGTGGTCCCGGGCGCGGGCAACCGGGCCCTCGCGCTGGGCATCCGCCACCTGCCCGGCGTCGCCGACCGGGTGTTGCGGCGCCGGCCGGCACCCGCACGCTGAGCCGGCCGGCTCGACCGGAGCCACGGCCAGCCGTGGCCCCGGGGGGCTGGTGCCCTCAGTTGACCTGGCGGCCCCGACCCTCCCAATAGGGCGCCCTCAGCTTGAACTTCTGCAGCTTGCCGGTGGCCGTGCGGGCGAGGACCTCGCGGAACTCGACCGACGAGGGTGCCTTGTAGCGGGCCACCTTCGCCTTGCAGTGGTCGATGAGCTCCTGCTCGGTGACCGTGCAGCCCGGCCGCAGGACGACGAGGGCCTTGATCGTCTCGCCCCACTTGCTGTCGGGCACCCCGATCACCGCGACCTCGGCGACGTCGGGATGGGAGTAGAGGGCGTCCTCGACCTCGATCGAGGAGACGTTCTCGCCGCCGGTGATGATGACGTCCTTGCGCCGGTCGGAGATCGTGAGGTAGCCCTCGTCGTCGAGCGTGCCGCCGTCACCGGTGTGGAACCAGCCACCCTCGAGGCATCGCTCGCTCTCCTCGGGGTTCTCCCAGTAGCCCTCGAGCACGACGTTGGAGCGCGCGAGCACCTCGCCCTCGGGGTCGATGGACAGCTGCACGCCGATCGCCGGACTGCCCGCCCGGACCAGCCGGCCGGCACGCTCCAGGGCCGGCAGGTCGTCCCATTCGGCCCGCGTGCGGTTGACGGTCAGCAGGGGGGCGGTCTCGGTGAGCCCGTAGATCTGGATGAACTCCCAGCCGAGTTCCTCCTGGACCCGCAGGATCGTCGCGGTCGGGGGTGGTGCCCCCGCGACGATGATCCGGACCCGGTCGCGCCCGGGTACCGGCCCGTCCCAGGTGGTGGCGGCGTCGAGCACGGAGGCGACGACCGCGGGGGCGCCGCACATGAGCGTGACACCGTGACGCTCCACCCGGCGCAGGATCTCGGCCCCGTCGACCTTGCGGAGCACGACCTGGGGCACGCCGAGCCCGGCCGCGACGAACGGCATACCCCAGCCGTTGCAGTGGAACATCGGCAGGGTGTGCAGGTAGACGTCCCGGTCGCTCACCCCCATATGCAGCCCCAGGGTGAGCGCATTGGCCCAGAGGTTGCGGTGGGTGAGCTGGACGCCCTTGGGCCGAGCGGTCGTGCCCGAGGTGTAGTTGATAGTCGCCGTCGCGTTCTCGTCGGGCGCGGACCACGGCGTGGGCTCGCCGTCGTCGGCGAACAGGTGCTCGTCCTGCCCGATGACGAAGGTGTGCTCGCACTCGATGCCGGCGAGCGACTCGGCCACCTCGGGGTCGACGAAGAGCACCCGCGCGCCGGAGTGGGCCACGATGAAGGCCACCTCGTCGCGGGAGAGCCGGAAATTCACCGGGACGAGGATGCGACCGTAGCCGCAGATGCCGAAGAAGGCCGTGAGCAGACGGGCCGAGTTGTGCGAGACCATCGCGACCCGATCGCCCTCGCGGACGCCCAGCCGCTCCATCGCCATGGCCATCGACCGCGCCTTGGCCGCGAGCTGACCGTAGCTGAGTTCGCCGAGCGAGGCGGCCGGCTGGTCGGGTTCGTCGACCACCCCGACCCGGTCGCCGTAGACGAGCGCGCCGCGCCCGAGGAAGTCGTTGACGGTGAAGGGCACGAGCATGGGGAGACCTCCCGGGCGGACGCCGATGTCCCCGCCAATCTACTCAGCGTGACCGCGCCCGAGCCGGTCGAGGACGACCGCCCACACCCAGGCGAGATCGCGCCACAGTCGGTATCTCCCCGAGACCCCGCCGTGGCCCGCGGCGAGCTGGGTGCGGAACAGGATCGGACGGCATACCTCGTCGGCGTCTGGGCGTGCGCGCAGCCGCGCCACCCACTTGGCCGGTTCGGTGACGAGGACCCGGCTGTCGTGGACGGCGGCCGTCACGACGAGCGCGGGCATCGGTGGCCCGCTCGCCGCCCGCTCGTAGGGTGACCAGCCCGCGATCCGCGCGTATGCCGCGGGGTCGCCGATCGGGTCACCCCACTCCTCCTGCTCGGTGACGGTGAGCGGCAGCCCCGGGTCGAGCATGGTCGTGAGCGGGTCGACGAAGGGGACCTCGGCCACGAGGACGGCGAACAGGTCGGGGGCCTGCGCCGCGGCGGCGGCCACGAGCAGCCCACCGGCCGAACCCCCCTCGGCCGCAAGGCGATCGGGTGCGACCCAGCCCTGCTCGACGAGCGTCTGTCCGGCGGCGACGAAGTCGGCGAAGGAGTTGCCCTTGGCCGTCAGCCGGCCTTGCTCATACCAGTCCCAGCCGAGTTCGGTGCCGCCTCGGACGTGCGCGACGGCGTAGACGAACCCCCGGTCCAGCAGGGACAGCCGTGCCACGGAGAACCACGGGTCGCTGGACAGCCCGTAGGCGCCGTAGCCGTAGAGCAGCCCGGCGGCGCTGCCGTCGGCGGCGACGTCGTCACGATGGACGAGCGAGACGGGGACCCGTGTCCCGTCCGGCGCGGCCGCCCACACCCGGGTCTCCCGCAGCCGGGCGAGGTCGTAGCCCGGCACCTGCGTTCGCCGCAGGAGTTGCCGGGTCCGGTCGGCCACGTCGTAGTCGAAGACGGCCTCCGGGCGCGCGAGCGACTCGTGGACGATCTGCAGCGTGCGTGAGGCGGGGTCCGGCGTGCTCCCGAGCCCCACGGTGCCGACCTCGCCGTCGAAGCCGACGTCGTGGATCTGGCCGAACAGTCGCCGCGGGTCCGGGTCCGCACCGTCGCCGGCACGGGTCGCCGCCGGGTCCGACGGTGCGGCGATCCGCTCGACGACACGCACGGCGCTGCGGCCGTCGACCCGCAGAGTGAGGGCGACAAAGCCGTCGAAGACGTCGACGCCCGTGACGAACTCCTCGGGCTGGGTCCAGTCGAACGGAAGCCACTCCTGCTCGGGAATGCCGGCCGCCGCGAGCCAGGCGACCTCGAAGTTGACTCGACCGGCGTTGTGCAGCAGAAGGATTCCCGACCCGCAGGGCTCCGCGTCGGCGAGCACCCCCGCACGTCGCCCGGTGACGGCCACGGGCGCGCCGGTCGGGTCGGTCGCGTCGAGCAGCCAGGTCTGCGAGGTCGTCTTCGAGGAGGCGGTCAGGACGATCCACCGGTCGTCCTTGGTCGCTCCCACCCCGAGGAAGAAGCGTTCGTCCGCTTCTCGCAGGATCAGCTCGTCGTCGTCCGCGGGCGCCCCGACCCGATGGCGCCACACCTCGTGCGGACGCCAGGCCTCGTCCACTCGCGTGTAGTAGAGCGTCTGCCCGTCCGACGACCACGCGAGTCCCTCGCCGATCCCTGTGACGCCCGTGTCGACCGTCGCGCCGGTGCGCAGGTCGCGCACGACGAGGTCGTAGCGTTCGTCGCCGGCGCGGTCGGCGCTGAAGGCGAGCCGCCAGCCGTCGGGGCTCGTCTCGCAGGCCCCGAGGGCGAAGAAGTCGGCATCCCCGGCCTCGAGGTTCTCGTCGAGCAGCAGCGCCTCCCCCGCCGGTGGGCTCGTCCCGTCGAGGGTGGGGCGCTCGGGCGAGGTCGCGACCGCGACCCGGGCGTGGACGGCATACTCCAGGCCGGCGAGCGTGCGTGAGTAGTACCACCAGCCACCGTGGCGGACGGGGACGGCGAGATCCGTCTCGACCGTCCGGGAGCGGATCTCCTCGACGAGGCGATCGACGAGCGGGTCGAGAGGGGCGGTACGCGCCAGCGCGTAAGCGTTCTCCGCCTCGAGGTAGGCGAGCAGCCGGGGGTCCTGGACGTCGGCCATCCAGGCGAACTCGTCGACCCGCGTGTGGCCGTGCCGACGCCGGCGCCGCGGATCCCGGGGGGCTCGCGGTGGCTGCACCGCGCCAGCGTAACGGCGCCCGTGGTCCGAGCGGACCCGGCACTGCCCGGCACCGCCCGGATGCCTCGTACCAGGGGTCCGGCGGCCTCGCCGACCTAGAATGGCCGAAGGAGAGCCGGGAAGCCTGGTCGGCACCATGCCACCCGCATGGTCAATGCCCCACCGCTGGGAGGCCCCCGTGCGTGCCGTCGACCTCGCCGAACGTATCCCCACCGTCACCGTCGACACGACGGGGACCGAAGCCGCCCGGATGGTGGCCGAGTACCGGCTCAACGCCCTGGTCGTCGTCGACGCGGACGGTCTGCCGGTGGGAGTCATCCCGGGCAGTCAGATCCTCGGGTTGATCGTCCCCGGATACGTGCGCGACGACCCGGCCCTCGCGCACGCGATCGACGAGCGGGCGGCCGACGAACTCTGCCACCGCCTCGGCGCTGCGACGATCGGGGGGCTCGTCGACGCCCGGCGGGGCCGCCCCTTCGCCGTGCCGACTGTCGCGCCGGAGGACACCCTCGTCGAGTTGGCCTCGGTCATGGTCGAGGCCGGCGTGCCGCTCGTGCTCGTGCGCGACGAGGACGGCACGTTCCACGGAGCCGTGACGATGTCCCGGCTGCTCGCGGCGGTCGCCGTGTTGGCCGGCGAGCAGTCGGCGCTGCTCGAGCGGCGGCTCACCCGCGACATTGCCGACCGCGGCCGGCCCTGGCCGGAAACCGACCCAACAGGACCGTCGGAACCGCAGCCAGGCCCGGCGGGGCAGCCATGAGCACCACCGGCATCCTCGCGATCGTCGTCTTCGCGGCGGCATACGTCCTCATTGCCACCGAGAAGTTCAACCGCGTGGTGGTCGCGCTCTCCGGAGCGGCGGCCATGGTCGTCATCGGAGCGACGCGGGGGCACCAGATGTTCTTCTCCGAGAGCACCGGGATCGACTGGAACGTCATCCTCCTGCTCTTCGGGATGATGGTGATCGTCGGCGTGCTGCGCACCACCGGGGTCTTCGAGTTCCTCGCGATCTGGGCGGCGCAGGCCACCGGTGCCAGGCCCTTCCGGATGATGACCCTGCTCGTCCTCGTCACGGCGACCGCCTCGGCGTTGCTCGACAACGTGACGACGGTGCTGCTCATGGCCCCGGTGACCCTGCTGCTGTGCGACCGACTGCACACCGACCCGGTCCCGTTCCTGCTGGCCGAGGTGATGGCGAGCAACATCGGAGGAGCGGCCACCCTCATCGGCGACCCCCCGAACATCATCATCGCGAGCCGGTCCGGCCTCGGTTTCACCGACTTCCTCGTCCATCTCGCACCCTTGGTCGTCGTCCTGCTCGCGCTCTTCGTGGGCCTGTGCTGGCTGTTTTGGGGGCGAAGGATGCGCCACGACCCCGAGCGGGCCGCCGCGGTGATGCGGCTGCAACGAGGCGAGACGATCAGCGACGCCCGGCTGCTGCGGAGGATGGGGCTGGTCCTGCTCGCCGTCCTCGCCGGATTCGTCACCCACTCCCTCACCCACCTCGAGCCCTCGGTCATCGCGTTGCTCGGGGCCGGGGCCGCGATCGCCGTGTCGCGGCTGCCCAGCCGGGTCTACCTCCACGACGTCGAATGGCCGACCCTGCTGTTCTTCGCCGGGCTGTTCATCATGGTCGGCTCGCTCGTGCACCAGGGCGTGATCGGGGAGTTGGCGACCGTCGTGGGCCAGGCCATGGGCACCGACTACCTCGCCGGGGCGCAGATCATCCTCGTGGGCTCGGCCGTGCTCTCCGGGATCGTCGACAACATCCCCTTCGTGGCCACGATGGCGCCGCTCGTGCTCGACCTCGTCGGACCCGCCGACGGCATCAGCCCCGCCCGCGAGTCACTCTGGTGGGCCCTGGCCCTCGGTGCCGACCTGGGCGGCAACGCCACCGCGATCGGGGCCAGCGCCAACGTCGTGGTCACCGGGATCGCCGCCCGCAGCGGCCACCCGATCAGCTTCGCGACCTTCGCCAAGTACGGCATACCGGTGACGGCCGTGACGATCGCCGCCTCTGCGCCCTATCTGGCCGTGCGCTACTTCGCCCTCGCGTGAGCGCCTGCGCGCACCCACGTGCCGCAGGAGTGGGGGTGGTGCTGCGGCGGGCTGCCGTCACCGACAGTCCCGCCGCAGCGATCCTCCTCCACCCGTCATCCTCCCGCTAGACACCGTCTCCCCACGGTGTGCAGGTCCGACAACTCGGCGAGGAAGCCGAGCGCGGCGCAAGTTCACGATCCCCCGACTGCACCAACTCACCCCGCGTCCAAGTGTGCGGCATGAATGGGGCTGTCGCGACCGTTGCGAACTATTGATTTCTCAATCAATGGTGGTCTCGCCCACCTTCGGGCCGGTGAGCGCCCACGGACCCGGCCGGCGGGACGACTCGAAGACCCGCGCATGCCCGTCCACGGGATCGCGGAAGCCCAACCGGGTGGCCACGAGCGCCAACGGCTCGGAGAAGTCCGGCGGCGTGTCCGGGCGGACCTCGGGATAGAGCGGGTCGCCGAGGATGGGGATGCCGAGCCACGCGAGGTGTGCGCGCAGCTGGTGGGTGCGGCCGGTGACCGGTCGCAGCCGATAGAGCGCGACGTCGCCGCGCACCTCGATCACCTCCACGTGGGTCTCGCTGTTGGGCGGCCTACCGGCCACGACCCTGGTGGCCAGCGCCCCCCGGGGCTTGTCCAGGTGCAGCGTGACGGTCCTCGGAAAGACCAGGTCGGGCGCCGTGGGCGCCGCCGCGAGGTAGTCCTTCTCGGCGGCGCCGCGCGCAAAGAGCTGCTGGTAGGCACCGCGCCAGCGCTGCTCGGTGGTGAGGACGAGCACCCCCGCGGTGAGGCGGTCGAGCCGATGCGCGGGCGTGAGCCGAGGCAGTCCGAGCTGGGCCCGCAGCCGGGTGAGGACGGTCTCCCGGATATGCCGCCCCCGAGGCATGGTCGCGAGGAAGTGCGGCTTGTCGACGACGACGATCCGATCGTCCCGGTGGAGGACCTCGACCTCGAAGGGCACCGGGACCTCGTCCGGCAGGTCGCGGTGCACCCACACGACCGAGCGGGGCACGAACGGCGCGTCCGCCGGGATCGGCCGCCCGTCCGGCCCGGCGAACTCCCCCTCGGCGAGCTTGCGGTCGACCTCGGCGGCCGGCATCGGCAGCCGCGCGACGAGATGGTCGCGCAGCGTCGTCCACGGCCCCTCCTGCGGCATCCGCAGCCGCACGGCGTCGACGCCGTCGCGCTGCGGCAGCGGGGATGCCGGGATGCCGCCTCTAGCCACCGGCATACTCCACGCGCGCCCGGCGACCCCAGAACCGGCCGTATGCCGCGACCGCCCGCTCGAGTCCGGCCCGCGTCCGCGCGGACAGGACGGCGAACGGGTCGACGCGCACGACGAGCTCGCGGGTCGAACTCCCCCGGCGCCAGGTCGCCACCACGAGCCCGCCGGCGACGACGGTGCCGCGGAACATCCCGTTGCCGCCGGGGACGACGACCCGCTCCTGCTCGGCGGTGAGTTGGGCCCGGCGGTCCTTATAGCCCAGCAGCCATTCGTCGAAACCCGGCAGGAGGAGCACCGGTTCGCGGGGCGCGGGCTGCGGGGCAGCCTCGTGGACGAGGTATGCCGTGTCGCCCATCTCGTGCTGCCGGACCCGGTCGCCGAGGGCGGCGACGGCCGCGCGGACCGGTCGCAGCGGCTGGCCGCACCATCCGGCGAGGTCCCGCTCGGTGACCGGACCGTGACTGCGGAGGTAACGCTCGAGGAGTTCGGAGAGGGCGCTCTCGTCCGCGGGTCGGTGCGGTTGCGGCACCCATTCGGCGAGCAGGACGAAGGTGGGTTCGAGGGTGCCGGTGGCGGTGCGCCGGATCGGACCCTGGCAGAGCAGGCCCTCTTGGGCGTGCCGGACGAGCAGGTGATAGGTCCGCTGACCACTCGCGTCGATCCCGTGCCGGGTGAGCACCTCGGCCGCCTGCGCCCTCGACATGCGGCCGCCGCCGGCCAGGTGCGCGGCCCACAGGTCGCCGGACCGCGCGACCGTCCCTGCGTCCAGGCCGGTGGCCGCGTGAATCGGGGCTGCGGCCCGGATCGCCGGACCGGCGAGCAACCGGCACATCCACGCCGCGTCGGCCGCGGGCACCCAGTGGAGGGTGCCGCGCATCGGCCAGGTCCGCACGATCTCGCGCCGGTCGATCGCGGCGAGGACGTCCTCGAGCGTGCCGCCGGTGCGCACCCCGATCGACCAGAGGCCGCTCGCGAGGTCCTGCGCCTGCAGGGCGCCCAGCGCACGGGTCACCCCGAGCGGAGTCGGGTCTGCCAGGGGACGGGTGAGCCCGAGCGCGGCGAGCCGCCGGGTGGCGAGTCGGCGGCGGTCGGCGAGCGACACGGCATACCTCCGGGTTGTCGGGCCGACCCCGTGGGGGTCAGGACAGGCAGCCCTGCCCCAGCAGGGCCTTGAGGTCCCCGTAGAGCGAGGGTGAGGCGCTCACCCGGTAGGCGTCGTCGAGGCGCAAGAGGGTCGAGCGGCCGGGCTGGGTGAGCTTGACGTGGACCTCGGTGACCCCGGGGTGCTGGCCGAGGACGTCGCGCAGCCGCTCGACCATCGCGCCGGTGGCCGCGCGCAGGTTCATCGTCACGACGAGCGGGCCGCGGGGCCCTTCGGTGAGGTCGGGCAGGGTGAGGTCCTGGGCGTAGATGGAGATCGCCTCGTCGCGGCTGGAGACCCGCCCGCGCACGCTCACCACCCGGTCGGTGGCCAGTCGTGGGGCCACTGCGGCATAGGCGCTGGGGAAGAAGAGGCATTCGATCGCGCCGTCGAGATCCTCGACGGTGGCGATCGCCCAGAGATCGCCCTTCTTGGTCCGTTTGAGCTGCAGGCCGGTGACGAGCCCGGCGATGGTCACCGGAGTGCCGTCGGGGCGCTGTTCGTCGCCGGTGAGCGAGGCGATCGAGGTGTCGGCGTGCTGGGCGAGGACGTGCTCGATGCCGAAGAGCGGATGGTCGGAGACGTAGAGGCCGAGCATCTCGCGTTCGAAGGTGAGCAGGGTCTGCTTGTCCCATTCGACGTCGGGCACCGGCGGGAGGGCCACGAGGGTGACCGCGGACTCGTCGTCGTCGCCGAAGCCGCCGAAGAGCGAGTCCTGGCCGATCGCCTCCTGACGCTTCTCGTCGACGAGCGCGTCGACGTAGGCCTCGTGGATGCGCACGAGACCGGCCCGCGGGTGGCCGAGGGAGTCGAAGGCGCCGGCCTTGACGAGCGACTCGATGGTCCGCTTGTTGAGCACCGGAGCGGGGCACTTGCGCAGGAAGTCGTCGAACGAGGTGAAGGCACCCCGCTCGGTGCGGGCGGCGATGATCGACTCGACGACATTGCGGCCGACGTTGCGGATGGCCTCGAGCCCGAACCGGATGTCGGCGCCCACCGCGGCGAACTGGCCGACCGAGGAGTTGACGTCGGGCGGGAGCACCTTGATGCCCATGTGCCGGCATTCGTTGAGGTAGAGCGCCGACTTGTCCTTGTCGTCGCGCACGCTGGTGAGCAGGGCCGCCATGTATTCGGCCGGGTAGTTGGCCTTGAGGTATGCCGTCCAATAGGACACCAACCCGTATGCCGCGGTGTGGCTCTTGTTGAAGGCGTAGTCGGAGAAGGGGACGAGGATGTCCCACAGGGAGCGAATGGCTGCGGCCGAGTAGCCGTTCCCCTTCATCCCCGCCTCGAAGGGGACGAACTCGGCGTCGAGAATCTCCTTCTTCTTCTTGCCCATCGCCCGCCGGAGCATGTCGGCCTTGCCGAGGGAATAGCCCGCCACCCGCTGGGCGATGTGTTGGACCTGCTCCTGGTAGACGATGAGCCCGTAGGTCGGCTCGAGGATGTCGGCGAGCGGCTCGGTCAGCTCGGGGTGGATCGGCTCGATCGACTGCTTGCCGGTCTTGCGCAGCGCGTAGTTCGTGTGGCTGTTGGCGCCCATCGGCCCCGGCCGGTAGAGCGCGAGGGCCGCGGAGATGTCCTCGAAGTTGTCCGGCTGCATGAGCCGCAGGAGGGTGCGCATCCCGCCGCCGTCGAGCTGGAAGACCCCGAGCGTGTCGGCCCGGGCGAGCAACTCGTAGGTGGCCTTGTCGTCCAGGCCGTGGGACAGCTCGTCGAGGTCGATCCGCTCCCCTCGGTTGGCCTCGACGTTGGCGATCGCGTCGTCGAGGATCGTGAGGTTGCGCAGCCCGAGGAAGTCCATCTTGACCAGCCCGAGCTTCTCGCAGCTCGGGTAGTCGAATTGGGTGATGATCTGGCCGTCCTGCTCACGGCGCATGATGGGGATGAGGTCGACGAGCGGCTCGCTCGACATGATGACCCCCGCCGCGTGCACCCCCCACTGGCGTTTGAGCCCCTCGAGACCCAGCGCGGTGGCGACGACCTCCCGGGCCTGGCTGTCCTCGGCATGCAGCGCTCGGAAGTCGGCCGCCTCGCCGTAGCGGGAGTGCGCCGGGTCGAAGATGCCCGACAGCGGCATCGACTTGCCCATGACGTCGGCCGGCATAGCCTTGGTGAGCCGCTCCCCCATGGCGAACGGGTGACCCATCACCCGCGCGGCGTCCTTCACCGCCTGCTTGGCCTTGATCGTGCCGTAGGTGACGATCTGGGCGACCCGGTCCTCGCCGTAGGTGTCGGTGACATAGCGGATCACCTCGCCCCGGCGGCGCTCGTCGAAGTCGACGTCGAAGTCGGGCATCGACGGACGCTCCGGGTTGAGGAAGCGCTCGAAGAGCAGGCCGTGCCGGATCGGGTCGAGGTCGGTGATGCCCATCGCATAGGCGCACATCGAGCCCGCGCCCGAGCCGCGGCCGGGCCCGACCCGGATGCCATGGTCCTTGGCCCAGTTGATGAAGTCGGCGACGACGAGGAAGTAGCCGCAGTAGCCCTTGCCGGCGATGACACCGCTCTCGAAGTCGGCCCGCTCCTGGACCGCGGCCGGTATGCCGCCCGGGTATCGCTTGTGCAGCCCGCGCTGCACTTCGGCGACAAACCAGGACTCCTCGGAGTGCCCGTCGGGGCAGGGGAAGCGGGGCATGTAGCGCCCCTCCTCCTCGGCGAAGCCGACCTCGCACTGCTGCGCGACGAGCAGCGTGTTGTCGCAGGCCTCCGGCAGCTCCCGGAACAGCTCGCGCATCTGCGCGGGGGTCTTGAGATAGAACTCCTCGGCGTCGAACTTGAAGCGCCCGGGGTCCATGAGGGTCGAGCCGGACTGGACGCACAGCAAGGCCGCGTGCGCGCTCGCGTCGGGTGCCTTGGTGTAGTGCAAGTCGTTGGTCGCCAGGAGCGGCAGCCGCAGTTCCTTGGCCAGCCGCAGCAGTTCACGCTGGGTCTGGCGTTCGATCGCGATGCCGTGATCCATCACCTCGGCGTAGAAATTGCCCTCGCCGAAGATGTCGCGGAACTCGGCCGCGGCCTCGCGGGCGGCGGCATACTGCCCGACGCGCAGCTTGGTCTGGACCTCCCCGCCGACGCACCCGGTCGTGCCGATCAGCCCGGTGCCATAGCGGGCGAGCAACTCGCGGTCGATCCGCGGCTTGAAGTAGTGACCCTCGAGTGAGGCGAGGGAGCTCATCCGGAAGAGGTTGTGCATCCCCTCGGTCGTGCGGGCGAGCAGGGTCATGTGCGTGTAGGCCCCACCTCCGCCGACGTCGTCCCTGTTGGCCGGGTCGTCGCCGAAGCGGACCCGGGTCTTGTCGGTGCGGTGGGTGCCGGGGGTGAGATAGGCCTCGACGCCGATGATCGGCTTGATCCCGTGCTTCTTGGCCTTGGACCAGAACTCGTAGGCGTCGAAGACGTAGCCGTGGTCGGTCGTCGCGATGGCCGGCATACCCATCCCGGCCGCGGTGGCGAGCAACTCGTCGATCCGCGCCGCCCCGTCGAGCATGGAGTATTCCGTGTGGCAGTGCAGGTGGACGAAGCTGCGCTCGGAGGCCGGTCGGGTGGACATCGCGCCTACTGTATGCCGCCCCGCCGACGCCCCCGCGCGTGTCGCCGGGACGTGTCCGCCGTTGTCCGTTCCGAGTGTCGACCGTCTCGTCGGACCGTCCGGTATGTGGACATCGGAGAGTCTGGGCGACCCGCCACGGCCGGGGAGGCCGGTCTGTGGATCACCCGGGTTGACCGTCCCTGCGGGATCTGCCCAAAATGCGACATTCGGCGCTCACAGGTGGCACGATTCATCCCGCTGATCCTGGGTCCGCGGGAAGGTCTGCCCATGTCACGCTCGATCATCGGTCGCCTCGGTGCCGTCCTCGTCCTGGTGAGCGGGCTCGTGCTCGCCCAGGCACCCACCGCGTCGTCGCTGGTGCTGCCGGATCTGCCCGTCGTCGTGCCGGGCGACGTCTTCACCATCGCCCCGACCACGCTGAACTTCCCGGACACCGCGATCGGCGACACCTCCGCGGGCCTAGCCGTGACCATCACCAACGCCTCGACCAGCCCGCAAACCCTCACCTCCGTCGCCGGCGGCGCCCCCTTCGACCCCACCAACTTCGACGGCGTCCAGAACTGCGTCGGCGTCACCCTCGCCCCCGGTGGCAGTTGCGCGTTCACCTACACCTTCCACCCCACCTCCACCGGCACCCACACCACCATCACCAACTTCAGCATCAACGGCCAAGATTCGGGCCCCATCACACTGGGCGGCACCGGCACCCCCGCCTTCACCATCGCCCCGACCACGTTGAACTTCCCGGCCACCGCCGTCGGCGACACCTCCGCGGGCCTACCCGTGACCATCACCAACGCCTCGACCAGCCCGCAAACCCTCACCTCCGTCGCCGGCGGCGCCCCCCTCGACCCCACCAACTTCGACGGCGTCCAGAACTGCGTCGGCGTCACCCTCGCCCCCGGTGGCAGTTGCGCGTTCACCTACACCTTCCACCCCGCCACCACCGGCACCCACACCACCACCACCAACTTCAGCATCAACGGCCAGTCCTCCGGCACCATCACCCTGGACGGCACAGCCAATGTCTTCGCCATCGCCCCGACCACGTTGAACTTCGACGACACGACTGTGGGGGATGTTGCCGCTTCGATCGACGTGACGGTCACCAATGTGTCGGCCGACCCCCAGACGCTCACCTCCGTCGCCGGCGGCGCCCCGCTCGACCCCGCCAACTTCGGCGGCTACCAGGACTGCGCGGGAACCACCCTCGCCCCCGGCGCAAGCTGCGCCTTCACCTACCTGTTCACGCCGACCGCCAGCGGACCCCACACCACCACCACCAACTTCAGCATCAACGGCCAGGACTCGGGCGTGATCACCCTGAACGGCACCGCCCTGGACGTCCTCGGCGTGGACCCGCTCACCCTCGACTTCCCGGACACGACGGTCGGGTCGACCTCGGCACCACTCACCGTCACGGTGACGAACGAGTCCTGGCTGCCGCAGACCCTCACGGTGGTCGGCATGGCACCTGCGGACCCGACGCATTTCGCGGGCGCGACCAGCTGCGACGGCCTCGTCCTCGACCCCGGCGAGTCGTGCACCTTCAGCTACAGCTTCGCCCCGACCTCCGCCGGGCCGCACACGACGATCGCGACTCTCTCGATCACGACGGATGCCTTGCTGGAGTTCGCCCGGGTCGGCCGCTCCGTCGCGGTCACCCTCGCGCAGGCGAGCGTCCCGCAGACCGCTGAGATCACCCTGAACGGGACCGGCATCCTCGCGGTCACACCGACGCCGACGACCACGCCCACGACGACGGCCACGACGACGCCCACGAGCACGCCCACACTGGCCGCGACCGGTGCTGACGTGCTCGCGCCGCTTGCGGTCGGTGGGTCCGCGCTCTTGGCCGGCACGCTCCTGCTCTTGGTGAGCCGGCGTAACCGCCGCGGGAGGCTCAGCCCTCGGTGAGCTGGTCGAGCGCCTGCTCGAGATCCGGGGGGTAGGCGCTCGTGAAGGTCACCCATTCACCGCTTCCGGGGTGTTCGAAGCCGAGGCCGACCGCGTGCAGCCACTGCCGCTCGAGGCCCAGCCGGGCGGCCACCCGCGGGTCCGCGCCGTAGAGCGGATCCCCGCAGCACGGGTGGCGCAGGGCCGCCAGATGCACGCGGATCTGGTGGGTCCGGCCGGTCTCGAGCTTGATCTCCAGCAGAGCGGCGCTGGTGAACGAGTGGAAGACCTCGATCACCTCGTAGTGCGTCACGGCGGGCTTGCCCGAGGCGAGCACCGCGAACTTGAACTCGGCACCGGGACGTCGGCCGATGGGCGCGTCGATCGTGCCCACCATCGGGTCAGGAATGCCCTGGACGAGGGCGTGGTAGGTCTTGTCGACCTGCCGGACCCGGAAGGCCTGTTTGAGGCGGCTGTAGGCGTATTCGCTCTTCGCGACAACCATGAGCCCGGAAGTTCCGACGTCGAGGCGGCTCACGATCCCCTGGCGCTCGCTGGCCCCGGACGTGGCAATCCGATAGCCGGCCGCCGCGAGCCCCGAGACGACGTCGGGGCCGGTCCAGTTGAGGCTCGGGTGGGCCGCAACTCCGACCGGCTTGTCGACGACGACGAGATCATCGTCGTCGTGGACGATGTGCATCCCCGGCACGGGCTGTGCGACCACGGCGAGGTGCGCCGAGGGCACGGCAGCGGGCAAAACCACCTCGAGCAGGTCACCCGCGGCGACGCGCGCTGACTTGGGGCTCACCCTCGAGTTCAGGGTCACCAAGCCCTCGGCAGCCAACTCCGCCGCTCGCGTGCGAGACAGCCCGAAGAGTCGAGCGAGCGCCGCGTCCACGCGCTCGCCGGCCAGCCCCTCGGGGACGAGCAGCGTGCGCGGGTCACCCATCTCGGGTGGCCCCTCCACGCTCGTCCGGTATGCCGCGCGCCTCACCCGTGTCGCGCCGACCGTCGAGCCCGATCCCGAGGAACGCGAGCAGGGCGATGAGCACGGCCGTGGCGACGATGGCGATGTCGGCGACGTTGCCGATGAACCAGCCGTTGTAGTCGAGGAAGTCGACCACATGGCCACGCCCGAAGCCCGGCTCCCGGATCAGCCGGTCGACGAGGTTGCCCAAGGCACCACCGAGGATCAGGCCGAAGGCCCACGCCCAGCCCGTGCTGCCGAGCCGCCGACTCGTGCGCACGAGGACGATGAGGATGACCACGGCGAGCACCGTGAGCAGCCACGTGCTTCCCGTGCCCAGCGAGAAGGCCGCTCCGGGATTGCGAACGAGCTCGAGGGTGAGGAAGTCACCGATGAGTTGCCGTGGCGGGGCATCGACGAGGGTGGCCATCGCCCACGCCTTGGTGACCTGGTCGACCGCGAAGACGATCGCCGCGACGGCGACGAACAGGACGAGCAGGCGCCGGCGGCGCTGCTGCGCGACCGGGCCGCCCGAGGGATCTGCGCTCAGCCGCGCTCGGCCTTCTCCTTGCATGACCTGCATAGGGTGGCACGAGGAGCGGCCTGGAGTCGAAACTTGCCGATCGGCTCGCCACACGATTCGCAGATCCCGTAGCTGCCGTCATCAAGCCGGTCCAGGGCATGCCGGTTCTGGGCGAGCTTGTCGCGCGAGATATTCGCGAGCGAAATCTCCTGCTCGCGCTCGTAGGTCTTCGCGCCCGCGTCGGCCTGGTCGTCGCCGGAGCCGTCCCCCGCGTCCCAGATGAGCCCCTGGAGGTCCTCCTGCGCCGTCCGGAGATCGGCCAACCCCCGTTGGATGTCACGCTCGAGTTCGTGCCGGATCTCCGCGACCTCCTCGGACGTCCACGGGTCCTCGTCCGCACGCACGGGCAGGATCGTCCGCACACTCGTCGTCGACGAGGCGGGACGAGCAGCCGCCGGAGACCGCCGCGCCGCCTTCGCAGGTGCCGCCTTCGCAGGCACAGCCTTGATCGCGGCTTTCGCAGGCGCAGCCTTCGCAGGCGCCGCCTTCGCAGGTGCAGCTTTGACCGGCGCTTTCGCAGGCGCAGCTTTCGCAGGCGCAGCCTTGACCGCGGCTTTCGCGGGTGCGGCCTTCGCGGGTGCGGCCTTCGCAGGCGCAGCCTTCGCAGGCGCAGCCTTCGCAGGCGCAGCCTTCGCAGGCGCAGCCTTCGCAGGCGCAGCCTT
>JAKPEG010000018.1 GCA_029552065.1 Actinomycetes bacterium
GAAGAAGTGGAAGCCGACGACCCGCTCGGGGTGCGCGAGTGTGGCGGCCATCTCGGTGATCGACAGCGACGAGGTGTTAGTCGCGAGCACGCAGGTGTCGGAGACGACCGCCTCGCATTCGGCGAACACCTGCTGCTTGACCGCCATGTCCTCGAAGACCGCCTCGATGACGAACTCGGCGTCGGCGAAGCCCTCCTTGCTCGTCGAGCCGGTGACCAAGGCCTTGTAGCGGTTGAGGGTGTCGGGATTGATCCGGCCCTTCTTCGCGAGCCCGTCGAGCTGGCTGTGGACGTAGCCGACGCCCTTGTCGACCCGGCCCTGGTCGAGGTCGGTGAGGATGACCGGGACCTTGAGCCGCTGGACGAACAGCAGGGCGAGCTGGCTGGCCATGAGTCCGGCGCCGACGATGCCCACTTTGGTGACGGGGCGGGCGAGGGACCGCTCCGGCGCCCCGGCCGGCCGCTTCGCCCGCTTCTGCACGAGGTCGAAGGCATAGAGCCCGGCGCGCAACTCGTCGCCCATGAGCAGGTCGGCGAGCGCCTCGTCCTCGGCGGCGAAGGCCTCCTGCCGGGTGGCGGTGCGGGCGGCGGCGACGAGGGCGAGCGCCCGGTAGGGCGCGGGCGACTGTTTGCCGGTCTTGAGGTCGGCGAGCATGGTCGAGGCCTTGACGGCCGCCGTCCACACCGCCTCGTCGCGCGGGATCTCGGGCCGGGTGACGGTGACCTCGCCGGCGAGGACTTTGGCCGCCCAGCCGATCGAGGACTCGAGGAAGTCGGCCGGCTCGAACATCGCGTCGGCGAGCCCGAGCTCGAAGGCCGCCGGGCCCTTGAGCATCTTGTTGGTGTTGAGTGCGTTGTCGACGATGACCGACAGCGCCTTGGCCGGGCCGACCAGGTTGGGCAGCAGCCAGCACCCGCCCCAGCCGGGCACGAGCCCGAGGAAGCACTCCGGCAGCGCGATCGCAGGCACGCCGGCGGAGATCGTCCGGTAGTCGCAGGCGAGCGCGATCTCGACCCCGCCGCCCATCGCGGCCCCGTTGACGAAGGCGAAGGTCGGCACCGGCAGGTCCATGAGGGTCGCGTATGCCGCGTGACCCGCCCGGGCGATCGCGAGCGCCTGCTCGCGTTGGGTCACCTTGGGCACCCCGGACAGGTCGGCGCCGACGGCGAAGATGAACGGTTTGCCGGTGATCCCGACCGCCTGGATCTCGCCGGCCTCGGCCCGGGCGCGCAGCCCGTCGAAACAGGCCTGCAGCCCGGCGATGCTCGCCGGGCCGAAGGTGTTGGGCTTGGTGTGGTCGAAACCGTTGTCGAGCGTGACCAGGGCCATCGTGCCGCCCGACGCGCCGGGCAACCGGACGTCGCGGACGAGCGCCTTGGTGACGACCTCCTCGGGGAAGAGGGCACCGAAGTCGACCGCTCCAGCGGGGGGAGTCGTGCCGGCAGCTGTGGACGTGCTCATCGCTCAGGCCACCTTTCCGGTCGCATCGACCGAGGGGACGTAGTCGGCGTGGTGCGGGTTCTCCCAGATGACGGCCCCGCCCATCCCCAGCCCGATGCACATCGCGGTGAGGCCATAACGCACCTCGGGATGCTCGGCGAACTCGCGGGCGAGCTGGGTCATCAGCCGCACGCCCGAGGAGGCGAGCGGGTGCCCGACGGCGATGGCGCCGCCGTAGGGGTTGACTCGGGGGTCGTCGTCGGCGATGCCGAAGTGGTCGAGGAAGGCGAGCACCTGCACGGCGAAGGCCTCGTTGAGCTCGAACAGGCCGATGTCCGAGATCCCGAGCCCGGCCTTGGCCAGGGCCTTCTCGGTGGCCGGCACCGGGCCGATGCCCATCACCTCGGGCTCGACCCCGACGAAGGCATAGGAGACCAACCGCATGCGTACCGGCATACCGAGTGCGGCGGCGGCGCCCTCGGAGGCGAGGATGCATGCGGTGGCACCGTCGTTGAGGCCCGCACTGTTGCCGGCCGTGACGTTGCCGCGGGGGCGGAACGGGGTCTTGAGCACGGCGAGGTCCGCGAGGGTCGTGCCGGGTCGCGGCGGCTCGTCGACGGTGGCCAGGCCCCAGCCGAGGTCCCTGTGGCGGGTGCTCATGGTGACCAGGTCGGGCTGGATCTTGCCGGCGTCGTATGCCGCGGCGAGCTTGTCCTGGGAGGCGACGGCGAAGGCGTCGCAGCGCTCCTTGGTGAGCTGGGGGAAACGGTCGTGGAGGTTTTCGGCGGTCATCCCCATGGACAGGGCCGACTGGTCGACGAGCTTCTCGGCGACGATCCGAGGGTTGGGGTCGACCCCCTGCCCCATGGGGTGGCGGCCCATGTGTTCGACGCCGCCCGCGATGGCCACGTCGATGGCACCGACGGCGATCGAGGAGGCGACCGTCGTGACGGCGGTCATCGCCCCGGCGCACATCCGGTCGATCGAATAGCCCGGGGTGGTGAGGGGCAGGCCGGACAGCATGGCCGCGACCCGGCCGATGGTGAGGCCCTGGTCGCCGATCTGGGTGGTCGCGGCGATCGCCACCTCCTCGACCCGCTCCTTGGGCAGTTCGGGATGGCGGCTGAGCAGCTCGCGGATGCACCGGACGACGAGGTCGTCGGCCCGGGTCTGGGCGTAGATCCCCTTGTCGCCGGCCCGCCCGAAGGGGGTGCGGACCCCTTCGACGAAGACGACGTCGGTGAGGGTACGGGGCATGCGGGGGCCTCCTCGGGGCAGGCTGTCGTCGGGCAGTGGGGGCTGTCCTGGCGGCAGACTACCCGCGGGTAACCTCCCGTCGCGCGGGCCGCGCGGTGACACCGGTCACGGGCGAGGAGTCCGGCTCAGCCCCGGGGTCGGCGAAGCCCTGGGGTCGGCTCAGCCGTGGGCCGCGGCGGCTGCCGCGAGGACGGGGGCGACGATGTCGATCTGCCACGGCCGGGCGGCACCGGCCGCGAGCGCGGCCGCGAAGGCCGCCTCGGTCGGCTCGGCCGGTGGTGTCCAGAGCACCCGGCGCAGCAGGTCGGGGGTGACCAGGTTCTCGACCGGCACGGTCCGCTCGAGCGAGTATGCCGTGAGCGCGGCCTTCACGTCGGTATGCCGTGCGGCCGCCACCGGGTCGCGTTCGGCCCACATCCGCGGGGGCGGTGGCCCCGTGCCGGGCAGGGTGAGCGGGGGCAGCGACTCCTCGGGAATCGCCAGGCCACGCTCGATCCCCTCGAGCCACACCCGGGGGCTGCGAGCGATCACCCGCAGGGACCGGCGAGTCGCCACGGCCGCGGTGTCGGTGGGCGGGTCGGTCGCCAGCTCGACGAGGACGGGGTCGGGCAACACCCGGCCCGGGGAGACGTCGCGGCGTTGGGCGACCCGGTCGCGGACGTACCACAGCTCGCGAAGGATGGCGAGGGCGCGGCGCCGGCGGATCCGGTGGATACCCGACGTGCGCCGCCAGGGGTCGACCCGCACGGGTGGCCCGGTGAACGAGACGAGCGCGTCGAACTCCTCCTGCGCCCAACCCCACTTGTCCTGGGCCTGCAGGTCGGCGGCGACCGCCTCGCGCAGGTCGACGAGGACCTCGACGTCGAGCGCGGCATAGCGCAGCCAGGGCTCGGGCAACGGCCGTCGCGACCAGTCGACGGCCGAGTGTTCCTTGGCCAGCGACAGCCCGAGGTAATGCTCGACGGCGGCGCCGAGCCCGACCCGGGGTAGACCGGCCAGGCGTGCGCCGAGCTCGGTGTCGAACAGCCGGTCGGGTCGCAGGCCCACCTCGGCGAGGCAGGGCAGGTCCTGGGTGGCCGCGTGCAGGATCCATTCGGTGTCCTGGACCGCGTCGGCGACCGGTCGCAGGTCGGGGCACGCGGCCGGGTCGAGCAGCCAGGTGCCGGCACCCGCACGGCGGATCTGGACGAGATAGGCCCGTTGCCCGTAGCGGTGCCCGGAGGCCCGCTCGGCGTCGAGGGCGACCGGACCATGGCCGGCCGCGAGCGCGGCGGCCGCCTCGAGCAGCCGCCGCTCGTCGACGACGACCTCGGGTATGCCGTCGGCCGGCGCAAGCAGCGGGACGAGGATGGGTGCCTCGGGAGAATCCGTCGGGCCGTCGGCCTCGGCGCCGTCGCGCACGTCGGCGGAGGTCTGAGGGTGGGTCTGCGCGGCGGCGCCGGGGACGGTCGGGCCGGTCATCGGGTCGTCATCGGCGCGCGCCCGGCAGGGCGACGACGCCCTCGGGCAGCGGAGGCAGGCCGGCGATGGTGCACAGCAGGTCCGACCAGGCGAGCAGATGGGCGCCCAGGTCGAGGTCGAGGGGGGTCCAGGACGCCCGGACCTCCATCTCGACCGTCGCGTCGCGCTCGGCGAGGCCGCCGAAGCGTTCGGAGACGACGCGGGTGACCGTGCCGGCCTCGGCGCAGTAGGCGAGTCCTCGCTGTTCGAGGGACTCGACGAGCCAGGCCCAACCCACGGCGCCGAGCGAGGGGTCTTCGGCCATCTCGGGCTCGAGCTCGGCGCGGGCGAAGGTGACCGCGCGCCAAGCGCCCTCCCACGGCTCGGGGCAGGACGGGTCGTGCAGGAGCACGAAGCGCCCGGAGGACAACTCGTCGGCGCCGCCGGCCGCGACGACCTCGGCCGAGAGGGCGACGGCATGGGGTGCGATGCGCTGCGGAGCCGGGACCTCGGTGAGCCGGACCTCCGGTCGCAGTCGCACCTCGCGCAGCCCGACGAGCGCCCGAGCGAACTCGGCGGCCGGGTCGCCCGGAAGGGTTCGTCCTCGCACCCTCCGAGGGTATGTCGGCCGGGGGCCCCGGTGATGCGGACGCGCCGAGCACCCCCTGCGCAGTCGCACTATCGTGCCGACGTGTTCACCACGCTCGCCTTGTTCGCCGCGATCTCGTGGGGGGCCTCCGACTTCGTCGCGGGGTTGATCTCGCGGACGCTGCGCCCGGTGGTGGTGGTCGCGTGGTCCCAGGCCGTCGGTTGCCTCGCGATGTGCGTCGTCGTCGCGGTGCAGGGCCTGCCGGAGACGGGCTTCTCCGGCTGGGCGCCCTGGGCCGTGCTCGCCGGGATCGCCGGGTCCCTCGGCCTGCTCTGCTTCTATGCCGCCCTCGCGAGCGGCACGATGGGCGTCGTCGCCCCCATCGCGGCCCTCGGCGGCGGCATACCGGTCGCCCTCGGAGTGGCCAGCGGCGAGACCCCGTCATCGCTCGCGTGGGTCGGCATCGCCGTGGCCCTGATCGGGGTGGTCCTCGCGAGCGGTCCGGAGCTGCAGCTCGGGGTGGGGACCCGGTCGGTCGCCCTCGCGGCCCTGGCGGCGGTGGGCTTCGGGGTGGCCCTGTTCTGCCTGGACCGGGGCTCGCGGGTCTCGGTGGTCCACACCATGTGGGGCATGCGGGTGACGAGCGTGCTCGGGTATGCCGTGCTCGCCCTGGCCGTGCGCAGCCTCGGCGGGGTAGGTGT
This sequence comes from Actinomycetes bacterium, assembly GCA_029552065.1. Taxonomy (GTDB): domain Bacteria; phylum Actinomycetota; class Actinomycetes; order Actinomycetales; family Dermatophilaceae; genus Phosphoribacter. Next base: position 5,428 of record JAKPEG010000018.1, read on the forward strand.
CCGGCGGTGGCCGGTGTTGGCCCTCGTGGGATTGGGCGACCTGCTCGCGAACCTCCTTTTCGCGGTCGCGTCCTCCTCGGGGCTCGTGAGCGTCGCCGCCGTGCTCGGTTCGCTCTACCCCGTGGTGACGATCCTGCTGGCGCGCAAGGTGCTGGGCGAGCGGCTTCGGCCGATCCAGCAGTTCGGGGTTGGGGTGGCCCTGCTGGGGATCGTCGCCCTCGCGGCCGCGCACTCCTGAACCTGGCGACCTGGTCGGTTCACTCCTGGGTCGGGGGGGTCGCAGCGGGGACGACCGGGTGACCGAGGGTGGCGGGGCCGACCCCGGCTGCCGCGGCGGGCACGGGGGCGGGCACGGGTGCCGGGGCGGGTACGGGTGCCGGGGCGGGCGCGGCGGCACGCCGGCGACGGACCCACCACCAGAGGGGAAGTCCGACGATCGCGAGGGCGACGATCCAGGGCAGCAGCGCGCCCACGACGGTGGCGGCGACGCCCGCGCTTGCGACGAAGGCCTTCCAGCCGGTTTTGAGCCCACCGAGGAAGCCGCTCGTGTCCTCGACGGTCACGGCCTGCGGCGTGGAACTGAAGACGACGGTCACCGTCGAATGGGCGACCCGGCTGGACAGGGCGTTGATCTGGGCGGTGAGGGAGTCGAGGTCGGACTGCCGGCGCGTGACCTCGGCCTCGATCTGCACCATCTGGGTGAGGTCCTTGGCCTGGGCGAGGTATGCCCGGGCCTGGGCGACGCTGGCCTTCATGTTGTCGATCCGGGCCTGCAGGTCGACGTAGGTGCCCGTGACGTCCTCGGTCGAGGAGGTGCGCTGGACCTCGACCCCGAGCTTGGCGAGCTGGTCGAGCGCGGCCGTGAGCCGATCGGACGGGATGCCCAGGGTGATCGTGCCGTAGTTGCCCTGCCGCACGACGGGCCCGGTCGTCCTCGCCGTGCCCGTGCCCGTGGGTGGGCTCGGCGCCGCGTCGGTGGCGTTGACGGTCTCGTTGACCACGACCCCGCCCACACCGGCTGCGACACCTCGGATGGCCGCGGCGGCCTGGCGCACGTCCTCGACGGTGAGGAAGAGCCCCACCGTGGAGGCGATCTTGCGGTCGGCGACGGCGACGGCGACGGGCGCGCCGCTGTCGAGCGCATTGCCGTCTGCGGCCTTGGCCGCCTCGCCGACGCTGTCCGGGGCGGCAGGCGCGGGTGCCCCGGCCCGGGAGTCCTGTCCGGCGCCCGCCGCGGCACTCGAGGTCGTGCTCGAACCGGACCCCGAGCAGGCACCCAGGGCGAGGGCGCCGGCCAGGGCCAGGGCCACGAACCGGCCGGGACGGGGGCTGCGCGGTGACGCGAACATCGGGGTCCTCCTCGATCGAACCTCACGGGGTGCCTGGTCGGCTCTTGCCCGGTGAGAGGCCCGTCCGTGACGGGAGGTTCCGCGAGTCAAGGTTGCGATCCGGTCTCGATCCCCGAGCCTTCGCGCGAGCGCGGCACCCCGGTTCGGGCGCGGGAGGGTGCGGCGTGCCAGCTCAGTCCCGCGTGGGTTCCAGGGTGAGGCTCACCGAGTTGATGCAGTAGCGCTGGTCGGTGGGCGTCGCGTAGCCCTCGCCCTCGAAGACGTGGCCGAGGTGCGAGCCACAGGAGGCACAGCGGACCTCGACGCGTGGCCGGCCCGGGATCGAGTGGTCCCGCAGGTACTCCACGCGGCCCTCGGCGAGTGGGGCGTAGAACGAGGGCCAGCCGCACTGCGAGGCGAACTTCGTCTCGCTGCGGAACAGCTCGGCACCGCAGGCGCGGCAGGCATAGACGCCTTCGGTCGTCGTGTCGGTGTACTCGCCGGTGAAGGGGCGTTCGGTGCCGGCCTCACGCAAGACGTGGAATTCTGCGGCATTCAGCCGCTCGCGCCACGCGGTGTCGGTGAGGGTGACGGCATACGGCTCGGTGCGGTGGGAGGCGTCCATGTGGGAGTGAACGCATGCGCCTCGCGATTTGGTCCCGGCAGACGGTCGACCCGGCAGACGGTCGACACGGTATGCCGCGCGGCGCACGAGCGAGCGGCCGCGCGGCATAGCGTTGGGACTCACAACCCGGTGCCGCCTCTCAGGGCCAGCCGGACCACCTGCGGGTCGTGGTCGGAGTCCTGGTCGGGGAACGGCGAATTGGTGTGGACGATGTCGTAGACGTAGGCCGGATACTTGGCGCCCTTCTGCGCGATCGTGAGCGCCTGGCTGATGAGAATGTGGTCGAGGATCTGGGCGTTGCCCTCGAAGACGTAGCTCCACCGTTGCGCCGGTTCGAGCGTGCGCGGCAGGTCGACCAGGGCCGTGGCCCCCGATCCGACGAGCAGATCGGCCGTCTGGCTGAACTCGAAGTCGTTGACGTCACCGGCGACGACGAGCCGAGCCGACGGGTCGGCGGTCAACAGGGCGTCGGCGAAGCCGCGGAGCACGGTTGCCTGGGCGTGGCGCTGAGCCTCGCTGAAGCGCAACGGTTGTTGCCAGCGACCGAAGAGCGGGTCGTCGCCGCCCTTGGAGGCGAAGTGCACGGCGACGACGAAGACGGTCTGGCCCCGGAAGCGGAACTCGCCGACCAGCGGTTTGCGACTGTCGGTCCACGCCGCATCGGCCGGGGCCACGCGCCCGGGGGAGATCGAGAGGGCGGTCGACGAGCCGGAGCCGACGACGCTCACCGGGGTGGTGGCATCGCCGCCCGGACGGTCGACGAATTCCACGTCCCGGTCCGGCCGGAAGAGGAAGACCTGGCGGATGTTCGCCCCCGGCTGGCCACCGTCGGCGTCGTCCTCGGGGTCGATCCAGCGCGCCTGGTATGCCGGTCCGCCGGCGGCCGAGATGGCCGCGACGAAACGGCTTACGGTGAGGCTGGAACTCACCACCCCGTCGTCGGCCGGACCCGTGTTGTCCTGGATCTCCTCGAGGGCCAGGACGTCCGGGCTGGCGAGGTTGTGCACGACCTGGGCGGCGAGCCGGTCGAACTTGCTCTGCGGGTTGCTCGGCGAGAGGTTCTCGACGTTGAAGGTCGCGACGGCGAGCTGGTTGTTCGTGTGTGGCATGGTCATCTCCCGGACCAGGCCTCCCGAAGTCACGGTCGGCGGAACGGTGACGAGCAGCTTGTAGTTGGCGAAGCTGTAGTCCAGGACCCCCGAGACGTCCCCCGACAGGGTGTCGCCGACGGTGGCGGCCGGCATGGCGCCGGTCGGCAACAGGGCGTCGTCGAGCTGGACCCGCATGGCATTGGGGGTGGCGTAGGACCCGTAGACGACGCCGCCGGCCGAGCTCACCAGCCCGTCGAGCGGCGCGTGGCCGGGGACCACCGGGATCTCCCCGAAGGAGGCGGTCGGCCCGACCACCCGGGCGTCGCGGACGGCCACTCGCATGCCCTCCATCGACTCGTAGAAGTCGATGGCGTCGCGGGAGACGTCGAAGACGGCCGAGGCGTTTTCCACGCTTCCCGGGCTCTGGGCGTCGATCGTCTGGGCCGGGGTCACCCGGTCGACGCCGAGCACCACCGGGCCGGGCAGGGGATTGCCCGAGGAGGTGACGAGCACCGTCGGCCCGGTGATCTCCGTGGTGGTGAGGTTGTCGTTGCCGCCCGAGCCGCCCGGGCGGAACTCGGTGACATTGCCGTCCACCGTCACCGCGTCACCCACGGCCACCGTGGGGGTCGAGCGGGTGAAGACATAGATCCCCTCGCTCGTGGCGGGGTCGGCGTCGCCCGGTGCCGGGTCCTGCATCCAGAAGCCCCCGGAGGCCCGCGCCGTCACGATGCCGACCACGCCGTTGACGTGCTGTCCCGCGAGCGGCGAGAGGTGAGCCGCGCCCTGGATCTGGGCGATCGTCTCCACGGGGTCGGGAGGGGGTTCGGCGGAACACACCCGGGTCGGGGCCGTGGAGTTCTGTGGGCTCGGCACACCGACGGTGAAGTCCACACCGTTGTCGTCGGTGTCGAAGCAGGGGTCCGTGCGGGCGACCGAGGTGGTGTTGGAGGTGGCACCGGCCGGCGTCCCCTCGTAGGCGGTGGCGCTGCCCCAGCCGAGATAGTCGACCGTCGCGCCGCTCGCGTCGAGCAGGGCGAGCTTGGCACCGTTCGCCGACATCGCGGTCGTGCCGGTCACGTCGGGGGTCGGGAGCGCCGTGGCCGCCGTGTTCGCGCCGGCGGCCTGTTGGACGAGGAACATGCCGCCGCCGGCGATGCTCCCGGAGAGTGTCGTCGTCGTCGCCGTGGTGCCACCCGCCGAGAAGTACTGCACCTTCCATCCGGTGAGGTCGACAGACATGTCGCTGCGGTTGAACAGCTCGACGTAGTCGTTGCGCCACACGGCGCCCGAATTGCCGCCGCCGCCATAGGCCTCGGAGATGACCACCGTGGTCGAGACGGCCGACGCGCTCGGTGCGCAGACCAGGGCCGACACGGCGATAACGGGGAGTGCGGCGATCGTGCCGATCCGGCGGGCGGTCCTTCGTGACATGTGCGGGGCCCTTCGCTCGGGGAGATGGAAGGCTGCGAGGGGATCAACGTACGTCCCCGGACGGCCCTTGCGCGCGGGGAACGGTCGACGGATTCGCCGACGCCCTGGGTGGCACCTTCGGCCATGCGATAGTGGCCGGTATGCCGGACGCCCAGGTCGAGTGCCCCACGCCGGACGGCCGGGTGCGGGCGGTGCGCGTGTCCAGCCCCGACCGGGTCATCTGGCCGGACGAGGGGATCACCAAGCTCGACCTCGCCCACTTCGTCCGCGACGTGGGGGAGCGGCTGCTCGGTCGGATCGCCGCGCGCCCGGTGACCCTCCAGCGCTTCCCGACCGGGATCGCTGGCGAGGAGTTCTATTCGAAGAACCCGCCCAAGGGACTGCCCGACTGGGTGCGCACCGTGACGATGACCTATCCCTCGGGTCGGCGGCATCCGCAGCTCGTCGTCGACGAGGTGGCGACGGCGGTCTGGGCGGTGCAGATGAACACGGTGACCTTCCACCCGTGGCCGGTCCGCGTGGCCGACAACGCGGATGCCCTCGACCGGCCCGACGAGGTCCGGATCGACCTGGACCCACAGCCCGGTCGCGGCTTCGCCGATGCCGTCGAGGCCGCGCTCGCGCTGCGGGAGGTGCTCGCCGAGGCCGGGCTCACCGGCTTCGCGAAGACCTCCGGAAATCGGGGCGTCCACGTCTACTGCCCGATCGCCCCTGAGCGGGAGTTCCTCGACGTCCGCCACGGCGTCATCGCGATCGCCCGCGAGCTGGAGCGTCGGCTGCCCGACCTCGTCACCACCGCGTGGTGGAAGGAGGAACGCGGCGAGCGAGTCTTCGTCGACTACAACCAGGCCTGCCGCGACCGGACGATCGCCGCGGCCTACAGTCCGCGGCCGCTGCCCGGCGCACCGGTGTCGATGCCCGTGTCCTGGGCCGAGCTGCGATCCGTCGAGCCACGCGACTTCACCGTGCACACAGCGCCGGGAATCGTTGCCGCGCAGGAGGATCCGTGGGCGGCATACGACTCGTCGGTCGGCGACCTGGCCACCGCGATGCATTGGTGGGAGCGCGACCTGGCCGACGGCCTGCCCGAGCTCGCCTTCCCACCGGACTATCCGAAGATGCCGGGGGAGCCGCCACGCGTGCAGCCGTCCAAGAAGCGCTATGCCGACGAGGACTACGAGCCTGGTGGCGCGGGCTATCTGCGCGCACATCCCGAGCTGCCGCCGCGCGGCTGAGGTCCCTCAGCCGAGGACCTCGCCGAGGTCGTAGGCCGGTGCCCGCTCGACCTGCTCGAGCCGGCAGGACTGCGGGTCGCGGTCAGGGCGCCAGCGCAGGAAGGTCACGGCGTGCCGGAAACGGTGGCCCTCCATCTGGTCGAAGGCGACCTCGACGACCCGCTCGGGACGCACGGGGACGAAGGCTGCGTCCTTGGCCGAGGAGAAGCGCGAGCGTGCGGTCGATGCCTGCGGGATCTCGCCTCGCTCGTCGCGCACGACCAGCGGCGCGAATTCGTCGATGAGGGCTCGGCGGGTCGCCATCGGGAAGGCGGCGATCCCCCCGACGGGGATGAGGTGCTCCTGCCCCTCCCATTCGCCGTAGAGCCCGAGCAGCAGCGAGCCCACCCCCTCGCCTGAGGTGTGCACGCGGTAGCCGAAGACGACCGCCTCCGCCGTGCGCTTGTGTTTCACCTTGAGCATCGTGCGTTTGCCCGGCGTGTATGCCGCCCCGAGCGACTTCGCGACGACCCCGTCGAGGCCGGCACCTTCGAAGTGCTCGAACCACTCGCGGGCGAGCTGCGGATCGGTCGTCGTGCGGGTGAGGTGGATCGGGTCGGTGGATCCCAGGTGGGCGAGGGTGGCTTCGAGCCGGGCCCGGCGGTGGGCGAACGGCAGGGCGGTGAGGTCCTCGTCGCCGAGCGCGAGCAGGTCGAAGCAGACGAGTTCGGCGGGTGTCTCGGCCGCGAGACGACGGACCCGCGAGTCGGCCGGGTGGATGCGTTGGGAGAGACGCTCCCAGTCGAGCCGCTCGGCACCCGGGGTGCCCGATCGGACGACGATCTCGGTGTCGATCGCGCACCGCGGCGGCAGCAGCTCGCGCACAGCTGCGGCGACCTCGGGGAAGTAGCGGGTGAGCGGTTTGCTGCCGCGGCTCGCGAGTTCGACCTCGTCGCCGTCACGCAGGACGATGCAGCGGAAACCGTCCCACTTGGGCTCGTAGGCGAGGTCCGCGCCGACCGGCACCTCGGAGATCGCCTTGGCGAGCATGGGGAGCACGGGCAGGTCGATCGGCTGGCGCATGGGGCCGACCCTAACCCGCCCGCGGTCGCGTCAGCGGGCGCGCAGCCACCGGCCGAGGACCGTGCCGTCCTGCTCGACGAGCACGGCCGGGGTGAACGACCGGTCGATCGCGGCACCCGCGACGATCCGCCGGTGCTCGCCTCCGACGACGACGGGCGAGAGGGTGAGCGCGAGTTCGTCGACGAGGTCGAGGGCGAGCAGTTCGCCGAGCAGGCTCGGCCCGCCCTCACAGTCGACGCGGCGCAGGCCGCGGTCGTGCAGCGCACCGAGCACGGCCGGCAGGTCGACTCCGCCTTCGCCCAGGGCGAGGACCCCGTCTGCCCCCAACCGGCTCTGCAGAAAGGCGATCCGTGCGCAACCGGTGGGGACGGCTGCGATCACCGGTGCCGCGTCGTCCTGTTCGAGCACTCGTTCCGGAAGTTGCCCGCTGTCGCTCACGATAACCAGCGGCAAGGCGGCGGCCCGCCCTGCCCCGGCCCGCACCGCGGCATACCGCGGGTCGATCCGCAGCGGGCCGTAGCCCTCGGCGCGCACCGTCCCCGCCCCGACCAGGACGACGTCTGCCAGCGCCCGCAGCAGCTCGAAGACCACGTGGTCGGCCCCGGTGTTGATCGTGCCCGACCTGCCGTCGCCGCCCTGGGCCGAGCCGTCGAGCGTGGTGACCATGACGCCGCGCACCCAGCTCGGTGCCCCGGCGGGCGGGGCGTATGCCGCGGCGAGCCGCGCGAGATCCGCCGACCCGCCGAGGGCGGACGACGCGACATCGGAGGCGGTTTCGTCGAGCAGGACACGCATGGGTCGATTATGAGGGGCCTCTGTCGAATGAACTCCGGGTTACGGCAGGATGTCCGCATGGCCAAAGGCAAGGGCAGCAACAAGAGCAAGAACTCGGGCAAGAGCAAGGGCTCGAACAAGGACGCGGGCAAAGGCAAGGCCCTGCTCGAGGTCTCGAAGAAGAAGTCGAGTCGGGGCAAGGCTGCTGCCGAGCGGCCGGCGCCGCCGGCGCCGCCCGTGCCCCCCGTGCAGGAGAGCACGAAGAAGGGGAAGAAGGGCAAGGGCGGCGAGCCCGAGGTGGTCCTCGCCAAGACCGACGCGGGCGAGGGTCCCGCGGTCGTCGAGGCCGCGCCCGAGGTCTACGACACCCCGATCGACGCGCCCAAGGTCGACAAGGACCTGCGCCCCGACGACCCGATCAGCGAGGTGCTGCGGGCCGGGCGTGGTTTCCTCCTGGCCGACCTCGACGCGGAGTCGACCCCGGGCTTCGACGGTGGCCGCAGCAACGGCGAAAGTGCGCTCGCGGCATACGCGCCGGAGATCGGGGAGTGGCAGGAGCGACTGTTCGCCGAGACCAAGGCCGGCGGCAAGCGCAGCATCCTGCTGGTCCTGCAGGGGCTGGACAGCTCGGGCAAGGGCGGCATCATGCGCCACGTCGTGGGCGCCTGCGACCCCGCGGGCATCCGGCCGACGGCCTTCAAGGCCCCGACCGAGGAGGAACTCGCGCACGACTTCCTCTGGCGGATCCGCAAGGCCCTGCCCGCCCCCGGCCAGATCGCCGTCTTCGATCGGTCGCACTACGAGGACGTGCTCGTCGTCAAGGTGCGCAAGCTCGTGCCGGCGACCGAGATCGTCAAGCGCTACGCGATCATCAACGCCTTCGAGCGCGAGCTCGTCGAATCGGGCACCCAGGTCGTCAAGGTCTTCCTCTACATCTCCAAGGACGAGCAGAAGGCCCGGCTCGGTGAGCGACTCGAGCGGCCGGACAAGCGCTACAAGTACACCCCCGGCGACCGCGAGAACCGCGCCTACTGGGACGACTACATGCGCGCCTTCCAGCTCATGTTCAACCGCACCTCGACCCGCAACGCCCCGTGGTACGTCGTGCCGGCCAACAAGAAGTGGTACGCGCGGTATGCCGTCCAGCAGCTACTGCTCGAGAAGTTGCGCGAGATGAGTCCTGACTGGCCGGTGCCCGACTACGACATCGAAGAGGAGAAGCGGCTCCTCGCGGAGTCGTGACCCCGGCCGGGTGCAGCCGGCGGGACGGTTTGGACACGCCCGGCACCGTCCGATAGTGTCTACTGCGCACCGCCCGGAAGTTACACGGATGGTGTTCCTGCGGACGTAGCTCAGTTGGTAGAGCGCAACCTTGCCAAGGTTGAGGTCGCGAGTTCGAGCCTCGTCGTCCGCTCGGAGGTAGACCGCCTTCACGGTGGAGTGGCCGAGAGGCGAGGCAGCGGCCTGCAA
>JAKPEG010000024.1 GCA_029552065.1 Actinomycetes bacterium
AACCTGCAGACCCACCCCGGCCGGGGCCGGACCCCGCAGTGACGGCGCCGCGGCCACAGGACTGGGCCCGGGTGCCCCGACCGGTCGATCCGCGTGGACCTCGCTGATGGTGATCCGGCACTCAGCTGCGCCGAGGTGGCCGTGGATGCGCGCCCCGCGTCCGGGCGCGTGGCGGTGGATGTTCGTGAGCGCCTCGGCTGCCGCTCCGAGCAGCGCGGCCGCAACCACCTCGTCGGCGCACTCACCCGTGACGGAGAGGTCGAGGTCGACGGCCAGACCCCGGGCGTGTTCCCGCAGCGCCACCGTGAGCGGGCGTGCCGCGAGCGGGTCGAGGGTTCGCAGGGCCTGGGCCGCCTGCCCGGCAAGCGCCCGGGCCGCCTCGTCCACCCGCCCGTCCTGGCGTCCGGCGAGCCGAAGCGCGCCAAGGACCTTGTCGTGGACGAGGCCGTCCCAGCGGCGTTTCGCCTGGGCACGCGCGGAGTCGCGGACGAGGTCCTCGTGCGCGGTCCAAGAGCTCTCCGAACTCGTGCGCACCCACGCGGCGGCCCGATGCAGGGCCTGGACCCCCGCCGCGCACAGGAGTGCGGTGAGCGCGCACAGGAGCGCCTCGTAGGCGGCCTGCCATGCACCGACGACCGGGATACGTTCGAGGACCGCCTCGACGGTGACCACCGGGCTCACCCAGGCGACGGCGATCGGGGCAATGGCCACGCTCGTGAGGCACCAACCGATGACCACGACGCTCCACAGCGGGCGATAGTCCGCCGCGAGGCGCACCTCTGGCAGCAGGACGCTCACGCCCAGGGCCACGACGGCCACCGCGCAGTAGAGCCGTACGCCGCGTCGCTTCCGCGTGCCGCGGAACGACTCGACGATCCCGACCAACGCCGCGACGGCCGCCGCGGCCAGCACGCTCCACGGCAGTGGCATCTGGCCGGCATCCGCCCACGCGACGGAGGCCTCCGCGCAGGCCCCGGCCGTCGCGATCACCATGAGGGCGCTTGCCGCCCGGTAGAGCGCGAGGTCGAGATCGATCGCGCGCCTCGTGCGCGGCTCGGTCACGGTGGACTCGCGCCACCGGGCCGCGGCAGTATGCCGTCCTCCACCGCACGGATGTAGAGCTCGGTCTTGGTCGCGGCAGGACGGCCGGCCTCGGAGTACTTCCGTCGAGTGCGCAGCAGGTACTCCTTCACCGTCTCGGGTGACAGGCCCATCCGGCGCGCCACGGACTTCAGCGGGAGACCCATGGCATAGAGCCGCAGGGCCTCGGCCTCCCGGGGGGCCAGGTGCGGCGCGGTCCAGCCGGGTTCGTCCTCGATGGCCGCGGCCCATTCGCCACTGAGGTAGGGATCACCGCCGAGGACAACCTCGACCGCCTTGGCGAGCACGGTGAAGTCCTCGTGCTTGCCGACGATCCCCACTGCCCCGGCCCGGAAGCACGGGGCGACCACCGCACGGTTGGTCTCCTGGGTGTAGAGGAGCACCGGCCAGCCGCGCTCGACCAGCCGGGCGACATTGTCGGCCGGGCGTGACTGGTCGCCGAGCTGCAGGTCGAGCAGCACGAGGTCGAGTGCCTGCGCCGAGCCCAGGAGTCCGTCGACGCTGGGGGCAAGGGTCGGTTGGACCGGCCGGGGAAGGGCGTCGGACAAACCGGCGAGCACGCCGTGCAGGATGGGCGGATGGTCGTCGACGACCCCCAGGCGGACGGGGAGAGGCGCCATGCCGCCATCCTGCCTCCGGGAGTGAGAGGCCGCATCCGGGGATGGATGCGGCACTCGTCACGTCGCGACGACGAGCGGTGTCCCCCGATCGTGGGACTGGCCCTCGTCGCGGCCAGGCGGGCAGACTGGACGCAGGCGTCCGCTTCGCACGCGGCGGTCGCAGGGGTACAGGGGGCGCGGCGCAGGCGGCCCGGACCACAGCGGACGTGGTCCGGGCCGCTGGCCGTGCGAGCTCAGCCGCGTCGGCTCAGCCGGGCGGGAGCAGGCCGAGTCGGTCCTTGACCCGGGCCAGCGTGGCTGCCGAGATCGGGCCGGCCTTGGCGGCGCCGGCGGCGAGGATCCGGTCGAGCTCGGCGGGGTCGTCGAGCAGCTCGCGCATGCGCCGCTGGAAGGGCTCCACGGCGCTCACGACCGCGTCCGCGACCTGGGTCTTGAGATCGCCGTAGCCGCGACCGGCATAGCCCTGCTCGAGGCTGTCGACCGGCACCCCGGTGAGCGCCGACTCGATGACCAGCAGGTTGCTCACCCCGGGCTTGTGCTCGGGGTCGTAGCGGATCTCGCGCTCGGCGTCGGTGACCGCCGACTTGATCTTCTTGACGATCCGTTTGGGGTCGTCGGAGAGGAGCACGACCCCGGCGTCGGGGGAGTTGGTGCCCGACATCTTGGAACCGGGGTCGCTCAGCTCCATGATCTTGGCCGTCTCCTTGAGGATGTGCGCCTCTGGGACCACCAGCGTCTCGCCGTAGCGCTGGTTGAAGCGCTGCGCGAGGTCGCGGGTGATCTCCAGGTGCTGACGCTGGTCCTCCCCGACTGGGACGCGGTCCGCGTCGTAGCCGAGGATGTCCGCGGCCATGAGCATGGGATAGGTGAACAGGCCCACGTTGGCGCTCTGCCCCTTGGCGACCTTGTCCTTGAACTGGGTCATCCGCTCGGCCTCGCCCATCGCGGTGAGACAGTTCATCACCCAGCCGAGTTCGGCGTGCTGGGGCAGGTGGCTCTGGCAGAAGACCGCCGAGCGTTCCGGGTCTACCCCGCCGGCGATGAATTGTGCGGCGGTGACCCGGGTGCGTCGGCGCAGCACCTCGGGGTCGGTCGGCACGGTGAGCGCGTGTAGGTCGGCGATGAAGTAGAACGCGTCGTAGCTGTCCTGCAGCTCGACCCAGTTGACGAGCGCGCCGACGTAGTTGCCGATGTGCAGGCTGTCACTCGTCGGCTGCATCCCGGACAGCGATCGGGGTCGCTGCCGCGGGGGTATGCCGCTGGGCTGGCTGGTCATCGCGTCTCTCCTCGTGGTGGTGCCCCCGGACACGACGACGCCGCCCCGGGGGCGGCGTGGTCTGGGGTTGCTTCGTCGGGCGCCGCCGCTATGCGGTGCGCCACCAACCCAGGCGGGTGGTCGAAGCCATGGCCCGAGGATAGCAAGCGGGGCGGCATACCTCATCGGGTATGCCGCCGCCCCGGCGGTCAACCGGGCATCCGACCCGCCACGGCCCAGCGGATCTCGGCGCCGCGCCCGCCGATCCCGGTGCCGGCCGGGCGGCACAACGCCCCCTGACCTGTGTCGGCCAGGGGGCGCCGTGGCGCAAGGGGTATGCCGTGTCCCGCGCGGCGGGGCATGACCGCCTGGGACACGGCATACCGGCGTGGGATCAGTGCACGATCGCCTTCTCGGCGCCAGCACCGGTGAGGGAGCGGACCTCCATCTCGGCGTATTTCGCCGCGTTGTGCTCCTTGGTCGTCACCGAGCCGAGCCAACCGAGGAAGAAGGACAGCGGGATGGTGATGATGCCCGGGTTGTTGAGCGGGAACCAGGCGAAGTTGGCCGACGGGAACATCGAGGTTGCCGCGCCCGAGACCGTGGGGCTGAAGATGATGAGCAGCAGGGCACTGATCAGGCCGCCGTACATGCTCCACAGTGCGCCCCGGGTGGTGAAGTTCTTCCAGAACAGCGAATAGAGGATCGTCGGCAGGTTGGCGCTCGCAGCGACCGCGAAGGCCAGGGCCACGAGGAAGGCGATGTTCTGGCCGTTGGCGAAGATGCCGCCGATGATCGCGAGGATGCCGATGACGACCGCCGTGCGGCGCGCCACCTTGACCTCGTCGTCGGGGCCGACTGCGCCGCGCTTGATGACGTTGGCGTAGACGTCGTGGGCGAACGACGCCGACGCCGTGATGGTGAGCCCGGCGACGACCGCGAGGATGGTCGCGAAGGCCACCGCCGAGATGACACCGAGCAGGATCTCGCCGCCGAGGTGGTAGGCGAGCAGCGGCGCCGCCGAGTTCTGGCCACCCGGGGCCTTCTTGATCACGTCGGCGCCGACCAGCGCGGCCGCGCCGTAGCCGAGGACGAGGGTGAACAGGTAGAAGATGCCGATGAGCCAGATCGCCCAGACGACCGAGCGGCGGGCCTCCTTGGCTGTGGGAACCGTGTAGAAGCGCATGAGCACGTGGGGCAACCCCGCCGTGCCGAGAACGATGGCGATCGACAGCGAGATGAAGTCGATCTTGTTCTTGTACTGCAGGCCACCGAAGAGGATGTTGTCGCTGCCGGCCTTGGCCGTGGCGGCGTCGAAGAGGCTCGACATGTTGAAGCCGTACTTCACGCCTATCCACAGGGTCATGATCCCGGCGCCGAGAATGAGCAGCGCGGCCTTGATGATCTGCACCCAGGTCGTGCCCTTCATTCCGCCGATGAGGACGTAGACGATCATGAGGGCCCCGACAACGGCGATGACGATGCTCTGGCCGGTCCGGTCGGTGATCCCGAGCAGCAGGGCGACGAGCCCACCGGCGCCGGCCATCTGGGCGAGCAGGTAGAACGCCGAGACGGCGAGGGTGTTGACGGCGGCCGCGGTGCGGACCGGGCGCTGGCGCAGCCGGAAGGACAGCACGTCGGCCATCGTGAAGCGGCCGGTATTGCGCAGCAGCTCGGCGACGAGCAGGAGCGCGACCAACCACGCGACGAGGAAGCCGATCGAGTAGAGGAAGCCGTCGTAGCCGTTGATGGCGATGGCACCGGCGATGCCGAGGAAGGACGCGGCGGACAAGTAGTCGCCGGCGATGGCGATGCCGTTCTGCCGCCCGGAGAAGGCCCGCCCGCCCGCGTAGTAGTCGGCGGCGGTGGTGTTCTGCTTGGAGACCCGGATGACGATCGCGAGGGTGACCAACACGAACAGGGCGAAGATGCTGATGTTGAGAATCGAGTTGCCGACCATGTCAGACGTCCCCCCGCTCCATGTGCTCGGCCAGCTTGGCGGCGGCCGGGTCGAACTCTCGGTCGGCCCAGCGGGCGTAGAACATCGTGATCGCGAAGGTCGTGACGAACTGGAGCAACCCGAGGACCAGCCCGACGGTGATGTTGCCGACGAGCTTGGTGTTCATGAAGCTCGTCGCATAGGAGGCGAGCAACACGTAGAGGAAGTACCAGGCGAGGAACGCGCCGGTCATGGGGAAGACGAAGCTGCGGAACTTCTTCCGCAGCGCAGCGAACTCCGGCGAGTTCTGGACGGCGATGTAGCGTGCCGCCCGCTCCTCGCTGATGTCGTCGTGACTGCTCAAGGTGTGAACCTCCGGTGGGCAGGTCTGCAGAGGGACTCCGCAGTGTCGTGGGTCACACGATGATGTGTGCCAGAGCCCCTCGCCAGACTGCGCGCGCCCGGTGGGATCGACTTTCGCCCAGCGGTCGCCGATGCGGGTCGAGCGGTCGGTATGCCGGGAGCCCCTGCGTGCGAACGGTCTACGCGCTCCCAGCCAAGTGGCTCGCGACCGCAGCGCCGACGAGTTCGGGCTCGTCCAGCCACGGGGCGTGCCCGGCGCCGCGCAGCCGCACCAGCCGGTGGTCGCGCAGCGCGACGATCGAGTCGGCCGCCACGCCCGGGGGCATGAAGGCGTCCAGGTCGCCCCAGGCCATGAGCACCGGCTGGGCGATCCGCTCGAGGTCCTCCGGCGGCACGACCATGGCGGGCCGCAGGCGGGTGCCCTGGACGAGGGCCTGGAAGTAGGTCGCCACGCTCGGACCGTAGCTGGGACGGCAGGTGAGGTAGTAGCACGCCTCGAGCACCGCCTCGGGCAGGTGCGCGCCGGCGTTCGGGCCGTTGGCGATGTCGTTGAACCGGGCGAACCGCTCCGGGGTCACCTGGCTCGACAACAACCGCCGACCGACCTGCGGAACCCCGAGGAGCATCATCGGCAGGATCGGCTTGGCCCCCGCGAAGGCGCCCCCCGGGCAGCCGAGGAAGACGATCCGGCGGATCCGGCGAGGGAGGTCCAGCGCGGCATACACGGAGAACTGCCCGCCGAGCGAATGGGCGACGACGTCGACGACCGGGATACCGAGGTCGTCGAGCACCCCCTCGATGACCGAGACGGCGAGCCCGCGCAAGGCGTGGGGGCCCGGGACCGCGCACGGTCCGGACAGGCCATGCCCCGGCCAGTCGAGGACGACGATCCGCCGGTCGGCGAGATAGGACATCACCTCGACGGCGAGCACCGAGAAGGACCCGACACCGTGCAGCATGAGGATGGGTGGCGCCTGCGAGTCCTCAGATCCGGTGTGCAGGACCCGCACGTCGATGTCGCCGATCCGGGTGTGGATCGCCAGCGTCTCCTCGCGGATCGCGAGGCCGAAATGTTCGTATGCCGCCCGCTCGAGCTCGCGGATCCGGTCGTCGAGCTGGGCGGTCGGGATCCGTAGCCACATGGAACTCATGTGTGGCTCAACGGTTCTCGTCGTGAGCGGGTGGCGGGGACGGGGTGGTCGGGGCCATCGACGCGAGCGTGAGCACCTCGGCGAAACCCGCGCGGAGGCAGGAGTCGAGGACCTCGAGGTCGGTGAACGCGTCGGGGTCGACGTGCAGACCGACGCACCCCTGGCCCTGGTAGCTGATCATCGCCCCCATCATCGCCACCCCCGGACGGGGGCCGACGAGGTAGATCCCGGTGACCCTGGCCCCGGCGATGAAGGCTTCGCGGCGCACGCCGGGGAAGCTGGACAGCTGGGCGTCGGAGGTCGCTGCGCCGTTGCGGACGACCTCGACGAGGGCCGGGCCGGGGAGCTTGTCGATGAACCGCGAGCCCACCTCGAGCCAGTCGAGGGCGGGTTCGTTGCGAGCGGCGCGGACCTGCTCGCGGATGAGGGCGATCCGGCGGGCCGGGTCCGCCTCGGACATCGGACCGACGAGGTGGACCGCGGCGAAGCGGTTGCCGGCCGGGTCGCCGGCCACCCGCGTGCTCACCGGCATGGTGAGCGGGATGCGGTCGACCTCGACGTGGAAGTGCTCGTGGTAGCGGCGCAGGCCTCCGAGCATCGCGGCGAGGAAGGCGTCGTTGACCGAGCCGCCGGCGGCCTTGCCCGCGGCCCGCATCTCCGCGAGGGGCACGGTGAGGGTGAGGACGCGGACCCCGGTTCCGCCCTGTCCCCGCAGCAGCGGTGACCGGGGCACACCGACCGGGGATACCTGGCGACGCAACGAGCGTGCGTAGGCGATCGCCCCGCCGACGCTGCGCACCGGATGGACGAGGGCGGACGGCATACCGGCGAGCTGGCGCACCAGGCCGCGGGGAGCGGCGACGGCGTTGCGGGCCAGCCGGGTCGCCACGAGGCTGTAGCGGTCGACCGTGGGGCGCGCAGGCCGGGCGGGCACGTGTCGGCTGCCGGGCTCGGGCGAGTGGCCGTGGAGCAACTCGAGCAGCTGCATGAGCAGCTGACCGTCGGCGAGCACGTGGTGGGCCTTGAACACCGACGCCGCCCGGCCGCCCTCGAGGCCGGTGAGCAGCACGGCCACCCAGGGCGGACGGCCGCGGTCGAGCGGACGGCGCATGACGTCGGCGACCTTCTCGTGCAGCTGCGCCGTCGTCCCGGGCGTGGGGATGCGCGCGCGACTCACGTGGTGCTCGATCGCGAACTCCTCGTCGGTCGACCAGGCCGGCGCGACGAGCGGCAGCGCCGGCTCGACGATCCGCTCGCGCAGGCGGGGGACGAGTCTGGTGCTGCGCTCGAGCGCCTCGACGTAGCGGTCCCAGTCGGGCTCGTGCTCGAGGATCTCGACGAAGACGCCGGCCGAGCGGGTGTGCGGGTCGGCGTCGGCGCGCCACATCACCGTCTCCCATGGGCTCAGGTCGGCACCGCCGCCCCAGCGATAGCCCTCGTCCATCTGGCCGCCACCTTCCTTCGCCCGCTCGCCGGGCCGCTCCGGGCTTCGCAGGCGCTGCTTCCCACCCTGCCCGATCCAGGGGTCTGCGGTCACCTGCGGCGATGATTGTCACCACACGGATGAACCGCAGGTATGCCGCGCCGGCGACACGTGGCGCCGTGCAGCCGGGCTCACCCCAGCTGCAGGCCCTGCGTGAGCAGGAGGTTGACCCCGATGAGGACGGCCAGCAGGATCCAGCCGGTCACCGGCACGCCAGGCGCGGCCTGCCGGGGCCGATCGGCGGGGTCGGTCCGGGCAAATTCCCTGCGGTAGAAGCTCATCGACAAGGGGGCGAAGGACCCGACCGCGAAGGTGGCCATCATCACCAAGACGATGGCCGCGCCGTCGATGTCGGTCTCCATCAACGTGAGGAAGACCGCCTCCAGCGCGGCGATGGCCAGGCCCCCGAACAGCCAGGTCCAGACGGTGAAGGCCCGTATCTCGTAGAGGTCCCGAGTCCAGCGCACGGCCCGGGTCGAGAAGCTGCGCGCAAGGGCGACCATGCCGATCCCGCCGAGCACGAACGCGACCCAGCTGGCGACGTCGGGCCAGCCGAGTGCCGCGAAGGCGTGTCCGATGTCGCCGGTGCTCCCGAATGGTGTGGTCATGAGATAGCCGACGAATTCCATCACGCTCACATAGCCGAACCACGTGGCCAGCAGCAGCCACCAGGACCCGGCCCGCCGGGGCAGGACGGCGATGAGGATCAGCCCGGAGACCAGGCTGAAGATCGGGCCGGCCAGCGCGATGGTCGCATCGACCGCGCCGGTCGGCGCAGGCAGGGTGTCCACGGCCGGGGGGTACTGCACCGCGCGCAGGCCGAGGGCGAGGCTGGCCAACGAGTGGGCAGTCTCGTGCAGGAGGAACATGAGCAAGACGGCGACCACCAAGGCAGTTGCGCTGGAGAGCAGGACGCGTCGTACGTCAGCCTTCGGCGCGAGGTGGGCCCCGATGTCGTTGGGGGTGAGCCCGGAGCCGGGGTCGGCGGGGGCGGATGGCTCCGGCGCGCCGCGGGTCGAGCGGACTTCAGGGCTCGGTCCTTCGTTCATGCTCAGCCAACCTACCGGCCGGTTGCGGGGACAGCTGGCTTGTGCCCCGTGGCCGTTAGGCTGTGTTCCTGACGACGACGTCCGACCTGCCCCGGAGGAGCCCAGGATGAGCGCTGTCCGCCGAAACCTCGGGCGCCTGGTCTCGGCGCCGATCAAGTCTGCGGCGCAACGGGTCGACATGCCCAGCTTCGACCCGAAGTTCGAGGTCGACAGCCCGCTAGTCGCGAGCATCCTCGAGGCGACCCACTTCCGGAGCGGACTGCAGGCGCTCGCCGAGCGTCTCGGTCGGCGCGTCGACGACGTGCGCGAGCTCGCCGCGGCATACCTGCGGGAGATGTCGGCGATCCACGACGTCACCGTGACCGCCTGGTGGGAACGCTTCGGCGAATGGCTGCTGCGCGGCTACGAGCTCATCGTCGACGTCGAGGGCCTGCGCGGATTGCGCGGGCTCGACCCCGACCACTCCCTCGTCTTCCTCACCTCGCACCGCTCCTACCTCGACGAGTGGGCGCTCCCCGGGCCGGTCCACGCCGCGGGGATCCAGCGGATGTCCAGCTTTATGGGCGCGAACCTCGACTACTTCCCCATGGGGGCGATCGCGCGGCGGGTCGGCATGATGCACGTGCGCCGGGCGATCAAGGACGACCCCGTCTACAAGTTCGCGCTGCGGTCCTACATCGGCCACCTCGTGGGCGATCGGGTCAACCTCATGTGGTCGATCGAGGGCGGGCGGACCCGCACCGGCAAGCTGCGCCCACCTCGGCTGGGGCTGCTGCGCTACGTCGTCGACGCGGTCGACACGCTGCCGACCCCCGAGGTCTACATCGTCCCGATCTCCATGCTCTACGACCAGATCCCGGCCAACGAGGTCCGCACGATGACCCACGAGGCGCTCGGCGGCGACAAGCGCCCCGAGAGCGCGCGATGGTTCGTCGACTACATCTCCCACCTGCGTGGCCGGATGGGGCGCGTCTATCTCAACGTCGGCGAGCCCCTTCCCCTGCGGGCCCGACTGGCCGAGCTGCGGGAGGAGGACCCGACCGGCCGCACCGCCGTCGAGCGGGTCGCGCTCGACGTCTCGCACCGGATCAACGACGCCACCCCGGTGACCGCCACCGCAGCCGTCTGTATCGCCCTGCTCGGAGCCGGTCGGGCGCTCACCCTCTCGGAGATCCTCGACACGATCCGACCGCTGGCCGAATACCTCGACACGCTCGGCTGGCCGACCGCCGGCGGGGTCAACCTCACCGACCGTGCCTCGATCCGGGCCGCACTCAACAGTCTGGTCGAGACCGGCGTGCTCAGCTCGCACGACGCCCAGGACACCGTGTGGACGATCGCCGACCGGCAGCACCTCACCGCGGCGAACTACCGCAACTCGGCGATCCACGTCCTGCTCCACCCGGCGATCGCCGAGGTGTCGCTCATGGGGGCGGTCCTCGCACCGGGTCCCACCTACGATGTCTTCCTCGACGCCCTCCGGTTGCGCGACCTGTTGAAGTTCGAGTTCTTCTTCGCCCGCCGCCGGGAGTTCGCCGCGAGGCTGCGGCGCGTGGTCGGCGACGACCCGAGCTTCTCCTCCCAGCTCACCCGGGCCCGTGCGGAGGGCTATCTCGACCACCTCGGGCTGCATCTGTCCGCCCTGGTGTTACGCCCGTTCCTCGACGCCTATGCCGTCGTCGCCCACGAGCTGGCCGCGCTGCCTGCCGGCCGGGACGTCGACGAGGAGAAGTTCCTCGAGCACTGCCTCGCTGTCGGCCAGCAGTGGGTGCTGCGGCGATTCATCGTGAGCGCCGAGTCCACCTCGTTGGAGATGTTCCGCAACGTCCTGCAACTGGCCCGCCATCGTGGGCTGCTCGACCCGCAGGGCGCGGATGTCGTCGCCCGCCGGGTGGCCCTGCGCGAGGAGATCGACGAATTCCGTTCTCGGATCGACCGTCTCGCCGAGCGCACGCGGCTCGACGGATCCGCACCCGCGGGTGAGTCGACGCCCCCGGCCAGTCCGCCGGTCGGTCCGCCGGTCGGTCCGCCGGTCAGTTCGACGGTCAGTTCGGAGAGGCCGACGCCCCGCGCTGGGTGACCTCCTCGGGCACGTGCAGCCGCACGAGGATGCGTGCGGCGTTCTTCGGCACCGACCCGGGCGTCGCCAACGAGACCACCATGGCGGCGGCGAACGCGGCCGGCATACTCCATGCGGCCGGCTGGGCGAGCAGGACGGGAAGCCAACCACCGAGGGCGTCGGCCGGCACACCCACGAAGGTGGCGGCCGTCGCGCCGATGGCCAGCGTCGCACCTACGACCATGCCGGCGGCCGCGCCCGCCGTGGATAGCCGCCGCCACCAGACCCCGAGCAGGAGCAGGGGGCACAGGGTCGACGCGGCGATGGCGAAGGCCATTCCCACGAGATCGGCGAGGGCGAGGTTGGGCGCGAGCCAGGAGGCGGCGAAGGGCACCCCGATGGCGACGATCGAGGCCAGCCGGAAGCTTTGCGTGGCCGGCAGGTCCCCGCCGAGTCTCTTGTTGAGCGCGCCGGAGAGCAGGTCCTGGTCGATGACGCCGGCCACCGAGACGGTGAGTCCGCTGGCCGTCGACAGGAACGCCGCGAAGGCCCCGCCGGCGAGGATCGCCGACAACAGGTCGCCCAGTGCGCCGGGGGCGACGGCGCCGGGCAGGAGCAGGACGACCGAGTCGGAGCTCACGCCCGCCGGAAGGGTGGGCAGGTTGACCCGGGCGAGCATGCCGTAGAGGGGTGGGAAGACGTAGAAGGCGCCGAGCAGCGCGATGACGATGACCGTCGTCCGACGCGCGGCCGTGCCGTCGGGGTTGGTGTAGAAGCGCACGAGCACGTGCGGCAGACCCATCGTGCCGAAGCAGAGCGCGAGGATGGTCGAGTAGGTCGCGTAGACGGGGTGGTCACGCGGCCGGTATGCCGCGAGGTTGGCACCGAACGGGCCCGCCGGGTCGGTGAACCCCGGCAGGGGCTCACCGGCCCGGATCCACAACCAGACGAGGACGAACGCCGGGATCGCGATGGCCGCGAGCTTCAGCCAGTACTGCATCGCCTGGACGAGCGTGATCGAGCGCATCCCGCCGGCCGCCACGCTCGCGAGGACAACGACCGCCACGAGCAGGCTGCCGACCGCCGGGGGGCCTCCGGTCACCGTGTGCAGGGCGAGGCCGGCGCCCTGGAACTGGGGCAGCAGATAGAGCCAGCCCAGTCCGACGACGAGTAGCGAGGCGCCCCGACGCAGGCGCGGGGACTGCAGACGCAGTTCCGCGAAATCGGGGATGGTATAGGCCCCGGACCGGCGTAGCGGTGCCGCCACGAGGACGAGCAGCACGAGATAGCCGATCGTGTAGCCGACCGGCAGCCAGAGCATCTGGGTGCCGAGGGAGTAGACGATCCCCGCGACGCCGAGGAAGGAGGCGGCCGAGAGGTATTCCCCACTGATCGCCGAGGCGTTGAGTCGTGCGCTCACCAGCCGACCCGCGACATAGAAGTCGCTCGTCGTGCGGGAGATCCGCAGTCCCAGCGCCCCGACGGCAAGGGTGGCGACGGTCACGAGGACGATGGCCGTGAGGCTCCACGTCGGACTCATCGATCTGTCCTCGGCGTCCGTCGCGGGTTCAGCGGCCGGCCATGAGATCGGCGAACTCCCGCTCGATCCGCTCGGCCTGACGCACGTGGACGCGCGCGGCGAGCCAGACCATCGGGTAGATCGCCACCCCGACGACGAGCCACATGACCGGCGCCGGACCGAGCGTCGCGGTGGCCGCCCCAGGCACGAGCAGGAAGATCGCGGGGACGGCGGCGAGCAGGGCACCCAGGCCGAGCAGGACGGCCAGTGCGAGCCGCAGCTGTGCCCGCAGGAGAGCGGTGAGGTAGACCTCGCCGAGTCCGGTCTGCTCCGTGAGGTCCCGCGACCGGGGTCGCGCCTCGCCCCGGCGGCGCGCGTCCCGACGCGGCGAGGTGATCCGCACCCGCCGCGGGGGCAGGGTCGGCTCGGTCACCGCGCCGCCGAGCGGATGAGGCGATCGCGCAGCGCCCGGGTATGCCGCCTGCTCACCTCGAGCTCGACGTCCTCGTCGAGCCGGACGCGGCAGCGCCCACCTTGCACGGTCACGGCGACGATGTGGGCGGTCGAGACCAAGGTGGAGCGGTGGATGCGCACGAATCCGTTCGCCCCCCAACGCTCCTCGAGGGCGTTGAGCGAGATGCGCACGAGGTGCGAGGCCTTCGCGGTGTGCAACCGGGCGTAGTCCCCCTGGGCCTGGGCGTAGAGGATCGCGCTGCGCTGGACGAAGGTCGTCACTCCGCCCAGCTCGACCGGGATCGTCTCGTCGGCCGGTGGCTCGGGGGCGGCTATGACCGGTTCGGGCGGCTCCGCACGCTGGGCGACGACCCGTCGGACCGCCTCGCCCAGCCGCTCGGCGCGGACCGGCTTCATCACGTAGTCGGTCACCTCGAGTTCGAAGGCCGCGACCGCGTGTTCGTCGTAGGCCGTGACGAAGACGATCTGTGGCCGGTCCGCGAACCGGGAGAGGACCTTGGCCAGGGCCAGGCCGTCGAGATCCGGCATGGCGATGTCGCTGAAGATCACGTCGATGGGGAGGCTGTCCAGCGCCTTGAGCGCCTCGGTGCCCGAACTCGCCGTGTGGATCTCACCGATGCGCGGGTCCTGGCCGAGCAGCCAGGCGAGTTCGGAGAGCGTGGGGGCCTCGTCGTCGACCAGCAGCGCACGCAGCGGCGCGCCCGCCGACGTGCCCGATGTCGTCATGGGCCCCAAGAATAGGCGTGGCGGGCCGTCCGCGGGGCAGCGCGCGCCGGGTCGCGTTCAGTCCCCCGCGCGGACCCCGGGGGCGAACTTGGGCACCCGGAAGCTCACCCGAGTGCCGGCTCCCGGAGCGGTCTCGATGACGAGCCCGTACTCGTCACCGAACGCCTGGCGTAGCCGCGCGTCGACGTTGCCCAACCCCACGCTGTCGCGGTCGGACTCGCCGGCGAGCAACGCCCGGATGGCGTCGGGGTCCGAGCCCGATCCGTCGTCCTCGATCGTGATCTCCGAGGCTGCCCCGACGTCTGCGGCGGTGATCGTCACGTGGCCGACCCCCGACTTGCCCTCGAGGCCGTGCCGAACCGCGTTCTCCACGAGCGGCTGGATCGCGAGGAAGGGCACCGACACCCCGAGGACCTCGGGAGCGATCGTGAGCTGGACTGCGAGCCGATCCCCGAAGCGGGCCTTCTCCAGGGCCAGGTAGCGCTCGATGTTCTGCAGTTCCTCGCGCAGCGTCGTGTAGGCGCCGCTGCGCCGGAAGGCATAGCGGGTGAAGTCGGCGAACTCGAGGAGCAGTTCGCGGGCCCGGTCCGGGTCGGTCCGGACGAACGAGGCGATGGCCGCGAGGCAGTTGTAGATGAAATGCGGGCTGATCTGTGCCCGCAGCGCCCGCAGTTCGGCCTCCATCACCCGGGTGCGCTGGCGGCCGAGCTCGGCCAGCTCGATCTGGGTGGAGATCCACTGGGCGAGTTCCTCCGTGGCCCGGACCAGGCCGGCGGAGGTCGACCGCCCGTAGGCCGCGAGGGCCGCGACCACGCGCTCGTCGGCGATGATCGGCGCGACGATCCCCGACCGGATGGAGCAGTCCGGATCGCTGCAGGTGATCTCGTCCTCGGTGAGCACGAGCGTGCGTCCGGAGGTGAGCACGGGTTCGGCATGGGCGTGGACGTCGCGCCTGTGGTGGGACCCCGCGCCGTCCCACGCGAGGGTCGCGTTCGGGTCGGCGATGGCGACCGCCGTCGAGCCGAGCATCGAGCGCAGGTGCCTCGTCGCCCGGGTCGCCCCCTCCGGGGTGAGCCCGTCGCGCAGCGAACGGGTGGCCAGGGAGGCGGTGTGCAGGGTCTCGTAGGTCGCCTTGTCGAGCGGGTCGACGAAACGCCGCCGTCGCACGAGTCGCAGGACGACACCCGCGAGGACGAGCAGGACGACGGCAGCGGCCAGGGCGAGCGCCACGGCCGTCGGAGAGAGCGACGTCGGCACGGGCCCACTGTAGGTGGCACGTCGCCCGCCGGCGCGCGACGTGCGTGGGCGACCGGACGGCATACAGTGCGGTGCGTGTCGCAGCCGTATGCCGCCCTCCTCGCCCTCCTCGACCTGCCCGGCGTGCGCGTGGCCGTCGACGGCGCACGCGAGGCGTGCACGACGCTGCGGTGGCACGAGGCGCTGCGGCGGCGGATTCCCGAGTGCGCGGCCGAGTCGCGCATCCGCGGAGCCCGCGCGAGCGCCGCGCTGGACGGGGCCGAACTGCCGGTCGACCTCGTGCGCGATCTCGTGCGGGGGGCGCGCCCGTGGCCGAGCGACCCGGATCCCATCGACGAGGTCGTCCGGGGAGCGGTGCAGGCGACCGCCGAGACCGAGCACGTGCGCCCGCTCGTGCTCACCTCGCCCGCTCAGGCCCTGGCCCGGTTGCACGTGGCGTCTGCCGCCGGCCTGTTGCCTCCAGACAAGGTCGGCCGGCCGCGGCAGGCGGGGGAGACCAGTCGGGAGTTCGTCGACCTGGGGGAGCCTCCTGCGGCGGACGAGGCGGCCGCGAGGGTCGCCGGCTTGCTCGAACTCGTCGGCGCCGCCGGCCCGGTGCCCGTCCCGCTCGTCGCCGCCCTCGTCCACGCCGAGGTCTGCCTCGTGCGACCCTTCGTGCGCGGCAACGGGCTCGTGGCCCGGGCGATGGAGCGGTCGGTGGTCGTCGCCGCGGGCCTGGACCCCACCGGCGTGTCGGTGCCCGAGGTGGGCCATCTGTCCGGCGGGGGCACGGCGTACATGGGTGGGCTCACCGCCTATGCCTCGGGAGGCACGGCCGGAGTCGCCCTGTGGCTGCGCCAGGCCGCCGGTGCGCTCGCGGCCGGCGCGCGCGAGGGGGAACGGCTGGCCGACGCGGTGCGGATCGGTCGCCTGGGCTGACCCATCCGCCCGTATGCCGGGTTTGTCCTCGGCCGGAGGTCCAGCCGCAGGAATTGGCGAGACATTCCGTGCGATGCGTTTGCCAAGCCGGTGCCGCCTGCCTGACAATGGTCGTGCTCCCCTACGGGGTCGAGCGGATGCGCACTGGCCCCTCCCCCCCGGTGCCAGCGCGCCAGACGGCCCCCGTTGTCCCCCCAGCGGGGGCCGTCGCACGTCCCCGTCCCTCGTCCACAGGGCAATGGGCGCTCGTCCCGTCGTCCCCAGGCGCCCAGCCTCGTCCCGCTACGACCGCGCGGTGTGGGCAGGGTGGCCGCATGAGACGAGGCAGCTCCCCCGGCGCCCGGCCCGGGGCAGGCGGGGCATTCCGTGGGGGTCCCGACCAACCGGGGCTCGTCGTCGCCGTCTTGGGCGCCTCCGGTGGGGCGGGCGCCTCCACGCTCGCCGTGGCCTGTGGCCTGGCCTTGGCGGATCGCGGCCTGCGCGTCGTGCTCGTCGACGGACAACCGGGCGGCTCGGGGCTCGACGTCGTCCTCGGGGTCGAGCACCTGCCGGGTGTGCGTTGGCCGGACCTGCTCGACTGTGAGGGCGTCGACGGCAGCGCCCTGCTCGCCGGGCTGCCTTGGGCCCTCGGGGTGGCGGTCCTCTCCCACGGGCGCGAGCTGCGCCCCGCCCCGGGCTGGAGCGTGCTCGCCGACGCCGTGGCGGGGCTGCGTGCCGTCGCCGACGTCGTCGTCCTGGACCTGCCACGGGCCGGTGCCGACCGGGTCGGGACGCTGGGCGCCGACATCGCCTTCGTCGTCGCCGGCACCGGGGTGGTCGAGCTCGCCGGGCTCGCGGCGACGGCCCCCCGGGTGGCCGCCCACGTGGGGGAGACCTTCCTCGTCCTGCGGGCCGACCGGTCGGGTGGGTCGGCGTCGGCGGTCGCGCTCGAGGTGGGGGCCGCGCTCGACCTGCCCGTCCTCGCCCTCGTCGGCGAGGACCGAGGTGTGCGGCACGATCTCGACCGCGGCCGACCTCCGGGACGGCGACCCGGACCGGTGGCCCGGGCCGTCGAGCGGATGGCCCAGACCGTCGAGGAGTTCGCCTCGGTGCGACGGCGGGCGTCATGAGGCGCCGACCGGACCGGCGCGGCGACCGGCGCCCACGTCAACGGCACCCCGACCCGAAGCGCACCGGGCAGGGGTCGCCGAGCCGATGGCTGCGCTCGCCCGCGGGGGTGGCCTCGTGACGACCGCTGGCGAACCCCGGGCACGGGTGGCGGATTCGGTGTGGACCCACATTCGCAGCGGTCGCCCACCGGATGCCCCGGTGCTCGAGGATTTGGCCCGCTCGGAGCGGGCCACCCTGGGCCTGCGAGGCGAGGCGCGGCTGCGCGACGCGCTCGCCGCGGCCGTGCTGGGGGCGGGGCCGCTGGAGGCCCTGATCGCCGAGCCCGGAGTCACCGACGTGGTCGTCAACGGGACCGGTGACGTGTGGGTCGACCGTGGGGCTGGGATGACCCGGGTCGAGCTCGACCTCGGCCCCGAGGCGGCGCGCCGTGCCCTCGCTGTGCGGCTCGCGGGGCTGGCCGGGCGGCGGCTCGACGACGCGGCGGCATACGTGGATGCCGTGCTGCCGAGCGGGGTTCGGCTGCACGCGATCCTGCCGCCCCTGGTCGCCGACGGACCCCATCTCACCCTCCGGGTCCCCGCTCAGGTCCGGCTGGCCATGCCCCAACTCGCGGCTGCCGGCAGCTTCCCGCCCGGTTGGGAAGAGGTCCTGCGCCGGCTGGTCGGCGGGCGCCGGTCGTTCGTCGTGAGCGGTGGCACCGGCGCGGGGAAGACGACCCTGCTCGCTGCTCTGCTGGGGGTCGTCGAGTCGCACGAGCGGATCGTCGTGGTCGAAGACGTCCGCGAGCTCACCGTCGACCATCCGCACGTCGTCCGGCTTCAGGGACGGGCGGCGAACGTCGAAGGCGTCGGGGAGGTGCCCATGACGACGCTCGTGCGTCAGGCCCTGCGGATGCGCCCGGACCGGATCGTCGTCGGCGAGGTGCGAGGTGCCGAGGTGCGGGATCTGCTCGCCGCCCTCAACACCGGGCACGAGGGCGGCTGCGGCACGGTCCACGCCAACGCGGTCGGCGATGTCGTCGCGCGCTTCGAGGCCCTCGGTGCACTTGCCGGGATGTCGGTTCCGGCCGTGCACGCCCAGTTCGTGAGTGGCGTCCAGGCCGTCGTCCATGTCCGCCGGGCCGCCGGCGGACGACGAATCGTCGACTCGATCGGGGTCGTCCTTGGCGACCGGGCGAGGCGCGCGACCGTCCTGCCTGCCCTCGGTCGGTCGGCCGACCTGGCGTCCCCGGCCGGCACGTCGACGTCGGATGCGCGACGGCGGCTCGGCGAGCTCGTCGGCGACGAAGCGGTGTCCGCGGCCCTGGGTGGGGCGTCGCCACCGGATCACGTCGCGCCCGAGGGGGTCCCGTGAGCGAGCGCGTGGCTGCGTGCGTCGCCCTCGCGGTGGCCGTGGTGCTGTGGCCCCGGCCCGGGCCCCGACCCCGGCCCGGGGCGCTGGGGCTTCGCAGGCCGGCCGGGCGGCGGGCGGCACGACCATGGTCGACGCCTCGGCGCCGCCGCGACCACGAACGTGCACTGGCCGACACCGTGACCCTGCTCGACCTGCTGCGGGCGGCCCTGCATGCCGGCGTCGCGCCCGCCCGGGCGGTGGCGCTCGCCAACGCCCAGCTCCCCGCGGAGTCCCCCGTCCGCAGGGCGGTCGAGCAGGCGGGGCGAGGCGACGGCATACCGCAGTGGGCGTGGGTGGCGCGGGCGACGGGGGTGACCGGGTTCGAGGTCGTCGGCCAGGCCTGGGCGTTGTCCGAGGAGGGAGGCGTGCCGCTTACGACGGTGCTCGACACGACGACCGATCTCGTGCGCGCCGAGGCGGACCGCGCCGCCCGCACGTCGGTGGCGCTGGCCGGGCCGCGTGCGACGGTTCGGCTGCTCACCGCGCTGCCGTCCGGCGGCGTGCTCATCGCGGCGTCCTTCGGCATAGACCCGGTGCGGCTCTACACCGCGTCGCCTGCCTCGGGGTGGTGCCTGGGCATCGGGATCGTCGCCGCTGGGCTCGGCTGGGCCTGGGCGGCCCGACTGGTCCGCCAGGTGGCCGGGTGAGCCCGCGATCGGCGCTCGCGTTCGCCGCCCTCGCGGTCGTCGCGGCAGCCCTGTGCTGGCCCTGGCATGGCGGCCGAAGGCGCGGGAGCGTCGTGGGTGTGTGGATCCGACCCGAGTCGCAGCGGCGACGCTCCCTTCGGCGCGTGCCCGGGCGCCGGGCCCGTGAGCGCGACCGGTCGGGCGATGTGGCCGCGGCCCTCGAACTGCTTGCCGTGGCGGTGAGTGGCGGGTCGGGGCTCGTGCAGGCGCTCGAGCTCCTCGCCGGGCATTCACCTCCATGTGTGCGGCGGGACCTTGTCGCCGTCGCGGCTGGCGTGCGCTGGGGGTGGCCCTGGGACCGCGCCTGGCGGGCCGTCGGCCCGAAATGGGAGCCGGCGCGCCGCGCCTTCGTCGTGGCCGAAGCGGCGGGTGCCCCACCGGCATACCCGCTCGCGGCCGCGGCCCGGGACCTGCGCCGCGAGCAGCTGCGCCAACTGGACGAGCGTGCGGCCCGGTTGGGCGTGCGGCTCGTGCTCCCGCTGGGGGTTGCCTTCCTGCCGGCCTTCGTGCTCGTCGCGGTCGTGCCGCTCGTGCTGGCCCTTGCCGTCGACGCCTGGCAATGACCGGCGCGGCGTCCGACCGGCGCCCGTCAGGCGTTGCCCAGACCGGGGTCCTCAGACGGGGCTCGTGGCGAGGCGTGGCGTCGTGACCTGCGGGTCGAGGACATCGAGGGTGAAGAAGCCCCCCGAGAGGTTGGCGCTCGGGATGCCGGCGGCAGCGAGCGTCCGGTGGGCCAGGTAGGAGCGGAAGCCCGATGCGCAGTGGACGACGACGGGCCGGCCGTCGGCGAGCTCCCGGATGCGCTCGACCGACCCGGAGACCTGGGGCTGGGGGATGTGCACGGCCCCGTCGACATGGCCGCGATCCCACTCGTCGAGGTTGCGCACGTCCAGGACGAGGGTGGCCGTCGAGTCGATGCCGTCGGTGGGCTCGTGCTGGACGAGCTGTCCGGTGAGGACGTTGTCCGCGATCATCCCGAGCATGAGCACGGGGTCCTTCGCCGATCCGAACGGCGGCGCGTAGCAGAGGTCGAGGTCGACGAGGTCGTCGGCCGTCACCCCCGCACGTGCGGCCGTCGCGATGACGTCGATGCGCTTGTCGATGCCGGCGGCGCCGACTCCCTGCGCGCCGAGGATGCGACCCTCCTCGTCGAAGTGGAGCAGCAGGTGCATCGTCTGCGCGCCGGGGTAGTAGCCGGCGTGGTGCCCGGCGTGGACGCGCGCGGTGTGGAAGGCGCGTTCGCCCAAGGCGCCACGGGACGCGCCGGTCATCGCGACCGCGAGGTCGAAGACACGCACGATGGCCGTGCCGAGGGGACGGGGTGAGGGGCGGCCGCGGCCCATGATCGAGTCGGCGGCCACCCGCCCACCCCGGTTGGCGGGGGTCGCGAGGGCGACCGGCCCGAGCGTGTCGGTCACGGCGTGCAGGCTCGCCGTCGCGTCGCCCACCGCCCAGATGTGCGGGTCGCTCGTGCGTTGGTGCTCGTCGACGAGGATGGCGCCCTGCTCGCTCAGGGCCAGCCCTGCGGCGCGGGCGAGTTCGGTGCGTGGCCGCACGCCGACGGAGAGCACGACGAGGTCCGTCGCGACGGTCGTTCCGTCGTCGAGTTCGACCGCGGGCAGGCCGTCGCGGTCCTCGATCCGGGTGGCCGCGGTGCCCTCGTGCACGGCGACCCCATGCCGACGCAGCTCCGCCGAGACGTATGCCGCGATCTCGGGGTCGACGACGGGCAGCACGTGCGGCGCAGCCTCGACCACGGTGACCTCGAGCCCCGCGTGACGCAGGGCCTCGGCGGCCTCGATCCCGATGAATCCGGCACCGAGGACGACCGCTCGCCGGGCTCCCGCGGTGACCCAGCCGCGCACGAGATCGGCGTCGGGCACGTCCCGCAGGGTCCGGACCCGCGGATGGTCGAGGCCGGGGACGGGCGGGCGCACGGCCGACGCGCCCGGTGCGAGGACGAGGGCGTCGTAGTGCAGTTCCTCGGTCGCTCCCGTCGCGGCCCTCAGGGTGACGGTTCGGGACTCTGCGTCCACGCCGATTGCCTCGGTGCGCACCCGGACCTCGAGCCCGAGGGTGCGCGCGAGCGAGGAGGGGGTGTGCAGGAGGAGCGATCGCCGGGAGGTGATCTCGCCCCCGACGAAGTAGGGAAGCCCGCAGTTGGCGAAGGAGACCTCGCCACCCTGCTCGACGACGACGATCCGCGCCTCGGCGTCGAGCCTGCGCAACCGGGCCGCCGCACTCATCCCACCTGCGACCCCACCGACCACCACAACCGTGCGCACGACGTCACTCCCGATCCCGCATTCAGTTCGACTACCGAAGGACATCATACCCCTAGGGGTATAAATCCTTGGAATCCGGAGGGTCGACCCGGTCCCCGTTCCTGCACAGGCCGGCCCTGCCCGGTCCCATCGTCCACAGCTCTCGGGGGCTGGGTCGACCGCGCTGCCGATCCCCGCTCAGGGTGGTCCCCGGGCGCGAGGGTCGCGCCGGACAAGGAGGCTCGGACATGCCGTCTTCGGGGAAACGGTGGCGTCGCCGTGTGTGGAGACGTGTGCGAGGTCGGCTCGACGCCGGCATGACGACGGCCGAATATGCCGTGGGCACGCTCGCCGCAGTCGCATTCGCGGCGGCCCTCATCGCCGTCGTGCGTTCCGATGCGGTGCGCTCGGCGCTAGCCAGGATCATCCAATCCGCACTCAACACGGGTTGACCGCCATGGGGCGCCGGGATCGGGGGACGGCGACCGCCGAATTCGCCGTGGCGCTGCCGGCCTTCGTGGCCGTCCTGGTCGTTGCCCTCGCGGGGGTCGCCACGGGGATCGACCATGTGCGGTGCGTCGACGCGGCCCGCAGTGCTGCCCGGGCGCTCGCGCGTGGTGATTCTCCAGCCGCGGCGATGGCCGTGGCCCGCGCTGCGGCCCCCGGGGGTGCGCAGGTCGTCACCTCGGTCACCTCGGGCACGGTCACCGTCCGAGTGACGAGCACCCGCGCGGCACCCGGCACCGTGTTCCGCTGGCGTGTCGAGGCCGTCGCGACCGCCGACCTCGAGACGGTTCCGCCGTGAGACGCGCGGGACGAGGTCGGCGTCGAGACGCGGGACAGGCCACCGTGCTCACGCTCGCCGGCGTGGTCGTGTTGCTCGGCCTCACCCTCGGGGGTCTGGAGGTCACCCGGGCGATCACGCTCGCGCATCGGGCACGTTCGGCTGCCGACCTCTCCGCGCTCGCCGCAGCACGAGTGGTCGCCGTGGGCTGGGATGTCCGGTCGGCCTGTGCCCGGGCGGTGCTCGTCGCCGGGGCCAACGGCGCCCGGGTGAGCGCGTGCGCGTGGGCGGCGGATGGTTCGGTGGCTGTCACCGTCGCCGTGGACTCGGCACGTCCGTGGTCACGCACTGCGGTCTCGACCGCGCGCGCCGGCCCGGGCTGAGGCCCCAGGCGCCCGTCCGAGGCACACGCCCGAGGCACACGCCCGAGGCACACGTCAGCGGCGCGGTCCGAGGCGCACACCCGACGGTTCGGCGCGGGACCGGTCGGGCGACCCCGTCGCGTGTCGGTGGCTTCAGAACGAGGAGTCGGCGGCCTCGGGTCGTCCCCCGGCGTCCTTACGGAGCTGGCGCATCTCCTTGCGCCGACTGGAGCGTCGACGGGCACCGGCGGCGATCGCCCGCACCCCGAGCCACAACAGCAGCATCGACACCGCGCCGGAGGCGAACAGGGTGATCGGCAGCACCGTCACCTGGAGCCCGGTCATGCCGAGCGTGATGCCACCCTCGCTGTTGAGAGCGAGCCAGGCGAGGAATCCCCCTCCGCCGACGCCGACGAGCACGAGGATGAGACCGAAGACGACCATGACGCTCCTCAGATCGACCGAGCGCCCCACTCGACCCCTCCTGGGCACCCGCTGCCTCCGGAGACTAGCGACTCAGGGCTGCCCAACGGGGGATCGACTCAGGGCGGCCCAACGGGGGATCCGGGCTCAGGCCCCGCCCAGCCGGCCGAGGGCGAGGTCGAGCACCGCGATCGCGCCCGCCTTGTCGAGTGGCTCGTTGCCGTTGCCGCACTTGGGCGACTGCACGCAGGACGGGCAGCCGCTCGGGCACCCACAGTCGAGGACCGCGTCCCTGGTCGCGCGCAACCAGGTCGGGAGGGCGGCATACCCCCGGGCGGCGAAACCGGCGCCGCCGGGGTAGCCGTCGTAGACGAGCACGGTGGGCAGCCCGGTGTCGGGATGACACACGGTCGAAACCCCGCCGACGTCCCAACGGTCGGCTGTGGCGACGAGCGGGAGCATCCCGATCGCCGCGTGCTCGGCCGCGTGCAGTGCCCCTGGAAGCGCCGCGTCCTCGATCACGGTCTGCAGCGTCTCCGGAGGCAGGGTCCACCAGACCCCGACCGTCCGCAGGGTTCGCACGGGCGCCTCGAGCGGGTGCTCCCCGACGACGGCGCCGTCGGGGAGCACCCGCAGGAAGGACACGACCTGCTCGTGGACGACGACCTCGCCAACCCGGGCGGACAGGTCCTCGTGCTCGGCGCCGTCATGCACCGCACCGAGCTCGAAGGAACTCACCGAGCGGGCCTGCGTGCTCCACCCGGGGTCGCCGGCCGTGACCAGGGCGACGCCCTCCTCCCGGTCGAAGGCGGTGACGACGTGCGGTTCCCCCTGATGGAGATAGACCGCGCCCACGTGCACGGTGGCATCGGCCCGGCTCTCCTCCACCACCCCGAGGACCCGGCCCGAGCGTCGCTCGACCACCCGCACGATCGGGCCGATCCCGCGCAGCGAGAGCGCGTCGGCCGGTCGGTCGGGCCGTGCCCAGAACCAACCGGCCGGTCGGCGGCGCAGGACACCGTCGGCGACGAGCCGGTCGAGGGCCTCGCGCGCGCCGACGCCGAAGATCCCACTGTCGAGGTCGGCCGACGTGACGGGTGCCTCCGCGGCGGCACACGCGAGGTGCGGACCGAGCACGTGCGGATTGTCCGGGTCCACGACCGCCGCCTCGACCGGTCGCTCGAGGATCGCCTCGGGATGACTCACGAGATAGGTGTCGAGCGGGTCGTCGGCGGCCACGAGGACGGCTACCGAGTCGCGCCCGTCGCGCCCGGCGCGCCCGATCTGCTGCCAGAACGAGGCCACCGTGCCCGGCCAGCCGGCCAGGACGACGGCGTCGAGTCCGCTCACGTCCACCCCGAGTTCGAGCGCAGTGGTGGCCGCCATCCCCCGGACGGCTCCCTCGCGCAGGG
This sequence comes from Actinomycetes bacterium, assembly GCA_029552065.1. Taxonomy (GTDB): domain Bacteria; phylum Actinomycetota; class Actinomycetes; order Actinomycetales; family Dermatophilaceae; genus Phosphoribacter. The sequence continues at coordinate 24,348 of JAKPEG010000024.1, forward strand.
CTTGCTCGAGCACCCGGCGCTCCTCCGGGAGATAGCCCGACCGGTATGCCGCGACGAGCCCCTCGTCCATGCCCGCCTGCGCCAACCGGCGCCGGGCACTCGCGGCGAGGACCTCCGCGCCGACCCGCGACCGCGCGAAGGCCACGGTCTGCGCCCCGGAGGTGACGAGGTCGGCGAGCAGGTCGGCGCTCTCCGCCACCGCCGACCGGCGCCGTGCCGTCACTGCGGGCTCGGCGTCGGTCGACGTCCGGCTCGGCGGCTCCCACAGGCCGACGGTCACCGATCCGCGAGCCGAGCCGTCTTGCGTCACCGACTCCACCGGCATACCGACCAGGCGAGTCGCGTGCGCGCTGGGGTCGGCGACCGTCGCGGACGCGAGCACGAAGGTCGGCTCGCGCCGATAGCGCGCGGCCACCCGCCGTAACCGCCGCAACACCAGGCTCAGATGCGTCCCGAACACCCCCCGGTAGACGTGACACTCGTCGACGACGACATAACGCAGGGACCGGAGGAAGGGCGCCCACCGTTCGTGGCCCGGCAGCAGCGAGTGGTGGAGCAGGTCGGGATTGGTGAGCACGTAGGCCGCGTGCTCGCGTACCCAGCGCCGTTCCTCGGGCGGGGTGTCCCCGTCGTAGGTGGCCACCCGGAGCCCCGGCAGGGCGAGCCGCCCCACGCGGTCGAATTGGTCGTGGGCCAGTGCCTTGGTCGGGGCGAGGTAGAGCGCGGTCGCACCCCGTCCGGTCGGGGCTGCGGTGCCGTCGAGCAGGTCCGACAGCACGGGGAGGAGGTACCCGAGGGTCTTCCCGGAGGCCGTTCCCGTCGAAACCACCACGTGCCTGCCCGCTCTCGCGGCCTCGGCTGTCTCCCGTTGGTGACTCCACAGGTGCGCCACTCCGGCCTGGGTGAGCGCGGCCGCGAGCGGCGGGGCGAGCCAGTCGGGCAGGGCGGCGGTGCGCGCCGTGCGGGCCGGCAGCCGATGCACCGACCGCAGCGGTGCCGCCGCCGAGCCGACTCCGCTGGAGCTGCGCCGGGCGGCCAGTCGCGCGAGCAGGGCGGCGGGCTCCGCGGGCGGGGAGGCGGTGCACATTGTGACAACCGTACGGTTGCGGGGTAGCGTTCACAGAAACGGCATACCGCTCGGCGACCCGGGAGGATATCACTGGTGGATCTCGCCATAACGAGCACAGCGCAGGGGGCGCGGACGGTGGTCCACGTGGGCGGCGAGATCGACGTCTACACAGCCCCGGCGCTGCGGCGCCACCTCGACGAGCAGATCCAGCGCGGCTGCCGTGATCTCGTGGTCGACCTCGCTGAGGTCACCTTCCTGGACTCCACGGGTCTCGGGGTGCTCGTCGGCCGACTCAAGCTCATCCGCTCGCAGGGCGGGATCATGCGCATTGTCGCCACCCAGGAGCGCGTGCTCAAGGTCTTCACGATCACCGGGCTCGACCGGGTCTTCGAGCTGCTCGGCAGCGTCGGCGACCTGCCCGAGCCGGGCGGCCTTTCCGCCTGAGTGGGCGTTCCCCGACCGGGCAGCCGTCTGGTGGAGGCCGCGATCGGCGTGCAAACGCTGTCATCGGTCGTGGTGTAACCGGGTTCACACCACGCGGACTTTCTCCGAGTGGGTGCCTGTTCCCGGGGAGTCGGACCGTTCGGTACCCTCAGCCCCGGACACACAGCCGTGGCTCCGCCGGATCCAGTGCCGGCGCCGACATCGTGCGCCGCCAATCGGCGCCGAGAGGACATGTATGGTCTCCATCGCTCCCGCCGCCGCCACCCTCGAGGGCAGTAATCAGACCCTCGTCATCGGAGTCCTCGTCATCGCCCTCGTGGCGTTGGCCATGGGCGCGGTGTTCCGGGCCCAGGTGCTCGCGGCCGACACCGGCACCGACAACATGCGCACGATCGGCGCGGCCGTCCAAGAGGGCGCCCAGGCCTATCTCATGCGCCAGTTCAAGACCCTCGGGGGCTTCGTCGTCCTCGTATTCGTCCTGCTCTTCGCCCTCCCCGCTCCGGATATGGGGGTCAAGGTCGGGCGGTCCCTCTTCTTCGTGGTCGGCGCGCTCTTCTCGGCCTCGATCGGCTACCTCGGCATGAACCTCGCCGTGCGGGCCAACGTCCGCGTCGCCGCCGCGGCCCGGATGGGCGACCGTGAGGGTGGCATGCGGATCGCCTTCCGCACCGGTGGGGTGGTCGGCATGGCAACGGTCGGCCTCGGCCTACTCGGTGCCTCGATCGTCGTGCTCGTCTACAAGGGCGATGCCCCCAAGGTCCTCGAGGGCTTCGGCTTCGGGGCGGCGCTGCTCGCGATGTTCATGCGGGTCGGCGGCGGCATCTTCACGAAGGCCGCCGACGTCGGTGCCGACCTCGTCGGCAAGGTCGAGGCCGGCATCCCCGAAGACGACCCGCGCAACGCGGCGACGATCGCCGACAACGTGGGCGACAACGTCGGCGACTGCGCCGGCATGGCCGCCGACCTCTTCGAGTCGTATGCCGTGACGCTCGTCGCCGCGCTCATCCTGGGCTCGGTCGCGCTCGGCTCCTACGGCCTGGTCTTCCCGCTCATCGTCCCGGCCATCGGCGCGGTCACCGCGATCATCGGCGTCTACATCACCCGGGTGCGGGGCAACGAGAACGGCCTCACCGCGATCAACCGTGGCTTCTACATCTCGGCCGTCATCTCCGCGGTCCTCTCCCTCGTCGCCGCCTTCGTCTACCTGCCCGAGGCCACCGACGCTGCCGTGCTCGGCGTCCAGATCGGTGGGCTGCGCATGCGTGCGACGCTCGCCGTGCTCCTCGGGATCGTCCTGGCCGGTGTCATCCTCTGGCTCACCGGCCACTTCACCGGCACCCACGCCCGCCCGACCAACGACGTCGCCCGCACCTCGCTCACCGGTCCGGCAACGGTCGTCCTCTCCGGGATCGGCGTCGGCCTCGAGTCCGCGGTCTACACGGCGGTCATCATCGGCATCGCGGTCTTCATGGCCTATACCCTCGGCGCCGGATCGGTCGCGCTCGCCCTCTTCTTCGTCGCCCTCGCGGGTTGTGGGTTGCTCACGACCGTGGGCGTCATCGTCGCGATGGACACCTTCGGCCCCGTGTCGGACAACGCCCAGGGCATCGCGGAGATGTCGCACGACGTCGACGGAGAAGGCGCGCGCATCCTCACCGACCTCGACGCCGTCGGCAACACGACCAAGGCGATCACCAAGGGCATCGCGATCGCGACGGCCGTGCTCGCCGCGACGGCTCTGTTCGGGTCGTTCACCGACGCCTGGGAGTCGACGGTCAAGGAGCTGCACATCGACTTCGCGTCGCTCCCGCAGACCTTCCAGACGATGATCGTCACGCCGAACACTCTCGTGGGTGCGCTCCTCGGCGCCTCGGTCGTCTTCCTCTTCTCCGGCCTGGCGATCAACGCGGTCACCCGCGCCGCCGGGGCGATCATCTTCGAGGTTCGGCGCCAAATTCGGGAGATCCCGGGGATCATGGAGGGCACGACCAAGCCCGAATACGGCAAGGTCGTCGACATCTGCACCCGCGACTCGCTGCGCGAGCTCGCGACGCCCGGTCTGCTCGCGGCGTTGACCCCGATCATCGTCGGCTTCGGCCTGGGCATCGGTGCGCTGGCCGGCTTCCTCGCCGGAGCAATCACCTCCGGCTGTCTCATGGCTGTCTTCCTCGCCAACTCCGGTGGCGCGTGGGACAACGCGAAGAAGATCGTCGAGGACGGCAAACACGGCGGCAAGGGCTCCGACGCCCACGCGGCCACTGTCATCGGCGACACGGTGGGCGACCCGTTCAAGGACACGGCGGGCCCGGCCATCAACCCGCTCATCAAGGTGATGAACCTCGTCTCCGTCCTGGTCGCGCCGGCGATCGTCACGCTGAGCATCGGCAGCGGGGCCAACGACGCGCTCCGCTACGGCATCGCCCTCGTGGCTCTCGTCGTGGTCTTCGCCTCGGTCTCGATCTCCAGGCGGCGCGGGATTGCCATCGGCACGTCCGAGTCCGCCCAGGCGGCCGTCGGTAGCTGAGCCCACCCGAGGGGCCGGTCCGCGAGGGGCCGGCCCCTCGGCATGTCCCCCGGGTCCCCCAGTTGGCCCGGCGCAGGGGAGCGGCAAGGGCCGGGCGGGCGGCACGGCATACAGTTGCGTCCGTGAGCCCGCGACCGACCCCCGAGCCCACCCTTGTCGCATTGCTGCGTGCCGACCTCCTGGCTGCCGACTACACGGTCGAGGGGGTCGCGCAGACCCTCGGTCCGGTGGCGTCCGGGGCCCTGAACCGCGAGCAACGGCTGCCCGCCGACCTGGCCACGCGGGACCGGTCCGAGCCGACGGCCGTGCTCGCGCGGCTGTTCGCGCTCGGCTTCCCCGTCGCGTGGGACGATGCCGACCGCGCGCTGCCGACTCTGCGGGCCGAGGGCGCCGTTCGGCTGGGCCTGGCCCGCGCCGAGGGCGCCGACCTGCGCGCCACGTGCGACCTGCGGCCCTACGCCGACGAGAGCCACGCGTGGTGGGTGGCGTCGGACCTGTCCGAGATCGCGACCGGTCGACCGCTCGACGAGAGCCACGTCCTGGGGATCGGAAACGCCTCGACCACGCTCGCCGAGTGGACCATCCGGCGCCCGGTCCGCAACGCCCTCGACGTGGGGGTGGGCAGCGCGGTCCAGTCGCTGCACCTCGCGGCGCACTGCGCACAGGTCGTGGGGACCGACCTGTCCGAGAGGGCGCTCGACTTCGCCCGGTTCAACGCCGAGCTCAACGGTCTTCACCTCGAGTTGCTCCTCGGCAGCCTGCTCGAACCCGTGGCCGGCCGGCGCTTCGACCTCGTCGTGAGCAACCCGCCGTTCGTCATCACTCCGCGCTCGGACCGCTTCCCGCTCTACGAATACCGCGACGCCGGTCTCGTCGGGGACGGCGTCGTCGAGGCGCTCGTCCGGGGCGTCGGGGCCGTGCTCGAACCGGGTGGGGTGGCCCAGTTCCTCGGCAACTGGGAGATCCGGCGCGGCACCCAGTGGCCGGACCGCTGGCGCGAGTGGCTCGCGGGCACCGGGCTGGACGCCTGGGTGGTCCAGCGCGACGTCCAGGATCCCGCCGAATACGCCGAGCTGTGGGCTCGCGACGCCGGTGCCCGTCAGGGGGTGGCCGGCTTCGAGGGCATGTATGCCGCGTGGCTGGCCGACTTCGCCGCGCGGGACGTCGAGGGGATCGGCTTCGGGATCGTCACCGTCCAACGCCCGGCGACCGAGCGCGAGCCGTGGATCGAACTCGACGAGGTGCCCGGGCCGGTCGCTCCGGGCGTCGGGCACGCCGTCGACTCCGGGCTGCGCGCCCGGACGGCGATCGCCGAGGGGGGCACGGCACACCTGCTCGACACGGCCTGGCGGGTGGCTGCCGACGTCACCGAGGAGCGCCACGCGCTGCCCGGTGCCTCCGATCCGGCGGTGATCCTCGCTCGCCAGGGCGGCGGTCTGCGGCGGGTGGTCCGCCTCGACACCGTGACCGCCGGCCTGCTCGGGGTCTGCGACGGCACGCTCACCGCGCGGGCCGCCCTCACGGCGATCGCGCAGCTGCTCGAGGCCGACGAGGCCGCGACCGTCGGGTCGGCGTTGCCGATCCTGCGGGCGCTCGTCGCCGACGGCCTGCTCGTCCCCTGAGCGGACACGTCCCGCGAGTGTCACACTCCGTGGCGCTCGACTCGGGCCAGCGCCTGGGATAGACAGAGTCATGGCCCGCGTGCTCGCCCAGCCCTATCGATCCCCTTGGCTCACCGAGGACCTCGACGAGTTGTCGGTGCTCGCCCGGACCTTCTTCGCGCGGGAGGTGGTCCCACACGAGGAGCGCTTCGCTGCCCAGCACGAAGTGGACCGCGAGACGTGGAGGAAGGCCGGTGCCGCCGGTCTGCTCGGACTGTCCCTGCCCGAGGAGTTCGGCGGCGGCGCAGGGACGTTCGCGCACGAGGCCGTGGTCCTGCAGGAACAGGGCTGGGCCGGCGACGACGCCCTCGGGCTGCACATCCACTCGGGGATCGTCCCGCACTACATCGCCGAATTCGGCACCGACGAGCAGCGCCGCGCGTGGCTGCCCAAGCTCGCCTCCGGCGAGTGGGTTGGGGCCATCGCGATGACCGAGCCGGGCACCGGGTCGGACCTGCAGGCGGTGCGCACGACGGCCCGCCGGGACGGCGACCACTACGTCGTCAACGGCTCCAAGACCTTCATCACCAACGCTTCGCACGCCGACCTGATCATCGTCGTGGCCCGCACCGGCGACGCGGGTTCGGGGGCCAAGGGCCTCTCGCTGCTCGTCGCGGAGGTCGGCTCGGAGCCGACGGCGTCCGGCTTCACCCGTGGGCGCGTGCTCGACAAGATCGGCCAGCACGGCCAGGACACAAGGGAATTGGCGTTCACCGACATGCGGGTGCCGGTCGCTAACCGGCTCGGCGAGGAGGGCCAGGGCTTCTATCAGCTGATGGAGCAACTCCCGCAGGAACGCCTCGTCGTCTCGGTGGGCGCCGTCGCGGCGGCGGAGTATGCCGTGCGTCTCGCCACGGCATACGCCAAGGAGCGCACCGCCTTCGGGCAGCCCATCATCGGCTTCCAGCACACCCGCTTCGTGCTCGCCGAGTGCTCGACCGATGCCCTCGCCGCGCGGACCTTCCTCGACCATTGCATCCAGCGGCACCTCGCCGGCGAGCTCGACGCGGTGCTCGCTTCGCGGATCAAGTATTGGGCGACCGACGTGCAGTGCTCGGTGGTCGACCGCTGCCTGCAGGTCTTCGGCGGCTACGGCTACATGATGGAATACCCGATCGCTCGGATGTATGCCGCCGCCCGCGTGCAGAAGATCTACGCCGGGACCAACGAGATCATGAAGGAACTCATCTCCCGGGCGTTGTGAGGCAGTCCCTCCAGCGGGTCAACGCGCGGGCAGCAGCAGCCCGACTCCGAGGGCGAGGAGGGTGAGCAGCGGGAAGAGCCACGCGGTGACCAGCCGGAAGACCCGGCCCTGCGGCTCGGGAGCCGAAAGGGGATCGACGAGCAGGTCGGGGTCCAGCACGCGCTGCTGCCACAGGCCCGAGCCCAGCAGGGCACCGGCGGTGAGCACCGTGCAGGGGAGCACGGGCAGGCGCAGCGCCGGCTGAGTCGCCACGGCGTTGAGCAGCACGGTGGAGACGAACCCGACCGAGAGCAGCAGCCCGACAGCGGACCGCGAGCGATAGATCCGGGGGCGGGCCACGAGCAGGCCGACGATGACGGCGATGACCAGGGCCGAGGCGCACACGCCGACCGAGACCGAGACCTGCGTCCCGGACCGCCACGCGTCGAAGGTGGGCAACGCGAGCAACAACCCGATCAGGCCGAGGGCGGTGGGACCCAGCCGGGTCGTCCAGGTCGCCCCGCCCGCGACGGTGGGCAGCTCGGTGAGCGAATCGGCATAGGCCGCAGCGGGACCGAACGCTTCCTGCGGCGTCTGCCCACTGTCGGCGCAGAAGGCCTCGGCCGCCCGCAGGGCGTCGCCGATCGCCGCGCCGGTGACATCCCGCGAGCGCAGCGCCATGACGAACTCGATCGCCCACCCGGTGGGGAGCGTGGTCCTGGTGGGGTCCAACATCGTCGCGCCTTTCGGAGAAGGGGTCATCGTTGGGTCACCGTCGCGACCGCTGGGGGTAAGCCGGCAGGCTCACCGCGCAAGAAGGCGGCGGTCGTCTCGGCGAAGGCGCACCAGGCGGCGCCGGCCCGCTCGAGGTGCTTGCGACCAGTCGGAGTGATCGTGTAGTACTTGCGGCCCGGCCCGCCCTCGCCGGCCTCCCATTGGGTGGCGACGTGGCCGGCGGCCTCGAGCCGCCCGAGCAGTGGATAGAGGGTGCCGCCCTTGACGGCGCCGAGTCCCTGGCGCTCCAACGCCACCGAGATCGCGTAGCCATAGGACCGAGTCGTGTCGGCCAGCACCCGCAGCACAGCCATCTCGAGCACGCCGCGCAGCCAGTCGCCGGGCCAGGGGCTCGTCGACGGGTCGACCGATTCGGGTGCGGGCACGACTAGATAGTACGTCTATCTAGTCAGGCTGTCTAGTTAGTCGGCGGCCCCTGCCGCCGCGCGCGCGGCGACCGGCAGGGCCCTGGCGATCGCCGCGAGGTCGGCCTCGTCGTGGGCGGTCGAGACGAACCAGGCCTCGAAGCCGCTCGGCGGCAGCCACACCCCGGCGTCGAGCATCGCGTGAAAGAACCGGGCGAAGGCGGCGGTGTCCTGCCGCTTCGCCGACTCGTAGTCGGTGACCTCGTCGGCCGCGAAGAAGACGCTGAAGAGGTTGCCCGCAGCGTTGATCCGATGCGGCACTCCCGCCTCGCCCAGCGCCTCGGACACCAGCTCGCGGACCGCCTCGGCGGTCGCGTCCAGCCGCGTGTATGCCGTGTGGTCCAGACCCGCGAGCGTCGCCAGCCCCGCCGCAGCGGCCGCCGGGTTCCCGGACAGGGTGCCGGCCTGATAGACCGGCCCGGCCGGGGCGAGCAGGTCGAGCACCCGGGCCGGGCCGCCGACCGCAGCAAGCGGCAGCCCCCCGCCGATGACCTTGCCGAAGGCGAACAGGTCCGGTTCCCAGCCCTGTTCGGCCCCCTCCAGGCCCCAGCGCCCGGCCGGTCCCACCCGGAAGCCGGTGAGCACCTCGTCGAGCACGAGTAGGGCGCCCTCGGCACGGCATACGGCTGCGAGGGCGGCGTTGAAGCCGACCGGCGGGACGACCACGCCCATGTTGGCCGGCACCGCCTCGGTGAGCACGGCTGCGACCTCGCCTGGGCGGGCTGCGAAGACCGCTCGGACGGCGTCGAGGTCGCCGTAGGGCACGACGACGGTGTCGCCGGCGGTCGCGACGGTGACCCCGGGGGAGTCGGGCAGCCCGAGAGTGGCCACGCCCGAGCCGGCCGCGACGAGCAACGCGTCGGCGTGCCCGTGATAGCAGCCGGCGAACTTCACGACAACCTGACGTCCAGTTGCGGCTCGCGCCAAGCGAATTGCGGTCATCAGCGCTTCGGTGCCCGACGAGGTGAAGCGCACCCGTTCGACCGGAGCGACCCGCCCGGCGACGGCCTCGGCGAGCAGGAGTTCCGGCGCCGACGGGGCCCCGAAGGACGGCGACGCGGCGACGGCGGCCTGCACCGCCGCGACGACGTCCGGGTGGGCGTGCCCGAGGATGGCCGGCCCCCATCCCCCGACCAGGTCGACATAGCTGCGCCCGTCCACGTCGGTCACCCGCGAGCCGCGGGCGGAGGCGACAAACCGCGGGGTCCCGCCGACTGCGCCGAAGGCGCGCACCGGCGAGGAGACGCCGCCGGGCATCACCGCGCGCGCTCGGGTGAAGAGCGCCTCCGAAGCAGGCGCCACGGCGGCTGAACCGTTGTCGTTCAATGCCCCTCCTCGCGCAGCCAGCGAGCCACCTCGGCCGCCCAGTAGGTCGCGATGACCGAGGCCCCGGCGCGGCGCACCGAGGTGAGCGCCTCGACGATCGCGGTGCGCCGATCGATCGCACCCGTGGCCGCAGCCGCCTCGACCATCGCGAACTCGCCCGAGACGAGGTATGCCGCCGTCGGGACGCTCGCGACGGCCGCCACCGCGGCGACGACGTCGAGGTAGGTGAGGGCCGGCTTCACCATGACGATGTCCGCGCCCTCGGCAAGATCCAGCGCCACCTCGCGCAGCGCCTCGCGGCCGTTGGCGGGGTCCTGCTGGTAGGTCCTCCGGTCACCGACGAGCGCCGACTCGACTGCCTCGCGGAATGGGCCGTAGAACGCGGAGGCGTACTTCGCGGCATACGCGAGCAGGAGGGTGTCCTCGTGCCCGGCGGCGTCGAGGGCGGCGCGGGTTGCGCCGATCTGCCCGTCCATCATCCCGCTCGCACCGAGCACGTGGGCCCCCGCGCCGGCGAGCACCCGCGCCATCTCGCCGTAGACCTCGAGGGTCGCGTCGTTGTCGACCCGCCCGCGCTCATCGAGCACCCCGCAGTGGCCGTGGTCGGTGAACTCGTCGAGGCACAGGTCGGCGATGACCGGCAGCCCGTCGCCGGCCTCGACCGCCCAGCGGATGGCCTGGGCGAGGATCCCGTCGGGATCGACCGCACCGGAGCCGACCGCGTCGCGTTCCTCGGGCACGGCGAAGAGCATCACACCGCCGACCCCCAACTCGGCCGCCTCCGCCACGGCCGCCTGGAGCGAGTCGCGAGTGTGCTGGACGACCCCGGGCATGAGGGTGAGAGCCCGCGGCCGCGTGAGCCCCTCGGCGACGAAGAGCGGCTGGACGAGGTCGGCGGCGTGCAGCCGGGTCTCGGCCACCAGACGGCGGATGCCTGGAGTCGTCCGGAGTCGGCGGGGCCGGGCGACGGGGAAGGACGGGGCGGGGCTTGCGAGCATGGGATTCATCCTCCGGCAACGGCAGGCAGCGGGCGAGCAGGGTCGGCACAGCAATCCTCCCCGCACCAGGGTGAGGGGGCCCCGTCGGGTATGCCGCGCAGTCGGTCGGCGAGCCGCGCGGCGAGAGCGTCGAGGAAGTCCGGGTGATCGCCCGGGGTCGCGACACGCAGGAGGCGGACCCCCGATTCCCTTGCCACGGCTGCCGCTTCGACGTCGAGGTCCCAGAGCACCTCGACATGGTCGGTGAGGAACCCGACCGGCAGCAGCGCGACCGCGCGGGTGCCGGTCGCGGCGGCGGTGCGGATCGCGTCTGCCACGTCGGGCTCCAGCCACGGCACCTGCGGCGGGCCGCTGCGCGACTGGAAGACCAGTTGCCATGGCGGGACGGCCGTGGCGGCGAGCCGCGCCGCCTCGGTGATGGCCGCCGCGCTCACCCGGCCAAGTTCGGCGGCATACGCCCCGCCGGTCGGACCGGTGCGCAAGGCCGCCGCGCTCGGCACGGAGTGTGCGGTGGCGAGAACCGTTGTGCCGGGCCCAAGCTCGGCGAGGGCCGGAGCCAGCCGCTGCGCCAGCGCCGTGACGAGACCGGGCAGATCGGCATACGGGGCGAGCTTGACGACCTGGAGCCCGGGCGGCCCGCCGGCGAGGTCCTCACGGTATTGCCGGCACCCCGAGTAGGAAGGGAAGGCACTCGCGGCGAACGCGAGCACCCGTCGGTGACCGGCGGCGGCGATCTCGGACAGCACGTCGCCGACGAAGGGCGGACTGTTGCGATGCCCGAGGTATGCCGGTGTGTCCAGGTCGCGTGCCCGCAGCCGGCTCACGAGCGCGTCGAGAAGCTTCCGGTTCTGGGCGTTGAGTGGGCTCGCGCCACCGAGCGCGTGGTAATGCTCGGCCACCCGCTCGAGGCGTTCACGTGGGACTCCGCGCCCGGCCGTGACCCGCTCGAGGAAGGGTAGGACCTGGTCGGACGACTCCGGACCCCCGAACCCGACGAGCAGGAGCGCGTCGACGCTCACCGCAACACGTCGAGCGCCTCGGCGGCCGTGACGAGGCGGCCGGGGTAGAAGGGGGTTTCGAGGCGCACGTGCCGACGTGCGCCCGAGCCGCGCAGATGACGCATGAGGTCGACGATCTCGTGCAGCTCGGGACCTTCGAGGGCGAGGATCCACTCGTAGTCGCCGAGGGCGAAGGCCGCGACCGTGTTGCTGAGGACCCGCTCGTATTCCCTTCCCATCCGGCCGTGTTCGACGAGCAGGGCCCGGCGGTCGGCATCGGGGAGCAGATACCACTCGTGCGAGCGGACGAAGGGATAGACGACCGCCCAGTCCTGCGCCGGGGCACCCGCCATGAAGGCTGGGACGTGGCCCTTGTTGAACTCGGCCGGCCGGTGCATCCCGACCGCCGACCAGACGACCTCGACCGCGTCGCGGAGGGTCTGCCGGATGAGCCGGCGCACCGCGCGCTGCACCGACTCGGGGGTCGGCCCGTGCAGCCACACCATGAGGTCTGCGTCCGGGCGCATCGCCGACACGTCGTAGAGCCCGCGCACCGTCACGTCGGCCTCGGCAAGTCCGGCGACGAGCGCGTCCAGCTCCGCCGGCGTGGTGTCCATCCCCGCCGTGTCCTGCCGCCGGGCCAGCACCACCCAGCACGTGTAGCGGATCGTCTCGTTGATCTCGCGCGCACTCACCCGACGTGAGGCGGCATGTGTGGTCGGCACCGTGTCCGGTGTCATGGTCATGCGGATTCCCTTCTCGTGGCGGCGTCTTCACTGGCTTCCAGGCCGAGGGCATCGCGCGCGGCGCGGCGCCCGTCGGCGATGCAGTCGGGCATGCCGACCCCGCGCAGGTCCGCTCCGGCGGCCCGCCAGGTCGGACGTCGAGCGAGCCCGGCCTCGGTTCGAGCGACCCGGGCGAGGTGGCCAACGGCATACCGGGGCATGACTCCCTCCCACCGGGTGACCCGACTCAGCGACGGTGGGCGCGGAGCACCGAGCACTCCGGCGACGTGCTCGGCCACTGCAGCGACGAGGACCCGGTCCGCGGCTGAGGCGAGGGCCCCCACCCGTTCGGGGACGAAGGCCCGCAGCAGGACGACTCCGTCGGGAGCGCGCCCCGGCCACTTCGCCGACGACACGGTCACCCCGCTCACCGGCGCCGGGTCGGCCTCGAGCCAGCCGTGGCTGGTCGGCGGGGCGTCGAAGGCGGCAGCCTCCCACGCGAGCGTGACGACGGTGCTCGACCCGTGCGGGATCTCCCGCAGCGCCCGGGCCGCGTCGGGCGCCTGCGCCGCAACGAGATCGGCCGTGACCGTCGCGCCGGCGGCGAGGACCACGGCGCCGACTCGCTCGGGTGACCGGGCGGCATACCGGACGATCGTGGCGGCCCCGTCCGGCTCCAGGGCCACGACACGTTCGCCCAGTCGCACCGTCGCGCCCCGCTCGAGCAGCTGTGCCTGCAGCGTCTCGGGCAGGGACCCGAGCCCGCGCGCGAGACTACGGAACGGCGACGAGGCACCCGGCGGGGCACCGGCGGCGGCGCGGCGTTGCGCGCGGCCCTGCGCCAGACCGGCGAGCAGCAGGCTGCGGTGGCGCTGTTCGTCGGCGCGCAGGCCCGGCACCACGGCGTCGAGGCTCAGCTCGTCGAGCTGCGCACCGTAGATCCCGCCGACGAGCGGTTGGGCGAGCCGGGCGACGAGCCCGTCCCCGAGGCGGGTCCGCAGGAAGCTCCCGAGGGAGACGTCCGCGTCGGGCAGTTGCCGCGGCAGGACGAGGTCGAGCGCGGCCCTGGCCTTGGCCCCCGGACCCAGCAGGCCGGATCGCACGAACGGCCCGAGGCGGGTCGGCACGGCCAGCCCCATCCCCTCGGGGATCGGGTGCAGCCGGCCCGCGCTGCGGATGTGCACGGTGCGTCCCGGCCGCACGCCGACCACCTCGGTGGACAGGCCGAGCTCCTCGACGAGGACGAGTGCCGCGGCGCGGTAGGCGACGAAGGCGTCCGGCCCGTGCTCGACGACGAGCCCGTCCGTGCGCTCCGTGCGCACCTTGCCGCCGACAGCCGCCGCGGGGTCGACCACCAGGACGCGCGCGCCTGCGCTGCTGGCCTCCCAGGCTGCGGCCAGCCCGGTGATTCCCGCGCCCACGACGAGCAGGTCGTATGCCGTCACGACGTCGTCTCCGCGGCCACGGGGGGCCCCCGCTCCGGCGACGGCTCACTGCCGGAGCCGAGCGAGTGGACGAGCGCGACGAGCCGGGTCAGCACGTCGGGGTCGGTGTCGGGCGGCACCCCGTGTCCGAGATTGACCACGTGCGCCGGTGCTGCTGCCCCCCTGCGGACCACGTCGCGGACGTGCTCATCGACCACGGCCCACGGGGCGCCGAGCACCTGCGGGTCGATGTTGCCCTGCACCGGAACTCGACTGCCGAGGGTCGCGACGGCCTCGTCGAGTGGGGTCTGCGCGTCGACGCCGACCGCGTCGGCGCCCGCCTCGTGGAGCGCGCACAGCAGATGCGCCGTGCCGGTGCCGAAGTGGATGCGCGGGACGCCCAGCCCACGCACCGCTGCGAGGACCGCAGCCGAATGCGGCATGACTGCCTCCCGGTAGTCCGCCTCCGAGAGCGCCCCCACCCACGAGTCGAACAGCTGCACCGCGCTCGCCCCCGCCTCGATCTGGGCCTGCAGAAAGGCGGTGCTGGCCCGGGCGACCCAGCCGAGCAGGGCGTGCCAGGTCGAGGGATCCTCGCGCAACAGGGCTCGTGTGAGAGCCAATTCGCGGCTCGGCCGCCCTTCGACGAGATAAGACGCCACCGTGAACGGGGCGCCCGCGAAACCGATGAGCGGGGTCGGGCCGAGCTCGGCAATGGCCAGCCCGACCGCCTCGCGGATCGGCTCGAGCGCCGCAGGATCGAGTTCGGGCAGCGCGGCGACCTCGCGCGCGGTGCGCACCGGTCGCTCGAGGACCGGCCCGACGCCCGGAGCGATCTGCACGCCGACCCCGGCCAGGCGCACCGGGACGACGATGTCGGAGAAGAAGACGGCCGCGTCCACCCCGTGCCGGCGCACCGGCTGACAGGTGATCTCGGCGGCCAGCGCAGGAGTGAGACAGGCGTCGAGCATCGCGGTGCCCCGGCGGGCCGCGCGGTACTCCGGCAGCGAGCGACCGGCCTGGCGCATGAACCACACCGGTAGTCGGTCGGGTCGGTCGCCGCGCAGGGCACGTAGGAGGGGGCTGGTGTCGGGCGCGCTCACTGCGGTCCTCGCGAGGTCGTCGGGTCTTCGTCGGTATGCCGTCCGCCCGCCTGCGCGAGAGCGGCGGCGAGCCGCTCGGCCACCCGCTCGGGGTCGGGGTCGGGGAATGACAAGGGGCGCCATCCCCGGGCCCGGGCGGCTGCGGTGGTCGTCGGCCCGACGGTGGCGACGACGAGACCGGAACCGGGGCGGACGGCATACCGGGCCACGGCGGCCACGGCGCTCGGGGAGCGCAGGAGGACGGCGTCGATGCCCTGCGAGCCGACGGAGCCGAGGGAGTCGGCCGAGCCAGCCGAGCCGGCCGAGCGGCCCGCAGCGACCGCGGCGGCTGTGGCGGGGGTGGCGGTGACCGGTTGCGTGTCGTAGACGGCCGCCGCCTCGACCTGCCAGCCGGCCGCCCGCAGTCCGTCGGCGAGGGTGGGCCGGGCGGCGGCGCTGCCCGGCAGGAGGGCCCGCGAGGGCGTGGGCTGCACCGCGAGCAGATCCGCCAGCAGGGCCTGGGCGTGCGGCCGGTGGGCGATCAGGTCCACCGGGATCCCCTCGGGAAGGCTCGCCGCGGTGACCGGTCCGACGGCGGCCACCGTGAGGCCGACCCGCCCGGCTGCGACGAGCGCCTCGCCCAAGGCGTCCGCACCGACGAGCGCCTCCCACGCGGGGATCGTGCGTGCAGAGCTGAGCACGAGCCAGCCGGCCACCGGCAGTCGCGCGGCGAGCCGCCGGGCCGGCTCCGGGTCGGCGACCGGCGACACCTGGAGGTAGGGGTCGACGACGGGCTCGAGTCCCACGGCCGCCAGGGCCGCGGAGTCCCGCGCGTTGCCCGATCCGGGTCGCTCGCGGGAGCCTGCCGCGGGACCGACCTCGTCGGGCCGCACGAGCAGGACCCGCGGGCGGCGCTCGCCCCGAGGGCTCAGCGGCCCGCTCCGTCCAGGAGGGCGGCAGCCACGTCGAGCCCGAGCTGGTGAGCCGCCGCCAGGTCGCCCGAGTCGGGCAACGCGAGCGCGGCATAGCGCTGGACGTAGGCGACCCCACGGTGGCCGGACAGGTCGGCCCGCAACTCGAGGATGCCCGCGGCATACTGCGCGTGCGCCCCGACGGCGGTCGTGCAGGCGGCCTCGACGCCTTGCAGGACAGCGCGTTCGGCGGTCACGACGCATCGGCTCGGGGAGTGGTCGAGGGTGGCCAGGAGGGCGGCGAGCGGGTCGTCGAGCCGACATTCGACGGCGAGAGCGCCCTGGGCGGGGGCCGGGAGCATGACGGTCGGGTCGAGCAGGGCGGCCTGCGGCACTGCGCGACCGATCCGGTCCAAACCCGCCTTAGCGAGCACGATCGCGTCGAGCGTGCCCGAGGAGACCAGGCCGAGGCGGGTGTCGATGTTGCCGCGGACGGGCTCCACCCGCAGATCGGGGCGCGCGCGCAGGAGCGCTGCGGCACGACGCGGGCTGCTCGTCCCCACCCGTGCGCGCGGTGGGAGCTGCGCGAGGGTGGCATCGCCGGTCGCGACGAGCACGTCGGCGGGGTCGCCACGTTCGGGCACGGCGGCGACGACGAGTCCCGGGACGGGCGCGGAGGGCAGGTCCTTGAAGGAGTGGACGACCAGGTCGACCGAACCGGCGAGCAGTGCCTCACGCAGGGTGGCCACGAAGATGCCTGGGCGGCTGGGCGCGTCCAGCCGCAGGGCCGGGTCGTCGCCGTCGGTGCGGATCGGGACCAGTTCACACGGCTCGCCGAGCGCCTTCTCGACCAGCCCTGCGACGAGCGTCGACTGGGTGCGCGCGAGCAGGCTGGTGCGGGTGCCCAGGCGGAGCATCAGCGCTCCTCGACGACGATGCCGAAGAGCGTGTGCATCGCCTCGACGTAGTCGTCCAGGCCACCCGTGCGCGCGAGTTCGGCCGCGCGCACGCTCGGCGTGTGCAACAGGGCACCCGACACCCGTCGCAACGACCGGGCGATCGCCTCGGCGGTCTCGGGCGGGTGACGGCGGATCGCCAACTCGGTCTCGCGAGCGATGATCTGGCTCACGTAAGAGCGCATCGCCGTCACCGCCGGTGCTGCCGTGCGACCCTCCTCGACGTGCAGGTATGCCGCGACTCCCCGCTCCACGGTCTCCTGCGCCGCGACGAGCGCCGTGGCGTGCTCGTCGGGGGCGTGGGCCCCGATCTCGTCGAGGGTGAGCACGTCGACGTGGACGAGCGCGCAGGCGGCAGGGGTGAGTTCGCCGGAGGTCGACAGGTCGAGGACCGGCAGGACCTCGGTGGCGCCGGCCCGGGCGCGGGCGACCGTGGGGGCGTCGAGCGGCTCGGCGCCGGGTCGGCTGCACAGGACGAGCACGTCGGCTCGCGCCAGTGCCGCGGCGAGACCGCCCGCAGGGACGGCGTCGACGTCCGGGTGGCTGGCGGCGAAGGCCTCGGCCCGACCGGTGCGGGAGTAGACCTCCACGTGCCCGGCGCCGCGCCGGGCCAACTCGGCGACGACGACCCCCGCGAAGTCCCCGGTGCCCACGACCAGGGCGCGGCGTCCTTGCATCCGGCCGTGGCGCTGTTCGACGAGGTCGAGTCCGACGGAGGCGAGCGAGCGGCCGGAGGCCCCGAGCTCGGTGTCGGTCGCGACCGCCTTCGCGGTGGTGAGCGCGTCCTGGAAGAGCCGCCGCAGGGCCGGGGTGGCGCTCTCCTGCGCCGCGGCGAGGGCGGCCCGGACCTGCCCGGCGATCTGGGCCTCGCCGACGACCATCGAGTCCAGCCCACAGGCCACCGAGAAGAGGTGCTCCACCACGCTCTCGCCGGCGTGCACCTGCATGGCATCGACGACGTCGAGGCGGTCGGGCAGGGCTGCGCGCACGGCCGCGAGCGCCGCCTCGACCCCGCCGTGGAAGCTCGCGGAATCGAGATAGAGCTCGAACCGGTTGCACGTCGCGAGCAGGACGTGACCCGCGATGACGGGCGTCGCAGCGGTTGACGACCGCCTCGAACGGGTGAGGGATGCCGCGATGTGCGGGCCGTGGAGCTCGAGCGTGGCGAGATCCTCGGACCCGAGTTGGTGGTGGCTGGCGCCGACGACCACGAGGGGCACCCGGCGATGGTAACCCCCCGATGGGGCTTTCCTGTCCGTCGGCTCACCGAAAGTGTTTTGTCGACATGCTTGTCGCGTAAGGGTTTTCGGGTCACCCGGCATACCTGATGCCCCCTCGCGGGAGGACGGGCATCGCCGCCGGCCTTGCGCCCAGCCGGGCCACGACGACGTCGAGCACGGCCGGATGCGCCCCGAGCACGGCACCCAGCGGTATGCCGCGCGTCCCGCTCAGCTGCGTGGCGGCGCGGCTGAAGTGGCCCGGTGCGAGCAGGGCCGGCACGGCGACCGGTCGGTCCCCGCGGTCTGCGGCAACGAGGGCCGTGTGCGCGCTCGGTCCCGGACCGGAGAGGAAGCCGACGGAGACCGTCACCCCGCAGAGCTGGGCGAGGGTCGCGCCGAGCGTCACCACCTCGTCTCGCGCGGAGGCCGAGCTCGATCCCGCTGCCAGCACCGCGATTGCGTCCGGGTCGGGTTGTGCTTCCTGCGCCCGGGCCAGCAGCGCCCGGGCGAGTGCCGCACCGGCACCGAGGTGCTCGCTCACCAGGGCTCCCGACTGCCGTGCCGCACGGGGCACGTCGACCTCGACGTGGTAGCCCGCGGTGACGAACATCGGCACGACGAGGGCGTCCGGGAGCGAGGCCAGCACGTGGGCGAGCCCCGGACTCGCGAGATCGACGAAACCGAGTCCGACCGGCGCGCCGAGGCGGTCCGCGACGCCGTCGCGGACCGCCTCGAGGGTGCGCCGCCCGGCCGGATCGGAGGTTCCGTGTGCCGCCAGGACGACCGGTCGGGCCGGTCGGTCCGCTCGTGCACCGGCGACTTGTCGCCCGCCCGACTCCGGCATCGGTATGCCGCCGCTCAGGACGCCTGGGAGGCCGACACCGGGCTCTCGGGGGAGAGGCGACCCACGAGGCTGGCTCGGTGGGCCCGGACGGACAGGGCGACGAAGGCGATCCAGGCCAGCGAGACCCCGACGTAGAGCGCCGTGCTGTGCGCGGCGACGAAGTCGGAGGACTTGCCGAGGGTGCGCAGGTTGGTGATGACGATGAGCCCGCCGACGGCCGAGCCCAGCACCGCGGCCGGCAGCTTGGAGACCAGCCAGGCGGCGAAGGGGGCAGCGATGAGGCCGCCGAGCAGCAGCACCCCGACGTAGGCCCACGTGATGCCCGAGGTTCCCAGGCCGATGAGGAAGCCCAGGCTTGCCGAGACGGTGACGAGAAACTCGGAGGTGTCGACGGAGCCGACGACGTGGCGCGGTTTGGTCCGTCCGGCGGACAACAGCGCGGTCGTCGAGACCGGCCCCCAGCCGCCACCCCCGGTCGCGTCGACGAAGCCGCCGACGAGCCCGAGCGGGGCGAGGAAGCGGTTGCCGTGCGGAGAGCGGTGTGCGTGGACCGCTCGCGGTGGCCGCACGGCGAACCGAGTGAGGATGAAGACCCCGAGGGCGATGAGCAACACGGCCATCACGGGAGCCGCGGCCTCGGTCGACAGCTCGGACAGCAGCGTGGCGCCGGCGAAGGCGCCGACGGCGCCGGGAACGCCGAGCCGCCAGACGAGCGGCCAGTCCACGTTGCCCAGGCGCCAGTGCGAAGCGCCGGAGACGAGGTTGGTGCCGAGCTCGGCGAAGTGGACCGAGGCGCTGGCCGCGGCCGGGGTGAGCCCGGCGAGCAGCAGGAGCGAGGACGAGGTGGCGCCGTAGCCCATCCCGAGGGCGCCGTCGACGAGCTGGGCCGCGAATCCGACGAGGCCGAGCACGAGGAGCTTGTTCATGAGGGTGGATCCCGTCTGTCAGTCGTGCACGAAGTGGGGGTGCAGGCGCACGACATCGCCGACGACGACCACGGCCGGGTTGTCGACCCCGGCGGCGGCTGCGACGTCCGCGATGGTGCGCAGGGTGCCGATCGTCGTGCGCTGGCTGGGGGTGCAGCCGCGCTCGACGACGGCGACCGGACACTCGGGGTCACGGCCGCTGGCCAACAGGAGCTGGACGCTGCGGGCGAGGGTGGCCACGCCCATGAGCAGCACGAGGGTGTGGTCGCGTCCGGACGGAAGCTCCGGCAGGTCCTCGTGGCCCGTGACGACCGTGAAGCCGCGCGCCACCCCGCGATGGGTGACCGGTATGCCGGCCGCAGCGGGCACCGCGACAGCGCTGGTCACCCCGGGCACGACCTCGACCGCGATGCCGGCCGCTTCGCAGGCGAGCCGCTCCTCGCCGCCGCGACCCAACACGTAAGGGTCGCCGCCCTTGAGCCGCACCACGGCATACCCGGCGCGCGCCTGCTCGACGAGCACCTCGTTGATCCGCTCCTGGGAGAGGGCGTGATGTCCGGGCGCCTTGCCCACGTCGATCACCCGCACCGAAGCCGGCAGCCGCTCGACCACTGCGCGGGGGGCGAGGCGGTCGACGACGACGACGTCGGCCGCCGCGAGCAGCTCGTGACCGCGGGCGGTGAGCAAGCCGTCTGCGCCGGGGCCGCCACCGACGAGCGCCACCCAGCCGACCTGGCCGGGCTGACGGGGACGCCTGCGTTGCAGCGGGATCCGGCCCTGGGCGAGGTCCGCAGAGATCTGATCGCGGACGGCCGTGGCCAGGCGTGGGTCTCCGGCGGCGTGAGTGGCGACGGTGATCGTGCCGTCGGGAGTGCTCACGGTCGCGCGGGCCATCACGGCGGCCGAGGTCGCCCCGGCCGCGGTCGCGTCGACGCACCAGATCCGGGACGCGGCGGCAGCTGCGCGAACCGCGGCGTCGGTGGATCGGTCACCCGTCGCCGTATGGACGAGCCAGGCGCCGTCGAGGTCGTCGGGTCCGGCGTAGTCGCGGGGGAGCCACGCAACCCGCCCGTCGTCGGCGAGGGCCCGCAGCGGCTCGCACAGCCACGGCGCGACCACGCGGACGTGCGCCCCCTCGTCGAGGAAGGCGTGCACCCGCCGGGCAGCCACCGGCCCACCCCCGATCGCGACGACAAGACGTTCGGTGAGATCCACGGCCAGGGGCAGTGCCATCAGAAGTCCCAACCCGTCTCGTCGCCGGCGACGCCTGCCGCGCTCACGACGTCGTGGTCGCCGACCATGCCGGCCGCGAGGGTCGCACCGCTGGCCGGTTCGATGAGCAGGAAGGACCCGCTGCGGCGGGACACGGCATAGGGCTCGAGCGGGAGAGGTGCGGCGAGGCGGAGGGTGGCCCGCCCGATGTCGTTGAGCGACAGCGAGTCCGTGTGCACCGGGGCGAGCGTGTCGAGGTCGAGCCGGCTGTCGATCGACGAGACGATGGCCCGCACGGTGCGGGTGCCGTGCTTGAGCAGCAGCCGTGCGTCGGGGCGCAACGGGGCGTCGCCGAGCCAGCAGAGAACGGCCGCGGTGTCGCTCACCGGGGTCGGCGCCGCGTCGGCGGCGGCGAGGACGTCGCCCCGGGAGATGTCGAGATCGTCGGCGAGACGCACGGTCACCGACTGCGGGGCGTGCGCCTCGGCGAGCTCGACCGCGCCGAGGTCGATGCCGACGACCGTGCTGCGCCGGCCGGAGGGGAGCACGACGACCTCGTCGCCGATCCGCACGACGCCGGACGCGACCTGCCCGGCATACCCGCGGTAGTCGACGCTCGCTCCGTCGAGGGCGGCCGACTGCGGGCGGACGACCAGTTGCACGGGCAGCCGGAAGGACTCGTGCGCGGGGTCGTCGGCACCGGGGAGGGCCTCGAGCAGTTCGAGCAGTGCCGGGCCGGCATACCAGGGCATCCGGGTCGAGCGGTCGACGACGTTGTCCCCGTCGAGCGCGCTCACCGGGATCGTCTGCACGTCGGCCAGGCCGAGCTCGGCGGCGACGGCGCGCACCTGCTCCTGGACCCGACCATAGGCCGTGGCCGAGAAGCCGACCAGGTCCACCTTGTTGACCGCGATGATCACGTGCGGCACGCGCAGCAGCGCGACGACGGCGAGGTGCCGCCGGGTCTGCTCGACCACCCCGTGCCGGGCGTCGACGAGCAGCACGACCACATCGGCGGTCGAGGAGCCGGTGACGGTGTTGCGGGTGTACTGGACGTGGCCCGGGCAGTCCGCGAGGATGAAACTCCTTGTCGCGGTAGCGAAATAGCGGTAGGCGACGTCGATGGTGATGCCCTGCTCGCGCTCGGCCCGCAGGCCGTCGGTGAGCAGTGCGAGGTCGGCCCCGGTGAGCCCACGGTCACGGGATACCCGCTCGACCGCGGCGAGCTGGTCGGACAACACCGACTTCGTGTCGTGCAGCAGCCGTCCGACGAGGGTCGATTTGCCGTCGTCGACCGAGCCGGCGGTGGCCAGCCGCAGGAGGGTGGACATCAGAAGTAGCCCTCCTTCTTGCGGTCCTCCATGGCGGCCTCGGAGAGCCGGTCGTCGGCGCGCGTCGCCCCCCGCTCGGTGAGGGTCGACGCGGCGACTTCGGCGACGACGTCCGCGACGGTCGCGGCACTGCTGTCGACGGCGCCGGTGCAGGACATGTCGCCGACCGTGCGATAGCGCACGACCCGCTGGGTCACGGTCTCACCCGCGCGCGGTGACGACCACGGCCCGACCGCCAGCCACATCCCGTCGCGGTGGAAGACCTCGCGTCGGTGGGCGTAGTAGAGCGAGGGCAGCTCGATGGCCTCCCGCTCGATGTAGCGCCACACGTCGAGTTCGGTCCAGTTGGACAGCGGGAAGACGCGCACGTGCTCACCCGGGCGATGTCGCGGGTTGAAGAGGTTCCAGAGTTCGGGCCGCTGGTTCTTGGGGTCCCACTGTCCGAAGGCGTCCCGCAGGCTCACCACGCGCTCCTTGGCGCGGGCCTTCTCCTCGTCGCGCCTGCCCCCGCCGAAGACTCCGTCGAAGCGGTGCTCGGCGATCGCGGCGAGCAACGGCTGGGTCTGCAGTGGGTTGCGGGTGCCGTCGGAGCGCTCGGTCAGCCGGCCGTCGTCGATCCAGTCCTGCACCGAGGCGACGACGAGCCGCAGGCCGAGCCGCGCCACGGTCGCATCGCGGTAGGCGAGCACCTCGGGGAAGTTGTGCCCCGTGTCGACGTGCATGACCGGGAAGGGGATCGGCGCGGGCCAGAAGGCCTTGCTCGCCAGGTGGAGCATGACGACCGAGTCCTTGCCGCCGCTGAAGAGCAGCACCGGGCGCTCGAGCTCGGTGGCGATCTCGCGGATGACGGCGATCCCCTCGGCCTCGAGGGCGTCGAGCTGGCTGAGGGTGCGTATGCCGGTGTCTGCTGGGCTCTCGCGGTCGGCGGCGGTGATCGTCATGCGTGCAGCCCGCATTCGGTCTTGGCGAAACCCGCCCAGCGACCGGCACGCGGGTCCTCGCCCTCGGCCACCGCTTGGGTGCACGGCTCGCACCCGATCGACGGATAGCCGTTGCTCACCAGGAGGTTGACCGGGAGGCGATGCTGCGCGGCATACGTGAGCAGTCGCTCGAAAGTCCAGTCGACGAGCGGGTTGACCTTGACCAGGCCGAAACCCTCGTCCCAGGTGACGATCGGCGTGCCGGCCCGGGTCGGGCCCTCGTCGCGACGCACCCCGGTGATCCACGCCTCGTAGCCACCCAGCGCCGCACGCAACGGCTCGACCTTGCGCATCCGGCAGCAGGCTCCCGGGTCGCGCTGCCACAGCTGCGCCCCGTATGCCGCGTCCTGCTCCGCCACGCTCAGGCGGGGGCGGACGTCGACGACGCGCACGTCGAGCTCGTCGGCGACGATGTCGCGGGTGACGAGGGTGTCGGTGAAGTGGTAGCCGGTGTCGAGGAAGAGCACGTCCACGCCGGGCAGCGCGTCGGCGACCAGCCCGGGCAACACGGCGTCGGCCATGCTGCAGGCCACCGCCACCGAACCGGCGAAATGCCGCGCCGTCCAGGCGATCGCCTGCTCGGCGCTCGCGCCCTGGAGCTCGCGCTCACCCTGGGCGACGAGTTCGCGCAGGGTGGTGTCGCTGCGGCGGCTCATTGCAACTCCTCTTCGTCGGTGCGGTGCACCCAGGCGGCGAAGGTCTCGCCGTCGGTGCGCGCGGCGAGGAAGCGGCGCACGACCCGCTCGACGTAGTCGGGCAGACCGTCGGCGGTCACCTTGAGTCCACGGACGGTGCGGCCGAGGCCCGCCTCGTCGCGGTCGGCGGAGGCGAGCCCGCCGCCGAGGTGCACCTGGAAGCCGGGGACCTGCTCTCCGTCGATCGTGACGATCTGGCCCTTGAGCCCGATGTCGGCGGTCTGGATGCGGGCGCAGCTGTTGGGGCATCCGTTGACGTGCAACGAGATCGGCGGGTCGATGGCGATGCCGGCGAGTCGCTGCTCGAGCTCCGCGACCGCCTGGGCCGCGGTCGCCTTGGTCTCGACGATGGCGAGCTTGCAGAACTCGATCCCCGTGCACGCCATCGTCGAACGGCGGAAGGGTGAGGGGGCCGTCGAGAGCCCGAGCGTGTCGAGATCGGCCACGAGGGCGTCGACCCGGTCGGTGGGCACGTCGAGCACGACGAGCTTCTGGTGCGGGGTGAGCCGCAGCCGCTCGGTCCCGGCGCGCTCCATCGCGTCGGCGATCCCGGCGAGGATCGTGCCGCTCACGCGGCCCACGACCGGTGCTGCGCCCACGTAGGCGCGGCCGTCCTTCTGCGCGTGGACCCCCACATGGTCACCGGGGTATGCCGCGGGCGCGGGCGCCGGTCCGTCGGGCAGCGCATGCCCGAGGAACTCGGTCTCGAGCACCTCGCGGAAACGCTCGGCACCCCAATCGGCGAGCAGGAACTTGAGCCGGGCCTTGTTGCGCAGCCGGCGGAAGCCGTAGTCGCGGAACAGGCGGATCACGGCATACCAGACCTCGGCCGCCTGCCCGGGCGGGACGAAGGCGCCGAGGCGCTCGGCCAGCCGCGGCGCGGTCGAGAGCCCGCCGCCGACCCAGAGGTCGTAGCCGGGGCCGAGCACGGGGTGGACCACGCCGACGAGGGAGATGTCGTTGATCTCGTGGACGACGTCGAGGCTCGGATGGCCGGTGATCGCGCTCTTGAACTTGCGGGGGAGGTTGGCCAACTCGGGGTCGCCGACGTAGTCCCGCTGGATCGCTTCGATGACCGGCGTGGGGTCGACGATCTCGTCGGCGGCTACCCCGGCCAGCGGCGAGCCGAGGATGACTCGAGGGGTGTCGCCGCAGGCCTCGGTCGTCTGCAAACCCACGGCTTCCAACCGGCGCCAGATCTCGGGGACGTCCTCGACCCGGATCCAGTGGTACTGGATGTTCTGCCGGTCGCTGATGTCGGCGGTGTCGCGGGCGAAGTCGGTCGAGATGGCGGCGACGACGCGCAACTGCTCGCGGGTGAGCGCGCCGCCGTCGATACGCACGCGGAGCATGAAGTAGCTGTCCTCGAGCTCGTGCGGCTCGAGCGAGGCGGTGCGCCCGCCGTCGATCCCGGGGCGGCGCTGGGTGTAGAGCCCCCACCAGCGGAAACGTCCGTGCAGGTCGTCGGTCGGGATCGAGTCGAAGCCCTCGCGGGAGTAGATCGTCTCGATCCGCTCGCGGACCTCCAAGCCTCCGCCGGCGGCCTTGACAACCTCGTTGGGGTTGAGCGGTTCCCGGCCGTCGAGCGCCCACTGACCGTTGGATCGACCCGACCGCGACGGGCGGACCTGCGCCACCGGGGGAGAGTCGACGCTCACGACGGAGACCCCGTCCGATTAGCTGACATGTTGAAAACCATAAGCATGAGTTATTGAGCCGCGCGGGACGGGTCCACGATCCGGACGAACCCGGCGTGGGCCGGCCCTCGCGAGGCGGGGACGACGTGCGGACTCGAACGCGCGAGGGATGGGTTGTTGTCGTCAAGCAGCCCGATGACGACAACAACCCATCCCTCGCGGGAGGAGAGGGGGGTGGGTTTCGCGGGAGGAGAGGGGGGAGGGGGTCGCG
>JAKPEG010000028.1 GCA_029552065.1 Actinomycetes bacterium
CGGCGACGGTGAGCGGGATGTGCCGGAAGCCGACCGACTCGGCCGCCGCGAGCGTGCCGTCCCCGCCGTCGGCGACGAGCACCGCCCGGACCTCGCGACCCGGAGCCGCCGCCTGCACACCCTCGCGGATCGCCTCGGCAACCTCGGTCGCGGTGAGCGAACCCTTGAACTTGTCGCACGCAATGACGACGTGCCCCGACGCTGCGGCCATGCGCCCCAGGCTAGGCCGCCCACCCCCAGAGTGTGGGGACGAGAGTCCTCCGGGGTATGCCGCCGCCCGGCTACCCTCGAGAGTGGGACAAGGAGGCCCCACGGACATGCGGATCGTCGTCGCCCTCGGCGGCAATGCCCTGCTGCGCCGTGGTGAGCCGCCCACCGCCGAGAACCAGCGCGCCAACGTCCGCGCCGCCGCCGCGGCCCTGGCCCCACTGGCCCGCGAACACGAGCTCGTCATCACCCACGGCAACGGACCCCAGGTCGGGCTGCTCGCCCTGCAGGCCGCCGCGTTGCCGGACGTCGCGGCATACCCCTTGGACCTGCTCGGCGCGCAGACCGACGGGATGATCGGCTATCTCATCGAGCAGGAGCTCGGCAACCTCCTGCCCGAGAGCCAGCCGCTGGCAACGCTGTTGACGATGACCGAGGTCGACCCCGACGACCCGGCCTTCGACGACCCGACGAAGTTCGTCGGCCCGGTCTACGACGAACCGACCGCCCGCGCCCTGGCCGCCGAACGTGGCTGGACCGTCAAACCCGACGGCCCGCACTGGCGCCGGGTCGTCCCCTCCCCCAAACCGGTGCGGATCTTCGAGATCCGCCCCGTCGACCTGCTGCTGCGCGCGGGATGCGTCGTCATCGCGGCCGGCGGGGGCGGCATACCGACGATGTTCGAGCGCGACGAGGCGGGCCGGCCGGTCAACGTCCTGGCCGGGGTCGAGGCCGTCGTCGACAAGGACCTCGCCTCGGGCGTCCTCGCACGCGAGCTCGGCGCGGACGTCTTCGTCATGGCCACCGACGTGCCCGCGGTCCTCGACGGCTGGGGTATGCCGTCCGCCCGCCAGATCGCCGCCGCGACGCCCGAGTGGCTGCTCGCCCAGGGCTATCCGGCCGGGTCGATGGGGCCCAAGGTCGAGGCGGCGGCGGCCTTCGCGACCGCCACGGGGCGGCGCGCGGTGATCGGCGCGCTGGAGGACATCGGCGCGATGATCGACGGACACGCCGGCACATTGGTCAGCACAGGTCTTGCGGAGCCCATCCGGTTCCG
>JAKPEG010000036.1 GCA_029552065.1 Actinomycetes bacterium
CTCATCTCGCGGTCGACGACGACGGCATACAGCCCCTCCTTGCCGCCGAAGTGCTCGTAGACGACCGGCTTGCTCACCCCCGCCTTGGCCGCGATCTCCTCGACGGTCGCCGCCTCGAAGCCGCGCGCCGCGAAGACCGAGCGACCCACGTCGACGAGCTGGGCCCGACGCTCGGTCCCGGTCATCCGGGCACGGCGAGCGGAGCCTTCGGGTCGGGGGGTCACCCCGCCATTGTGCCGGGTCGGCCGGGGGTGCGCGCAGCGGCTAGCCTTGTCCGGTCCGATCCCCGGTTGGTCTGCTGGCAGGGCCCGCCTGACTTTGAATCAGGATTAGCGACGCTGGTTCGATTCCAGCCCGGGGAGCCAGCGCCACCGTCCGGCCGGGAAACGACCGCTCCGACCGGCCGGTAGGATCCTGGGCCGTGACCTATCCGCGCCCGGTCGCCGTGATCGTCCTCGCCGCAGGCGAGGGCACGCGGATGAAGTCGAGCATCCCCAAGGTCCTGCACACGATCGGCGGGCGCTCCCTCGTGCACCACGCGATCGCCGCCGCTCGCGGCGTCGAACCGGCATACCTGCAGGTCGTCGTGCGGCACGAACGCGACCGGGTCGCCGCGCACATCGCCGAATGCGACCCGGACGCCCTCGTCGCCGACCAGGACGAGATCAAGGGCACCGGCCGGGCCGTCGAGTGCGGCCTCGCGGCGTTGCCGGCCGACCTCGAGGGCACCGTCGTCGTCACCTACGGCGACGTGCCGTTGCTCACCTCGAGCACGCTCGCCGACCTGCTCACCGCGCATGCGAGCGCCGGGAGCGCGGTGACCGTCGTCACCGCCCACATCGACGATCCGACCGGCTACGGACGGATCGTCCGCGACGCCGCCGGGGGGGTTGCCCGGATCGTCGAGCACAAGGACGCCACCGACGCCGAACGGGCCCTCACCGAGGTCAACTCCGGGATCTACGCCTTCGACAGCGGGTTGCTGCGGGCGGGGCTCGCCGCTCTCACGACCGACAACGCCCAGGGCGAGAAGTACCTCACCGACGTGCTCGGCTATGCGCGCGCCCAGGGGCGAGCGGTCGCGGCATACGCGATCGCCGACGTCTGGCAGACCGAGGGGGTCAACGACAAGGTGCAGCTCGCCCGGCTCGGCGCCGAGCTCAACCGGCGCACCGTCGAGGCCGCGATGCGCGAGGGCGCGATCGTCCGCGACCCGGCCACGACGTGGATCGACACGACCGCTTCGGTCGGCCGCGACACGATCGTCCACCCGCACACCCAGCTGCTCGGCGCGACGAGCGTGGGCGCCGACTGCGAGATCGGTCCCGACACGACGCTCACCGACACCGAGGTGGGCGACGGCGCGACCGTATGCCGCGCGCAGGCCCTGCTCGCGGTGATCGGCCCGGGCGCCACCGTCGGCCCGTGGGCCTATCTGCGGCCGGGGACGGAGCTGGGCGCCGAGGGCAAGATCGGCACCTTCGTCGAGACGAAGAACGCCCAGATCGGGGCCGGGTCCAAGATCCCGCACCTGTCCTACGTGGGCGATGCGACGATCGGGGTGGACAGCAACATCGGGGCCTCGTCGGTCTTCGTCAACTACGACGGGGTCGACAAGCACCGCACCGTCGTCGGCGACCACTGCCGGATGGGCAGCGACACGATGTACGTCGCACCGCTCACCGTCGGCGACGGCGCCTATTCCGGGGCCGGCACGGTGCTGCGGCAGGACGTCCCGCCCGGAGCGCTCGCCGTGAGCGGGGGCGCCCAACGCAACCTCGAGGGCTGGGTGCCCGCCCACCGCCCGGGGACGGCAGCTGCCCGGGCGGCCGAAGCAGCGCTCGCAACCGAGCAGGGAGAGCAGGCGTGACCGTCATCCGCAAGAAGACCAAGCGGCACCTCATGATCTTCAGCGGCCGGGCCCATCCCGAGCTCGCCGACGCGGTCGCGGGGGAGCTCGGCATCCACGTCGTGCCGACCCAGGCCTACGAGTTCGCCAACGGCGAGATCTACGTGCGCTACGAGGAGTCGGTGCGCGGCTGCGACGCCTATGTCATCCAGAGCCACACCGTGCCGATCAACGAGTGGATCATGGAGCAGCTCATCATGGTCGACGCCCTCAAACGGGCCTCGGCCAAGCGGATCACCGTCGTGCTGCCCTTCTATGGCTATGCCCGCCAGGACAAGAAGCACCGGGGCCGCGAGCCGATCTCCGCCCGGCTCATGGCCGACCTGTTCCGCACCGCCGGGGCCGACCGGCTCATCGTCGTCGACCTGCACACCGCGCAGATCCAGGGCTTCTTCGACGGACCGGTCGACCATCTCATGGCGTTGCCGCTGCTCGCCGACCACGTGCGGGCGAGATACGGCGACCGCGACCTGGCTGTCGTGTCACCGGACGCGGGTCGGATCAAGGTTGCCGAGCAGTGGTCCGCCCGCCTCGGCGGCGCACCGCTCGCCTTCGTCCACAAGACCCGGGACATCACCCGTCCGAACGAGGTCGTGGCCAACCGCGTGGTCGGCGACGTCGAAGGCCGGGTGTGCATCCTCGTCGACGACATGATCGACACCGCCGGCACGATCACCAAGGCGACCGACGCGATCCTCGCCCAGGGCGCCGCTCAAGTCGTCGTCGCCGCCACCCATGCGATCCTCTCCGGCCCCGCCGTCGATCGACTGCGGGCGTCGGCCGCGACCGAGGTCATCGTCACCGACACGCTGCCGATCCCGCCGGACAAGCGTTTCGAGAAGCTCACCGTGTTGCCGATCGCCCCGCTCATCTCGCGCGCGATCATGGAGGTCTTCGCCGACGGGTCGGTGACCAGCCTCTTCGACGGGCGGGCGTGAGCGCCCAGGCGGCGCCCGGCCGGGCTCCGCTGTCCCGGATCGGGGCACCGGTTCGTGGGCTTGTCGTCGCCG
>JAKPEG010000039.1 GCA_029552065.1 Actinomycetes bacterium
TCGCCGTCCGCGACGGGGCGGCGCGGGTCCTCGTGCGCCGAGAGACGATCGAGGACCTCCTCGCGCTCGACGCCGGCTGATGGGGGAGGATAGGCAGCCGTGGTGAGATCTACACCCAGTTCCGTGCCGGCGCCCGGCGGCGACCCCGTGCGGATCGCGCTGCTCGGCTGCGGGGTCGTGGGTGCCTCCGTGGCCCGCCTGCTCACCGAGCACGCCGACGACCTGGCCGCCCGGGTCGGTCGACCGCTCGAGATCGTGGGGATCGCGGTACGCCGGGCCGGCCGCGACCGCTCCGCGACCGGCGTCGAC
This sequence comes from Actinomycetes bacterium, assembly GCA_029552065.1. Lineage (GTDB taxonomy): Bacteria > Actinomycetota > Actinomycetes > Actinomycetales > Dermatophilaceae > Phosphoribacter. The sequence goes on from JAKPEG010000039.1 coordinate 310, forward strand.
GCCGACCGTTTCACCACCGACGCCGCCGAGCTGGTCACCCGGGCGGACGTCGTCGTCGAGGTGATCGGCGGCATCGAGCCCGCGCGGACCCTCCTGCTGCGTGCCATGGCCCACGGCGCCTCCGTCGTCACCGCCAACAAGGCGCTGCTCGCCGAGGACGGCCCCACCCTCTATGCCGCCGCCGCCGAGCACGGCGTCGACCTCTACTTCGAGGCGGCGGTCGCGGGCGGCATACCGCTGCTGCGGCCGCTGCGCGAATCCCTCGCCGGGGACTCGGTCCGCAAGGTCATGGGCATCGTCAACGGGACGACGAACTACGTGCTCGACAAGATGGACAGCTCGGGGCAGGGCTTTGCCGAGGCGCTCAGTCAGGCGCAGGCCCTCGGCTATGCCGAGGCCGATCCCACCGCCGACGTCGAGGGATTCGACGCCGCCGCCAAGGCCGCGATCCTCGCGAGCCTCGCCTTCCACACCCGGGTTGCCGGCAGAGACGTCCACCGTGAGGGGATCACCGAGGTGAGCGCGGCGGACATCGCGGCCGCCAAGGAGATGGACTGCGTCGTCAAGCTGCTCGCGATCTGCGAGCGCACGGCGGACGAGCCCGCGCGACCCGGCGGCGTGTCGGTGCGCGTCCACCCGGCCATGCTGCCGCGGCGCCACCCGCTCGCCGGCGTCCGCGAGGCCTTCAACGCGGTCTTCGTCGAGGCCGACGCGGCGGGCCAGCTCATGTTCTACGGCCGCGGTGCCGGGGGCGATCCCACGGCGAGCGCGATCCTCGGCGACGTCGTCGCGGTCGCCCGTCACCGGGTGGGCGGTGGCCACGGCCCGGGGGAGAGCGCCTATGCCGACCTCCCCCTGCTGGACATGGGGCAGGCCCTCACCCGATACCACATCAGCCTCGACGTGGCCGACCGGCCCGGTGTGCTCGCCCAGATCGCCACCGCCTTCGCCGAGCACGAGGTGTCGATCGAGACCGTCCGCCAGCACCACGTCGCCGTCGACCCGGACGCCGAGCCCGTGGGCGCCCAGCGGGCCACCCTCGTGGTCGTCACCCACGCCGCTCCCGACGCGGCGCTCTCGGCGACCGTCGACGCCCTTGCCGCGCTCCCCGTCGTGCGCGGTGTCACGTCCGTCATGCGTGTGGAAGGTGTGTGACCATGGCCCACCAGTGGCGCGGTGTCATTCGTGAGTACGCCGACCGGTTGCCCTCGCTCGCCGGTGCGCCGGTCGTCACCCTCCTCGAGGGCGGCACCCCGCTCATCCCCGCGGCATACCTCTCGCAGCGGGTGGGCGCGCAGGTCTGGCTCAAGTACGAGGGACTCAACCCGACCGGCTCGTTCAAGGACCGGGGGATGACGACGGCGATCTCGGTCGCGGCGGCCCATGGGGCCAAGGCGGTCATCTGCGCCTCGACCGGCAACACGAGCGCGAGCGCGGCGGCCTATGCGACGAAGGCCGGCATGACCTGCGCGGTGCTCGTGCCGGACGGGAAGATCGCCATGGGCAAGCTCTCCCAGGCGATCGCCCACGGGGCGACCCTGCTGCAGGTCGAGGGCAACTTCGACGACTGCCTCACCGTCGCGCGCAAGCTCGCCGAGGCCTATCCGGTCGAGCTCGTCAATTCGGTGAACCCGGCGCGGATCGAGGGGCAGAAGACGGCGGCTTTCGAGATCGTCGACGCCCTCGGCGACGCGCCCGACATCCACTGCCTCCCCGTGGGCAACGCCGGCAACATCACGGCCTACTGGCAGGGCTACCGGGAATACCTGACCGGCACCCCGGGCGCGGAAGGCGTTGCAGGACAAGGCGGTCCGGCGACGCAGCTGCCGCGGATGTGGGGTTTCCAGGCGGCCGGTGCCGCCCCGATCGTGCTCGGTCACCCGGTCGAGGAGCCCGAGACCGTGGCGACCGCGATCCGGATCGGCAACCCCGCCTCGTGGGCCCAGGCCGTCGCGGCGCGCGACGACTCGGGCGGGCGGATCGACGCCGTGACCGACGAGCAGATCCTCGACGCGCACCGGCTCCTGTCCGCCCGCGAGGGCGTCTTCGTCGAGCCCGGGTCGGCCGCCTCGGTGGCGGGTCTGCTGGCCTGCGCCGAGGCGGGCGACGTGCCGGCCGGCGCCAGGATCGTCTGCACGGTCACCGGACACGGGCTCAAGGACCCCCAATGGGCGCTGCGCCGCGCCGACGGCAGCGAGGTCGTGCCCACCCGGATCGCCGCCGAGGCATTCGCCGCCGCAGTCGCCATGGGCCTCGAGGGCTGAGCGGCCATGACCGGACTGCCCGTCGGCGCAGCGGTGCGCGTGCGGGCTCCGGCGAGCTCGGCCAACCTCGGCCCGGGCTTCGACTCGATCGGCCTGGCCCTCGGGGTGTGGGACGAGCTCGACTTCCTCGTCACGGCCGAGCCCGGCCTACGGATCGAGGTCGAGGGCTCGGGTGCCTCGGGGGTTCCCCGCGACGCCTCGCACCTCGTCTACCGCTCGTTCGCCCGGGGCTTGGCGGAGCAGGGTGCGCCCGCGCCCGACGGTCTGCTCCTGCGGACCCGCAACCGGGTGCCGCACGGACGGGGGATGGGCTCGTCGGCGACGGCGATCGTCGCCGGCGTCGCGGCGGCATACGGGCTCGTCGCGTGGTCGCGAGGTGCCGCCCGAGGGGAGACCGGGGTGTCGGGGCCCGGAACCGACGTCGTGATCGACCTCGCCGCCGTCAACGACCTCGCGAGCGAGCTCGAAGGGCACCCGGACAACGCCTCGGCCACCGTCCACGGCGGGATGACCCTCTCCTGGTCCGACGACTCGACGGGTCGCACCGTCACCGCGGCGCTGCCGCTGCACCCCGAGCTCACGGCGGTCGTCTTCGTGCCCGAGGCGACCCTGGCCACCCACACGGCACGCGCCCTGCTGCCCGAGCACGTGCCGCTGCGCGAGGCCGCCGCCAACTCGGCACGGGCCGCGCTCCTGGTCGAGGCGGCCACCCGTCGCCCCGAGCTGCTCGTGCCCGCCACCCGCGACTGGCTCCACCAGGAGGCCCGACGCCCCTCGTATGCCGCGTCGATGGCCCTCGTCGACCGGCTCCGGGCACAGGGGCATGCCGCGGCGATCTCCGGCGCCGGTCCGAGCGTCCTCGTGCTCACGACCCTCGAACGCGCGGGCTCGGTTCTCGCAGGGGAGGGCTGGGACCGGCTCGTCCCCGGTATCCCGTCGACCGGGGTCCGTGTGCGGGTCCTCGACCCGGGGGAGTCGCCCGATGCCGGGTAGATGTGCGGAATGGGGGTACCTGGAACAGCGGGGGCCGTGAAGGTGTTACATTGATGCCGCACCACGCGGGAGGGTCGCTCGTCGATCGAGCACCAGAGAGCGTGGCGGCACCACCCCGGACCCGGCAGGCCACGCCTGCTGCGACGCCACGTGCGTGCGGGGAATCAACTCACAGGTCGGTTCGGCCGACCGCACACCCGGCTCCCCCGAGGGGATGCCGACGAACGAGGGGAAGGATCCTTCGTGACCGAAACCACCGAGGTCGTGGCCGGCTCCCGGGCCGCCAAGGGCGGCCTCACCGGGATGAAGCTCGCCGAGCTCAAGGACGTCGCGTCCGGGCTCGGCCTCACCGGCACCACCCGGATGCGCAAGGACGAGCTCGTGGCGGCCATCTCGGCCCGCCAGGGCGGTTCGTCCGCCACACGTGAGCACGCGCGGACGGATCGGGCGCCCCAGTCCAGCGCCGACCGTGCGCCGGCACCGGGCGGCGACGCGCCCGCGCAGAACCACGAACGAGGCACCGCCAACGGCGCCGGATCGGGGACCGCGGCAGGGGCGCAGGGCACTGGCGGCCAGCACCGCCGGGCTGGCGCACCGCAGGGGGTACCTCAAGGGGCACCTCAGGGGGCAGCGCAGGGCGACCGCGCTCAGGCCGCGGAGCGTGGCGAGGACCGTGCCCAAGGGGACCGTGCGCAGGGTGACCGTGCGCAGGGTGACCGTGCGCAGGACCGCGGCCAGGGTGACCGGGGCCAGGGTGACCGCGGCCAGGGTGACCGCGGCCAGGCCGCCGAGCGCACCGACCGGGAGCGCAACCAGGGCCAGCAGCGCTATGGCCAGCAGGGCCAGGGCCAGCAGGGCCAGGGGCGCTATGACGACGACGGTGACGGCCGTGGGCGCCGCCGTAGCCGGCAGCGCAGCCGTGACCGCAAGCGCGGCCGCGGCCAGCAGGGCGGTCTGCCGATGGGTCAGGACGTCGCCGAACCGGACGTGACGATCGCGGACGACGACGTGCTCGTGCCGGTGGCCGGCATCCTCGACGTGCTCGACAACTACGCCTTCGTGCGCACCTCGGGCTACCTGCCCGGGCCGGGCGACGTCTACGTGCCACTGGGCATGGTGCGCCGCCATGGGCTGCGCAAGGGCGACGCAGTGACCGGGGCCGTCCGGGCGGTGCGCGAGGGCGAGGCACCCACCGGCCCCAGCGGCAACCGAACGAAGTTCAACCCGCTCGTGCGGCTGGACACCGTCTACGGCGACCACCCGGACGTGGCCAAGACCCGGGTCGAGTTCGCCAAGCTCACCCCGCTCTACCCGCAGGAGCGCCTGCGACTCGAGACCGCCTCCAACATCATCACCACCCGGGTCGTCGACCTCGTGTCGCCGATCGGCAAGGGCCAGCGTGGGCTCATCGTGAGCCCCCCCAAGGCGGGTAAGACGCTCATCCTGCAGGCGATCGCCAACGCGATCACGACCAACAACCCCGAGGTCCACCTCATGGTCGTCCTCGTCGACGAGCGGCCCGAGGAGGTGACCGACATGCAGCGCACGGTGCGTGGCGAGGTCATCGCGTCGACCTTCGACCGCCCGGCCGACGACCACACCACGGTCGCCGAGCTCGCGATCGAGCGGGCCAAGCGCCTCGTCGAGCTCGGTCACGACGTCGTCGTCCTACTCGACGGGATCACCCGGCTCGGGCGTGCCTACAACCTGGCCGCTCCGGCCAGCGGGCGCATCCTCTCCGGTGGTGTCGACTCGGCTGCGCTCTACCCCCCGAAGAAGTTCTTCGGCGCGGCGCGCAACATCGAGAACGGCGGCTCACTCACGATCCTGGCCACGGCCCTGGTCGAGACCGGCTCGAAGATGGACGAGGTGATCTTCGAGGAGTTCAAGGGCACCGGCAACTGGGAGCTCAAGCTCTCCCGTCAGCTGGCCAACCGGCGGATCTTCCCCGCGGTCGACGTCAACGCCTCGGGCACCCGGCGGGAGGACATCCTCATGTCCCCCGAGGAGCTCAAGATCATGTGGAAGCTGCGCCGGGTGCTCTCGGCACTCGACGAGACCCAGGGCATCGAATTGCTGCTCGACCGGCTCAAGAAGACCAAGAGCAACCTCGAATTCCTCGTCCAGGTCCAGCGCACCTCCTCGATCAAGCTCGACGACGAGGACGACTGACCGACCAGGTCGCGATTATCGGGTGACCCGAGAACTCGGCACTCGACCCGAGAAAGCTTGTCGGGTCGAGTGCACCTTTATCGGGTCACCCGATAAAGGTCGTGCGGGTGGGCGGCTCGGGCGCGCAGCGTGAGGGTGACGGGCACCGCGGTGCTCGGAGGGCTCGCGCGTCGTCATGAGTGCACTCTGCCTGGATCGACGGAACTGCAGCTGACTGTCATCCACAGCCCTGTGGATGACAGGCCGGGGTGATGGGTGCACGCGGGGGTCGGGGAACTGCTCTCGTGGGGAGTTGCCGGGGTGATGGGTGCACGCGGGGGTCGGGGAACTGCTCACGTGGGGAGTTGCCGGCTGCCGAGCACGGCACGACTCCCGCGGACCTCAGATCTCGGTGCCGGGCCGCGAGGCCGGGGCGTTCCACCGGAAACGCAGCGACAGCAGCCGCACGGCGGTCACCGCGCCGGCGACGGCCGCGAGGGTCCACGCCGCGGCCGCCCCCACCCCCACCAGCGCGGTCGCCCCCGCAGCGCCGGCCAGCGCCGGCACGACGTAGAGCCGCGAGTCGGTCCGGAAGATCATCGGGATGTCCCGGGCCAGGACGTCGCGCAGCAGTCCACCCCCCACGCCGGTGATCGTCCCGGCGAGGGCAGCGGCATACGGGCTCAGGCCGTATGCCGTGCCCTTGACCGCTCCTTCGACGCAGAACAACCCCAGGCCGATCGCGTCGAAGACGAGCACCGGACGACGGGGCATCCGCACCCGCCCGTGGGCGAGGAAGACCGCGAGCCCGGCGAGCACCGCAGCCACGAGTTGGCTGGGGTCGACCAAGGCCGCGGGGGGCGTCGCCCCGATGAGCAGGTCGCGCACGATCCCGCCGCCGACCGCGGTGACCGCGGCCAGCGAGAGCACGCCGACCAGGTCCATCCGTTTCGCCAGCGCGGCGGCCGCACCAGACACCGCGAAAGCCACGGCACCGATGAGCACGAAGCCCTGGTGGGCGAGGTCGAGCCAGCGCATGGAGCAGGACGTTATCGCCCCGGGGCATCGGTGCCCGGCCGGCGGTATGCCGTCGGCCGGCTATCCGGCGTCGCGCGCGAGGTGAGGTCTGGGCGGCCGGTGCTCAGACGGCATACCGGGTGAACAGGACCGCATGCTCGACGCCGGGCAGGCCGAGGGCAGCCGCGCCGCCGGTGAGCGCCCCGGTCACCACGGCGCGCGCGTCGCTCATCGGCCCGGTGAGGGCACGGTTGTATTCGACGTGGGCGGCGAGCGAGCCGACGGCCTGCTCGAGGTGCCCGGTGACGTCGACGTAGTGCGTGGGCGCGCTGCCGGCGACGACGAGGATTGCCGTCGGCGACCACGGAGCCAGACCTTCGACCTCGAGCTGCTCGCGGTGGATCCACCGGTTGCCCGCGTCGCGGCAGGCGTCGAGGGCCGCCAGCCCGACCGCGCGGTGATCGGCCTGGTTGAGCCCCCACGGCATGACGAGGTCGGGGGACATGACGATGACGATCTCGGGCCGGCATTGCCGGATCACCCGGGCGATGTCCGCGCGCAAGGCGACGGAGTACTCGACCACCCCATCGGCATGGGCGAGGAACCGGACGTCCTCGACGCCGACCACGGCCGCGCCGTCCCGTTCCTCCTGCTCGCGCAGCGCCGCTGCCGTGTCCGGCGCCATGCCGTCGATCCCCGCCTCGCCGCGGGTGGCCAGCAGGTAGCTCACCGTCTTGCCCTGGGCGGTCCAGCGGTCGACGGCGGCGGACGTGCCGTACTCGAGATCGTCCGGGTGCGCGACGATCGCGAGCACGCGGTGGAAGTCCTCGTCCAGGGGCGCCAATGCCGATCGGCCGGCCGTCTCGTTCATCTGTGCAGGCTAGCCCCGGTCGCGCGGCAGTGCCCCCCCACGTGGCGATGGCGGCTCGACGAACAGGCAGCATCCCGGCAGCAGCGGCTCGGGAACAGCCGGGCCGCCAATGGTGTTCAGGGCGGTGTCATGTCTGCGACAGTTCTCTGGCAGACTTGACCCTCGGCCCGGTTCACGGCACACCCACCGCGTGGCGACCACGATCGCGCGGGAGCCGACCCGGCGCCACGCGACCAAGGAGAGCATCGTGAAGAAGGACATCCACCCCGTCTACGGGGCGACCCAGGTGACCTGCACCTGCGGCAACACGTTCACCACCCGCAGCACCGCCAAGAACGGCGTCATCCACGCCGAGGTCTGCGCCGCCTGCCACCCGTTCTACACCGGCAAGCAGAAGATCCTCGACACCGGTGGCCGCGTGGCCCGGTTCGAGGCCCGCTACGGCAAGAAGGCCGCCAAGTAGCTCACCGTCCGCCGGCCCGGCGCGACCCGCAGCACATCACGTGCGGGTATGCCGCCTGGTCGGCGTTCGCGTGCCCGGCCACCCGGCGCGCCGGGCCCGGCCACGTCGCCGGCACCACCCGATCGGTGTCGGCGAGCTGTGGACCAGGCGCCGAGGAGCTGTCGACGAGCTGTCGACGAGAGGCAGGAGGTGACCGATGAGCGAGCGATCGCGTTCTGCCTCGGGCGACGCCGTCGTCGCCTCGCTGCTCGACTCCGCGGCACCCCTCGTCGCCGAGCACGCCGAGCTCGAGCTCTCCCTGGCCGATCCGGCGGTCCACGCCGACCCCGCCCGGCTGCGCCGGGTCAACACTCGGTATGCCGCCCTCGGCCCGGTCGTCGCGGCATACCGCGCGGTGGCGGTGAACGACGCGGACCTGCAGGCCGCCCGGGAGCTCGCGACCGAGGACGAGGCCTTCGCCGAGGAGGTGCCGGTCATCGAGGCCTCCCTCGGGGCGGCGAGCGGCCGGCTGCGGGAACTGCTCGTGCCCCGCGACCCCGACGACGACCGCGACGCGATCCTCGAGGTGAAGGCCGGCGAGGGGGGCGAGGAGTCGGCGTTGTTCGCCGGGGACCTGCTGCGGATGTACCTGCGCTATGCCGAACGACGGGGCTGGCGCACCGAACTGCTCGACGAGACCGAGTCCGACCTCGGCGGGGTGAAGGAGGCCCGGCTCGCCGTGCGCGCCAAGGGGAGTCCCGCTCCGGGCGAGGCCCCGTGGGCGCGGCTGAAGTTCGAGGGCGGCGTCCATCGCGTCCAGCGGGTGCCGGTGACCGAGAGCCAAGGCCGCATCCACACCTCCGCGGCGGGCGTCTTCGTCATGCCCGACCTCGACGAGGACGACGAGGACGTCGAGATCGCACCGGCCGACCTGCGGATCGACGTCTACCGCTCGAGCGGTCCCGGCGGGCAGAGCGTGAATACGACCGACTCCGCGGTGCGGATCACCCACCTGCCCACGGGGCTGGTCGTCTCCTGCCAGAACGAGAAGTCCCAGCTGCAGAACAAGGAGTCGGCGCTGCGCGTGCTCAAGGCCCGGCTGCGCCAAGCCGCCCGCGAGGCCGCCGAGGCGCAGGCGTCGGCTGCCCGTCGCTCGCAAGTGCGAACCGTCGACCGCTCCGAGCGGATCCGCACCTACAACTTCCCGGAGAACCGGATCGCCGACCACCGGACCGGCTTCAAGGCCTACAACCTCGACCTCGTCCTCGACGGCGAGCTCGACCCGGTCGTGCAGTCCTGCCTCGACGCGGACGCCGCCGAACGGATGGCCACGGTGGGCATGGTGGCCACGGTGGGCATGGTGGGCACGGTGAGCGCGGGATCGGGAGCCCCGTGACCGAGCCGGGCGAGCCGACTGTGCCGACGGAGCCGACTGTGCCGCCTGAGCCGACTGTGCCGACGGAGCCGACCGGTGCCTCCTCGGGTCCCCCGCTCGCTGCGGCCGTGCGGGCCGCCACCCACCGGCTCGCCGAAGCGGGGATCGCCTCCGCGCCGGTCGACGCCCTCCTCCTGGCCGCGCATGCGCTCGGCGTCGAGCCCGCAGAGGCCCGCCGGCTGCTCTTCCTGGGCCGCACCGACGCCCCGCCGGGCTATGCCGACCTCGTCGCCGAACGTGCCCACCGGGTGCCCCTCCAGCACCTCACCGGCCGTGCCGCGTTCCGCCGGCTCGACCTCGCCGTGGGGCCGGGGGTTTTCGTGCCGCGTCCGGAGACCGAGACGCTCGTCTCACTCGCGCTCGACGCCCTCGCCGGCGAGGGTATGCCGTCCGCCCCCCTCGTCGTCGACCTCGCCACCGGCTCGGGGGCGATCGCCCTCGCGGTGAAGGACGAGCACCCGGCCGCGCAGGTCCACGCCGTCGAGCTCGACCCGCTCGCCCACGGCTGGGCGGTGGCCAACCGCGACCGGCTCGGGCTCGCGGTGGAGCTGGCGCTGGGAGACGCCCGGACGGCATACCCGCCGTTCGCGGGCCTGGTCGACCTGGTCACCTGCAACCCGCCCTACATCCCCCCGGGCCAGGTGCCGGTCGACCCCGAGGTGCGCGACCACGACCCGGCGCTCGCGCTCTACGGCGGGGGGACGGACGGGCTCGAGCTGCCGCTCGCGCTCGTCGCGCGGGCGGCGACCCTCCTGCGACCGGGGGGTGTGCTGCTGCTCGAGCACGCCGACGTCCAGGGCGGCGCCCTGCTGCGTGCGCTCGCGGCCGACCCCGCGTGGGAGCGGGCCACCGATCACGCCGATCTCGCCGGTCGCCCGCGGGTCGTGCAGGCGGTGCGGTCGTCGAGCGCAGCGCCGGCAGCACCCGCAGCGCCCGCCTAGGATTGCCGATCGTGAGCGACGTCCACGACTGCACGACCCCCGAAGGCCTGGCCGCGGGGCTCGAGGCCGCTACCGCGGCGGTGCGGGCCGGTGGCGTCGTCGTCCTGCCGACCGACACGGTCTACGGGGTGGGGTGCGACGCCTTCGACGCCGACGCTGTCCGAGCCGTGCTCGCGGCCAAGGGCCGTGGCGGGGAGATGCCCCCGCCCGTCCTCGTGCCGGACGCCCGGACGATCGACGGTCTTGCCCGCGACGTGCCGCGCTACGCCCGGGCACTCGTCGAGCGCTGCTGGCCGGGCCCGCTCACCCTGGTCCTGCGGGCCCAGTCCTCGCTGCGCTGGGACCTCGGGGACACCAACGGCACGGTCGCCGTGCGGATGCCCGACCACCCGGTCGCCCTCGCCCTGCTCGCGGCGATCGGCCCGATGGCGGTCACCTCGGCCAACACCACCGGTATGCCGCCCGCCACGAGCGCCGCCGACGCCCAGGCCCAGCTCGGCGAGGCGGTCGCGGTCTACCTCGACGGCGGCCCGACCGACTCCCTCGAGCCTTCGACGATCCTCGACTGCACGGGGGAGCGGCCGGTAGTCCTTCGGGCCGGGGCCCTCGCCGAGACCGAGATCGACGCCGTGGTCGCCGTGGTCGAGCAGGAGCAGACGCAGGCGCTCGCCGCCGAGCGGGCCGCCGCCGCCGCCGAGCTCGACCGGGCCGCGCGCGCTCGCGCGCGCGAAGCGGCCGAGAGCGAGCGCGCGGCAGACCCGCGCCGCCAGCCCGGCGCCCCCCGGGTCGCCGGCCGTCGTCGTCGCTGAGGCTCAGCGGGTCGCGAGCGCCCAGACCCGGGCGACCTCCTCGGCGGTGAGTCCCGGGAGTGGCAGCCGGAAGGTCTCCCGCACGAGCGCCACCCATTCGTCGGGATGCTCGACGACCTGCATCGTGCGGCCGGTGGCGTCGAAGCGCACGAACGTGCGGGCCGAGAGGACCTCGATGGCCTCGGGGAGCCGGTGTTGCACCCAGAGGTTGCCGACGAGCGGTGAGTCGGGCCGGAAGACCTCGCCGATATCCTCGCCGAGCAGGTGCTCGATGTCCGCGGCCGCGCCCTCGGAGGAGACGGCCCGCAGGGAGCGCAGCCGCCGGTCGGGGCGGAAGATCCAATCCGCGTCCGGCTCGGCCGGCGCCTCTAGCTCGAAGCCGAACGGCCCCTGGACGTAGCGGCCGGCCTCGCGCGGGATCGACTCGGACAACGAATTGCCCAGTCCCACATCGACGTACTCGACCTGGCCGTCCCACTCCGGGCCGAAGTGGACCGTGACGGTGAGGTGCTCCCGGTAGGAGGTCGGCAATGCCTGCTGCCAGATGTGCTGGATTGCGGCCCGGTGCGCGCTCGGCCGATAGCCGAGTTGGTGGAGCAGCCAGGCGAAGCCGCCGTTGAGCTGGGCACAGCCGCCGCCCTCGCCGGACAACAGCGCCTCGACCATCGCCTCGGGATCCGGCGCGGGGATCCTGCCGCGCGCCACCCACACCGTGTCGTGGGGGAAGCGCGCCGCGTGCGCCGCGTGCAACCGACGCAGTGCGTGCGGCGACGGTGGCTCGGCCACTTCGCCGAGCAAGGCGAGATAGCGCTCGACCAACTCCGGTCGTGGACGTAGGTACACCTGTGACACCCCCGTGGCAGGTTCGACTCCCGCTCCCGGAAACGGCTCCCCCCGTGCCCGGTACGGCACCATCATCGCACCCGACGAACCGCTGCGCGGGAGCGTTCCACGCACACCCGGGCACACGGCATACAGTGGGGACACCCCTGACATCCCTTGGCACCCCTGGCACCTGGAGACCCCATGACCGAGTTCTACGGCAGCGACTTCGACGCCCTCGAAGCGTTCGACCCCGACATCGCGGGGGTCCTGCTGTCCGAGCTCGGCCGGATCCGCGGGGGCCTGCAGCTCATCGCGAGCGAGAACCTCTCCAGCCCCGCCGTCCTCACGGCGCTCGGCTCGACCCTGTCCAACAAGTACGCCGAGGGCTATCCGGGGCGGCGCTACTACGGCGGCTGCGCCGAGGTGGACAAGGCCGAGCAGATCGCGATCGACCGGTGCACGGCCCTGTTCGGTGCCGACCACGCCAACGTACAGCCGCACAGCGGTGCCAGCGCCAACCAGGCGGTCTATGGCGCCTTCCTCAAGCCGGGTGAGACCATCCTGTCGATGAGCCTCCCGCACGGGGGGCACCTCACCCACGGCTCGAAGGTGTCCTTCTCCGGCAAGTGGTTCGACATCGTCCACTACGGCGTCGACCGGGAGACCGAGGACATCGACTACGCCCAGGTCGAGGCCCTCGCCAAGGAGCACCGTCCCAAGGTCATCCTCGCCGGCGGCTCGGCGATCCCGCGACTCATCGACTTCGCCCGCTTCCGGGCGATCGCCGACGAGGTCGGGGCGATCTTCTGGGTCGACGCGGCGCACTTCATCGGCCTCGTGGCCGGCAGGGCGATCCCCAGCCCGGTGCCGTTCGCCGACGTCGTCTCGTTCACCACGCACAAGGTCCTGCGGGGCCCGCGCTCGGGTGCCATCGTCTGCACGGCCGAGCATGCGGCCGCGATCGACAAGGCGGTCTTCCCGATGATGCAGGGCGGCCCGCAGATGCACACGATCGCCGCCAAGGCGGTGAACTTCAAGGAGTGCGCGACCCCCGAATACGCCGCGTATGCCGCGCAGGTGATCGCCAACGCGCACACCCTCGCGACCGAGTTGGCCACGCACGGCATCCGTCCGACGACCGGCGGCACGGACACTCACCTGTCGCTGCACGACCTGCAGGCCGTCGGGGTGAGCGGCAAGGACGCCGAGGCGCGGGCCGACGCGGCCGGCATCGTGCTCAACAAGAACGCGATCCCGTTCGACCCGGCACCGCCGAGCGTTGCCTCGGGCATCCGGGTCGGCACCCCGTGCGTGACCACCCAGGGGATGGGCCAGGACGACATGGTCCGGATCGCCCGGCTCATCGCCACGGCCGTGACGACCGGCGACGCCGATCCGCAGCACCCGGTCTCGCAGGCGGTCCGCGCCGAGGTGACCGAACTCGTGACCGCCCACCCGGCATACCCCCGTCCCTGAGCGGGCGGTGACCATGGTGGTGCGGCGGCAGTAGACCAGGGGGCTACGGGTGCGCGAGTACCTGCTCGTCTGTGTGGTCGCGATGGCGATCACCTACCTGGCCACCCCCTTCGTGCGGGCGCTGGCCGTGGTCGTGGGGGCGATCACGCCGCTGCGGGAGCGCGACGTCCACACGGTGCCCATCCCGCGGATGGGTGGGCTCGCGATCTTCTTCGGCTTCGCCGCGGCCACCCTCGTCGCGCGCCAGTTGCCCTATCTCAAGGGGGTCTACTCGAGCGGGCAGATGAGTGGGGTGCTCATGGGTGCGGCGCTCATCTGCCTGGTCGGGGTGATCGACGACATCCACGAGCTCGACTGGGTGACCAAGTTGGCCGGCCAGGCGCTCGCGGCGGCGATCATGGCCTACAAGGGCGTCGTCATGCTCTCGGTGCCCTTCTTCGGCACGAGCACCGTGCTGCCCCAACCGGTGCTCGTCCTCGGCACGATCGTCATCGTCCTGGTCACCGTCAACGCGGTGAACTGGATCGACGGACTCGACGGACTGGCCGCGGGGATCGTCGCCATCGCTTCGCTCGCGTTCTTCATCTACAGCTATGCCATCAGCTTCCGGTTCACCCCGGCCAACGTCTTCTCGACGGCAACCTTCGTCATGGCCGCGACCCTCGGCTGTTGCCTGGGCTTCCTCCCGCACAACTTCAACCCGGCGCGGCTGTTCATGGGCGACTCCGGGGCGCTGCTGCTCGGCCTGCTGCTGTCGGCGGCCACCATCTCGATCACCGGCAACGCCGACCCGAGCGCGGTGAGCGGCGACCAGGTGACGGCCGCACTGCTCCCGATCATCGCGCCGCTCGCCGTCCTCTCCCTGCCCCTGCTGGACGTCGTGCTCGCGGTCTTCCGGCGGACCCGGGCCGGGGTGAAGCCGTGGCATCCCGACGGCAAGCACCTGCACCACAAGATGCTGCACATCGGGCACGGCCACCGGGGCGCGGTGCTCATCCTCTACCTGTGGGCGGCCGTGCTCGCCCTGGGCACGGTGTCCTTCGCCTTCTACCGGGGGTGGCTCACGGCCGTCGCCCTGCTCGTGGTCGTCGTGATCGCGGCCACCCTCACGGCATACCTCCCGCGGTGGGTGCGCGCCCGGCGTTGACCGGATGGCGGGCACCCTGTGCCGCCCGCGGGGGAGCTTGTGATAGCTTTCACAAGCACATTCCGCCGTCGCCGCCGGTCCTCTTTGCCGGGTCGGTGTCGCCCCGAGCCCCGCCCCGAGACCCGCCTCGAGCCAAGGACTGATCACCGGATGACCGCCACGCCGCCCGTGCCCACGGTGCGTGCGGGTGCGCCCTTCGAACTGCTCCTGCGTGGTGCCGTGTGGCCGAGTGCCGCGGCGGGTGCGGTGGCCGTCGTCGGCGTCGCGCTCTGGCGAGGACCGGGCTCGTTGCTCTCCGGAGTCCTCGGGCTCGTCGTGGGGCTCGGCTACTTCGCTGCCGGTCTGCTGCTGCTCAGTCGACTGCTGCGCGACCGCAGTCCGCTCGCGTTCATGGCGGTGGGGATGGCCATCTACCTCGGTCAGGTCCTCGTCCTGCTCGTCTTCATGCTCGCCTTCCTCGACGCCGCGTGGCTCGACGGCCGGGCCTTCGGCGTGGTCGTCTTGGTCGTCACCCTCGCCTGGCAGGTGGCCCTGTGGCGCACGACACGGCGCGGACGGTTGCTCGTTTTCGACGAGCCGACGCAGACCGGAGGGGCAGCGTGATCGAGCGCACTGTGACACCGCGGACGAGCGTCCCTGGGCGCGCTCCCGGTCCGGTAATGTGCGAGCCGATCCTCTGGTCCACCGCTCGCGCAGGGCGTTTGCTCACCCTCGCGCGCACGTGCGGCAGGTTCTCCGCTGGATGCGACAAGGAGTGGGTGTGAGTCTCAACGCGTGGGGCCTGGACGTCGCCGGGATCTCCCGGTTCGTCGGCGAGGGCAGTGGCGAGAGCGGCGGCGAGACGAGCTTCGTCTCGCCGGGCACCTCGGACTTCTACTGGCCGCTCATCGGTGGGGACAGCAACTGGGCGTTCACCCGGCCGGCCGCCCTCATGCTCATCTCGGTGTTCGTGCTCGGCTTCTTCTACCTCACGGTCTCCCGGCGCCTGCAGCTCGTGCCGAGCCGCACCCAGTGGATGGCCGAGGGCGTCTACGGCATGGTGCGCAACACCATCGGACGCGACATCATCGGTGCCAAGGACTTCCGGCCCTTCCTGCCGCTGCTCTTCACGCTCTTCACGATGATCCTGCTCAACAACCTCTTCGGGGTCATCCCGTTCATCCAGTTCCCCACGATGAGCCGGGTCGCCTTCCCGATCGTCCTCACCCTCATCGTCTACGTCGTCTACCACGTGACCGCGGTGCGGCGGAAGCACGGTGTGCTCGGCTACCTCAAGTCGCTCGTGCCCCCGGGGCTGCCCGGCTGGCTCAAGCCGATCCTGTTCGTGCTCGAGTTCCTCACCTACTTCATCATCCGGCCGCTCACCCTGGCCCTGCGGTTGTTCGGCAACATGCTCGCCGGACACCTCATGCTGCTCGTCTTCATCGTCGGCGGCGAATACCTGCTCCTGCACGGCGACACGATCATCCTCAAGAGCTCGGGCGTGCTCTCGTTCGCGTTCGCGATCTTCATGACCTTCTTCGAGATCCTCATCGAGTTCCTCCAGGCCTTCATCTTCACCCTGCTCGCCGCGCTCTACATCGGTGACGCAGTCTCCGAGCACCACTAGACCGACCCAGACCGCACAACCCAACCCCGACACCGGGCACCCGGTGCCACCGAAAGGAAAGTCTCATGACCGGCTCCATCGCCTACCTCGGCTACGGCCTGGCTGCCATCGGCCCCGGCATCGGTGTGGGTCTCATCTTCGCGGCATACATCAACGGCGTGGCTCGCCAGCCCGAGGCCCGCGGCATGCTGCAGACCATCGCCTTCACCGGCATGGCGATCACCGAGGCGCTGGCCATCCTCGGTCTGGTGTTCGCGTTCGTCTTCAAGGGCTGACCGCGCACATCCCGTCTCTGAACGACAGCAAGAGAAAGGGAGTGTCGTGAGCATCGCAACCCTGATGCCGACATCCGAGGGTCCGGGCTGGCCGGAGCAACTGCCGTTGCTGCCGCACCCCGCCGAGATGGTCGTCGGCGTCATCGCCTTCGCGATCCTCTACTGGATCTACGCGAAGAAGGTCGTCCCCTCGTTGGAGCGCATGTATGCCGAGCGCACCGCGGCGATCGAGGGTGGCATGGCCAAGGCCGAGGCCGCGCAGGCCGAGGCAAAGGCGGCGCTGGACAGCTACAACGCCCAGTTGCAGGACGCCTATGGCGAGGCCAACACCATCCGCGAGGACGCCCGCGCACAGGGTGCCCAGATCGTCGCCGAGATGCGCGCCCAGGCCCAGGCCGAGGCGGCGCGCATCGTCGAGGCGGCCCAGCGGCAGATCGAGGCGGAGCGCCAGTCGGCCGTCACCTCGCTGCGCGGCGAGGTCGGACGGCTCTCGACCGACCTGGCCAGCCGGATCGTCGGCGAGTCCCTGCAGGACGAGGTCCGGCAGCGGGGGATCGTCGAGCGCTTCCTCGCCGAGCTCGAGTCCGGCTCCATCCGGCCCGAGGCCATCGGCAAGGACGCCTGATGCAAGGGTCCTCGCGCGCAGCAGTCGCCCGTGGCCAGGAGGTCCTCGACGCGGTGCTCAGCGGTGGTCCCGGTGGCGCCGTGGCCGGCCGCCCGGACGCGGCGGCCCTGGCCGAGGACCTGTTCGGTGTGGAGTCGGCCCTGGGCTCGAGCGCCGCGTTGCGCCGGGCCCTCACCGACCCGACCCGGGAGGCCGCGGCCAAGGCCGAGCTCGTCTCCCGGTTGCTCACCGGCAAGGTGAGCAACGGGGCCGTGCAGGTGGTCCGTGCGCTGGTCGAGCAGCGCTGGTCGGCCGAGCGTGACCTCGTCGACGCGATCGAGGGCCTGGCGGTGGAGGCACTTGCCGCCGGGGCCGAACAGGCGGGGCGCGCCGACGCGGTCGAGGACGAGCTGTTCCGCTTCGAACGGCTCGTGGCCGCCAACCCCCCCCTGCGCGAGGCGGTGACCGACCGGCGCGCCGACCCGGCCGCCAAGCGGGACCTGGTCACCGGGCTGCTCGCCGGCAAGGCCAGCCCGGAGACCGTGCGGCTGGCCGCACACGCGGCGACCGGGGCCCGCGGTCAACGTTTCGACCGGGCGATCGAGGACTACCTGAAGATCATCGCCCGGCGCCGTCGGCAGCTGTCGGCCACGGTGACCAGCGCGATCGACCTCGACCCGAGTCAACGCGAGCGGCTGGCGAGCGCACTGGGCTCGATCTACGGCACAACGGTCCACCTCAACGTCGTGCTCGACCCGCAGATCCTCGGCGGCATCCGCGTCCAGATCGGCGACGAGGTCGTCGACGGCACGGTGCTGCGCAAGCTCGAAGGCGCCCGGCGCCTGCTCGGCGGCTGACCCGGCCGACCGGCATACCCCCAAGAACGCGAACGACACACGGCTCACCCGCCGCGACTCAAGGAGAAGAAGGCAGATGACGGAGCTGACGATCCGTCCGGAGGAGATCCGGGACGCACTGGACAAGTTCGTGCAGTCCTACGAGCCGGGCGCAGCGAGCCGTGAGGAGGTCGGCCGCGTCGTCGACGCCGCCGACGGGATCGCGCACGTCGAGGGGCTGCCCTCGGCGATGACCAACGAACTGCTCCAGTTCGAGGACGGGACGCTGGGCATCGCGCTCAACCTCGACGTCCACGAGATCGGCGTCGTCGTCCTCGGCGACTTCGCCGGCATCGAGGAGGGCCAGGAGGTCAAGCGCACGGGCGAGGTCCTCTCGGTCCCCGTGGGCGACGCCTTCCTGGGCCGGGTGGTCAACCCGCTCGGGCAGCCGATCGACGGTCTGGGCGACATTCCCGCCGAGACCCGCCGCGCCCTCGAGCTGCAGGCCCCCACGGTCGTCCAGCGCAAGTCGGTGCACGAGCCGCTGCAGACCGGTCTCAAGGCCGTCGACGCGATGACCCCGATCGGCCGTGGCCAGCGCCAGCTCATCATCGGCGACCGGCAGACCGGCAAGACGACTGTCGCCGTCGACACGATCATCAACCAGAAGCGCAACTGGGAGTCCGGCGACCCCACCCAGCAGGTCCGCTGCATCTACGTCGCGATCGGCCAGAAGGGCTCGACCATCGCGGCCGTGCGCGGCACCCTCGAAGACGCCGGCGCCCTCGCCTACACGACGATCGTCGCGGCCCCCGCCTCCGACGCTGCGGGCTTCAAGTACCTCGCGCCCTACACCGGCTCGGCCATCGGCCAGCACTGGATGTATGCCGGCAAGCACGTCCTCATCGTTTTCGACGACCTGTCCAAGCAGGCCGAGGCCTACCGCGCCGTGTCGCTCCTGTTGCGCCGCCCGCCGGGCCGTGAGGCCTACCCGGGCGACGTCTTCTACCTGCACAGCCGGCTGCTCGAGCGTTGCGCCAAGCTCTCCGACGAGATGGGTGCGGGTTCGATGACCGGTCTGCCGATCATCGAGACCAAGGCCGGTGACGTGTCGGCCTACATCCCGACCAACGTCATCTCCATCACCGACGGGCAGATCTACCTGCAATCCGACCTGTTCAACGCCAACGTCCGGCCGGCCATCGACGTGGGTGTCTCGGTGTCCCGGGTCGGTGGCGCCGCCCAGGTCAAGGCGATGAAGGACGTCGCCGGTCGACTCAAGCTCGACCTCGCGCAGTTCCGCGCGATGGAGGCCTTCGCGATGTTCGCCTCCGACCTCGACGCCGCGTCGCGGGCCCAGCTGGCCCGAGGCGCCCGCCTCGTCGAGTTGCTCAAGCAGCGTCAGTCCAACCCCTACCCGGTCGAGGAACAGGTCGTGGCGGTCTGGGCCGGCACGACCGGCCAGCTCGACTCGGTGGCGGTCGAGGACGTCCGTCGCTTCGAGGCCGACTTCCTCGACTACCTGCGCCGCGAGAAGGCCGGCCTGCTCGCGGCCATCCGGGAGACCGGCAAGCTCGAGGACAGCACGCGTGCCGGACTCGAAGAGGCCGCCAACGTGTTCAAGAAGCAGTTCTTCGGGCACGGCGGCGACCACCTCGTCGAGGTGGGCACCGAGGCCGAGCCGGACCTGCTGGCCGACTCGGACATCGAGCAGGCACAGATCGTCGCCGGACGCTGATCCGCGGTTCCGGGAGCTCCCGCAAGGGAGCCCCCGGAAGCCCGCCACACGGCATACCTCTCACGCACCGACAAGGAAGGCGGCCCCATGGGAGCGCAGATGCGGGTCTACCGCCAGCGCATCCGCTCGGTCCAGGCGACCAAGAAGATCACCCGGGCAATGGAACTCATCGCGGCCTCGCGGGTGGTCAAGGCCCGCCAGCGGGTCGTCGAGTCCGGGCCCTACACGCACGCGCTGACCAAGGCGCTCTCGGCGCTCGCGCTCTACTCCGACGAGGCGCACGCCCTCACGACGGAGAAGTCCGAGGTCAAGCGCGCAGCGGTGCTCGTCATCGCCGGCGACCGCGGGCTCTCCGGGGGTTACAACTCCTCGGTGATCAAGGAGAGCGAGTCGCTCATCTCCCGGCTCAAGAGTGAGGGCAAGGAGGTCGTCGTCTACCTGTGCGGTCAGCGGGCGGTGAACTTCTACAAGTTCCGGCGTCGCCCGTATGCCGCCGAGTGGAGCGGCTTCTCCGACGCACCGCAGTTCGCCCACGCCGTCGAGATCGGCGACCGGCTCATCCACGACTTCACGGTCGAGATCGAGGGCGGGCCCGACGAGGTCCACATCGTCTACACCCGCTTCCGCTCGATGGTCACCCAGGAGCCGCGGGTGCTGCGCCTCGTGCCGGTCGAGGTGGTCTCCGGGCAGGCCGCCCCCGAGGCCGGCGACATCCTCCCGCTCTATTCCTTCGAGCCCAGCGTCGAGGAGGTCCTCGACCAGCTGCTGCCGAAGTACATCCACAACCGGATCTACACCTGCCTGCTCGGGTCGGCCGCCTCGCAACTGGCTGCTCAGCAGCGGGCGATGAAGTCGGCGACCGACAATGCCGACGCCCTCATCAAGACCTACACCCGGCTGGCCAACCAGGCCCGCCAGGCCGAGATCACCCAAGAGATCAGCGAAATCGTGGGCGGCGCCAACGCCCTCGCGTCCGCCTAGTCACGAAGGAACGAGAAACATGACTGCCACAGTGGCCGACAGCACTGCGACCGGCTCGTCCCCGGGCGGCGTCGGGCGGATCTCCCGGATCATCGGTCCGGTCGTCGACGTCGAGTTCCCGGCCGACGCGATGCCCGAGCCCTACAACCTGCTCACGACCGAGGTCGACCTGGGCGGCGAGAAGAAGAATCTCAACCTCGAGGTCGCCCAGCACATCGGCGACAACATGGTCCGGGCCATCTCGCTGCAGCCGACCGACGGCCTGGTCCGCGGCATCGCCGTGCAGGACACCGGCGGCCCGATCAGCGTGCCGGTCGGCAACGTCACCCTCGGGCATGTCTTCAACACGACCGGGGAGTGCCTCAACCTCGAGCCGGGCGAGAAGCTCGAGGTGTCCGAGCGCTGGGGCATCCACCGCTCGGCGCCGGCCTTCGACCAGCTCGAGTCCAAGACGGTGATGTTCGAGACCGGCCTCAAGGTCATCGACCTGCTCACCCCCTATGTCCAGGGCGGCAAGATCGGCCTGTTCGGCGGCGCCGGTGTGGGCAAGACGGTCCTCATCCAGGAGATGATCGCCCGGGTCGCGCGTGACCACGGTGGTGTGTCGGTGTTCGCTGGCGTGGGGGAGCGCACCCGTGAGGGCAACGACCTCATCCAGGAGATGACCGAGACCGGCGTCATGGGCCAGACGGCACTCGTCTTCGGTCAGATGGACGAGCCCCCGGGCACCCGGCTCCGGGTCGCCCTCTCGGCGCTCACCATGGCCGAGTACTTCCGCGACGTGCAGAAGCAGGACGTGCTGTTGTTCATCGACAACATCTTCCGCTTCACCCAGGCCGGCTCCGAGGTCTCCACGCTGCTCGGCCGGATGCCGTCCGCCGTGGGTTACCAGCCGACCCTCGCCGACGAGATGGGCGTGCTCCAGGAGCGGATCACCTCGACCCGTGGTCACTCGATCACCTCGATGCAGGCGATCTACGTGCCCGCCGACGACTACACCGACCCGGCCCCGGCGACGACCTTCGCCCACCTCGATGCGACGACCGAGCTGTCCCGTGAGATCGCCTCGCTCGGCATCTACCCGGCCGTCGACCCGCTCACCTCGACGAGCCGGATCCTCGACCGCCGCTACATCTCCGAGGCCCACTACGACACGGCCGTGCGGGTGAAGCAGATCCTCCAGCGCAACAAGGAGCTGCAGGACATTATCGCCATCCTCGGCATCGACGAGCTCTCCGAGGAGGACAAGATCCTCGTCAACCGGGCTCGGCGCATCCAGCGCTTCCTCTCGCAGAACACGTATGCCGCGACGCAGTTCACCGGCATCGAGGGCTCGACCGTGCCACTGGCCGACACGATCGAGGCGTTCACGAAGATCTGCGACGGTGAATACGACCACGTCGCCGAGCAGGCCTTCTTCATGTGCGGTGGCCTCGACGACGTCGAGCGCCAGTGGGCGGAGATCCAGAAGAACCTCTGACCTCGCGCTCGTCCCACTCCCGGGGCCGGTCACCTGCGCGCCACCCGCGCGCGGTGCCGGCCCCGCGGCATACCTCCCGCGGGTGACCCAAACCTCTCTGGGAGTAAGCGCTTGAGTGTGCACCTTTCCCGTGACTTGGGCGGCATCTTGCGCGAAACCTGACCAGTCAAGCGGTTACTCCCAGGAGGGTCGAGGGAGCTCCCAGGAGGGTCGGTGGCCCTCGAGGAGATGACCTGGTGGGACATCTTTCCCTACGAGACGGACGCCTTGCGGCTCAAGCCGATGCACCCGCTCCTAGACGCTGTCAGACGCCGAGCCCGCCTGTCTCGGAGAGGATCCGGCGACGTGCTGGTGCGCGACCCGACCGACCTCAGGACGGACCTTCTGGTCCGACGACCACTGGCTGCTCGGGGGCATCGACAGCGGGCGTTGCCCTCGGTCGGCCGGACGCACCTGGCCCGGTGGGACGACGAGGGCGCCCACCTGCACCTGTGGTTCATCGGTCGCCCGGCCCGGGTCGGACAGCCGCGCGGCTCCCCGCTCGTCGACTGGGGGGAGAACCTCCCCCGGGTGCCGCGCGAGGTCGCCGACGCCAACGCGTATGCCGTGGCGGCCAGTCTCGTCGCGGCATACGGAGGGCACGGCGTACGCGCCGCCATGGGACCCGTCGGGATGAATCAGCGGACCAAAGCGCTGGCCAGCAGATACGCGAGGAGACCGAGGAAGCACCCCGCGTACCCGGCGAGAAGCAACAGGGCTCCGGTCGCCCGGCGCCTGATCCGGTATGCCGCGAGCAGCCTCGCCAGTTCCAGTCCTTCGGCGGGGTGATCCGGGAGGGGGAGTCCAGCGCTGGTCAACGGAGGTCCTTTCGGTCGGCCGGGTTCGCTCGGCGCAGCCCGGACGTGGTGGCGTCAGTAGAGCCCGGGCGCAAGCCGCCAGCGGACTCGCGCGAGGTATGCCGTGTGGGTCTGGGGGAACTCCTCGCGAAGGAGGTTCTCCTCGATCCGGATGCGCACGAGCACCGCGAAGCCCATGGGCAGCACCGACACCAGGCCCGGAGGTCCAGCCGCGAGCAGTGCGAGACCCGCGAAGGTGAGCACGAGGCCGGCGTACCCGGGGTGGCGGATCACCGCATAGGGACCTCGGTCCACGAGCGCGGGGGCGTCCGGTTGTGCCGCGGACGTGAGGCGGTAGCGTCCGGCGAGCGAGCGCATCGCCCGATGTCGAAGTCGGACGCCCGCGAAGGCGATGCCGAGGGCGAGGAAGCTCGTCAACGGGCGGACAGGCCGCTGGGCGACGAGCGCAAGCAGGACCGGTCCGGCGAGCGCCACTGCTGTGCTGATCTGCATGAGCTCATCGCTGCGGCGCGCCGCAGGGGTGACCCGTGCCGGTGCTCGGTGGTTGCTCGATCGTCGCTCGTCCAGGGCCAGGCTCAGGGCCACCGCGAGCCAACCCACCGGCCCCGCGACCAGCCAGACAGTCGAATTCACGTGAGCCACCTGCGAAGAGATGCCAGCGTGGCGGTGAGGGCGATGATCGCCGGTATGGCCAGGACGACACCGGTTCCCCAGAACACGTGCACGCCGTGACGTCCGCTCGTGCTGAATCCCTCCAGCAGCGGGATCCCCAGGAAGGATCGGGGGAAGAGCCCATCGGCGCTCGCGGCGGCGGCTTGCGCGGAGGCGGTGACGAATGCCTGGCCCACGACGACCAGGGCACCGAGGGCGAGGGCCCAGCCGAGTAGGCGGACCAGCACCTGAGGGGCCCCTGCTCGGGTCGGGCGGGCCGCACGGACGACGTTCTCGGTCATGCCAACTCCTTGGTTTCGGGGATGGGAACGGCCTGCCAACGCCGCCGTTCGACGCGGGCAGCCAGCACGGGGGTGGCTGCGACGAGCGCACCGACGAGCAGCGCGAGCGCCGTCGGGCCCCCGTCGCGGGAGAGCACCAGCCAGGTCACCGCGCCGGTGACCACGAGATAGGCCGCAGCGCCCAGCACCTGCCCGGCGGGATCGTCCGGGGCGCTGGGCAGCAGCCAGGTGAGGCCGACGGCGACGGCGGCGGCGATGATCAACACCACGACGACGTCGGCGGCGCGCAGGGTACTCATCACCGGGTTGCCGGCCAGGGCGCCGAGGATTGCGGCGCCGACGGCGGGACTCAGTCCCAGGCCGAACAGCGTGAGACTCACGAGGGACAGCCTCCCGAGCCATCCGGTAAGGGAGGCACCGGACAGCTGCGGTTCGGGCCAGCGCCGGTGGTACAAGCCGCGGCACATCCGCGCGGTCGTGCCGGACAGCGAGGCCATGAGCAGAACCGCCGGCAGCGCCAGCGCGGCAGCCGCCTCCCGGGGGAGCATGTGCAGGCCGGCGACGATGGCGGTGTTGAGCAATGCTGCCGCGACCAGGTTCGCCAGGACCGCTCCGGAACGCACCACATGGACGAGTTCGCCGACGAACCACGAGGCTCGAGGGCTCGGCCGCCAGCGGGCGACCACCGTCGAGGCCGACCGGGAGTCGTCGCTGGCAACAATCGCTGCCGCGGCCGCCGCACAGACTGCGAGGGAACCCGCCAGCACGAGACCGGTCGGGCCGGCAGCGGCGGTGCCCGCCACTTGGACATCGTTGACGACGAGCGGGGTGAGCAGAGCGACAACCAGACCGAGGTCGTGCCGTTCGCGCAAGGCCGCCCCGACGACGAGCACGGTCGCGACGCCGAAGAGCAGCAGGGTGATCGGATAGTGCGCCGATCGCCACGACGGGCCCCGGCAGGTGAGTTTGACGGCCGCGAGAATGACGAGGGCGGCAGCGTCCGAGGACGCGAGCACGGCGCAGATGGCCAACGTCGAACCCGCCGGCGTCCCACCCGT
Source organism: Actinomycetes bacterium (assembly GCA_029552065.1). Taxonomy (GTDB): domain Bacteria; phylum Actinomycetota; class Actinomycetes; order Actinomycetales; family Dermatophilaceae; genus Phosphoribacter. The sequence goes on from JAKPEG010000039.1 coordinate 25,072, forward strand.
TCGGATGAGCATCGCAACGGCCGGCGGGACGAGGGCTGCGGTGCCGACGAGGGACACCGTGGCCGCGGGTGCCCACTCGAGCAGCCGCAGTTGGCGGCGGGACAGGGGGAGCCCGGCCAGAGCCCGCGTCGCGTGACCGCTCGCGCCGCCTCGCACCGAGTCGCCGATCAACAGGAGCGGGCCCGCCACGGCATACCCGCTCAACAGCACGATGCTCGGGAGCAATACGCGGGCGCTCGTCTCGTCGAGACCTGCGGCCGCGACGGCTAGGCCTGCGGTGGCGGCCGCCGTGACGAGTCCGCCGACCGCGACGACGACACCGAGCGCCCGGCCGGGTCTGGGCCCGCGGTAGCCAAGTGACCGCACGAGCACACGGCCGGTATGCCGCAGCAGGCCTCCGAGGGCGGGCTTCACCGGTCGGCCCCGAGACGTCCCGCCCGGGCCCGTCCGATGGCGTCGAGAACGGCCTGTTCGAGCATGCTGTGTCCGCCGAGGTCGGCGACCCGAGCGTTGAGGCAGACCCGCCCGGCGTAGAGGACGAGCGCGCGGGTGGAGATCCGGGACGCAAGGTCCAGGTCGTGACTCGAACTCAGGACGGTGGTACCGGCTGCGCAGATCCCGCGCAGCACCTGTTCCAGTGCCCGGGCCGCGAGGAAGTCCAGCCCTATGAAGGGCTCGTCCAAGACGACGAACTCCGGATCGGTCATGAGCGCGGCGACGATCTGGGCCTTTCGTCGGGTACCGAGGCTCAGCTGCGCAAGGGGTCGTGCTGCGCCTGGGAAGTCGAGGGCGTGGGCGATCTCCGCGGCCCGGTCCATGGCGTGCGGCAGCGGGCGCCCGATTGCGTCTTCGCGGACGACGCGGCTGTACTGCCAGTACTCCTGCGCGCTGAACTCGCGCAGCACGTCCTCGGAGGAATCGCTTACGTAGGCCACCGCTGCCAGGTCCCGCGGATTGCGTCGACTGAGGTCGGCACCTGCCCAGCAGCTCGATCCGAGATCAGGCCGACGCAGTCCGAGCATCGCCGAGATGAGGGTGCTCTTCCCGGAGCCGTTGGGGCCGATCAGGGACACGAAGTCGCCGGGCGCGGCGCGCAGGTCGACCGGGCCCAGGGCGAACCCCGGCAGCGTGACGGACAACCCGGACACGGTCAGCATGACGTCTCCTTCGGGGCCCGGCTGCGCATCCAGAGCGAGAGGAGTTCTCGACCGTCCCGGGCGACAGGGGTCAGGGCGAGGACCTGCATCGCAGCAATCACGCCCAACGCGAGGGCGATCGACAGGCCCAACTGGTCCACGCGCATGGCGATCCACCATGGCTTGACACCAAGCCAGACGAGGGCGGCCAGGGTGACCGTGAGCAGCCCTCCGACCGGCCCGGCAAGTGTGATGAGCAGACCCGCGCGCGGCGGGGCGGTGGGGTAGGTGACACCGGCGGCACCGCGGCGGGAGTAGCAGCCGGCGCTCGGGACCTGGAGCATCCGTGCGGCCCACCAGTGGCCCAGCTCGTGCCCGACGGCCGTCACGGGAATCAACAAGAAGAAGCCGGTGAGGACGGCGATCGTCCCCGGGAGCGTGTCGGGCCGCACCATGTTGAGGGTGTCCACACGCAGCCCGATGACCAGGACGACCACAGCGACGGCCACTCCGAACCACAACACGCTCTGGTAGGCCTCTGCGCAGCTGCGCAGGATCCCGGTGACCGTGGCCGGGTAACGACGGACCGGCCATCGGGTGCCATGCCGGAGCAGGTGGCGGTCGTGGCGCCCGGCGACCGTCAGATAGGGCAACTCGCGCGCCACCACGAGCGCTTCCCGCGCGAACGACTGATGGATCGAGAGCAGCCCGCGCCGACTCAGTTCGGCGACGAAGCCCACGACCCCTCGGCTCACCAGTGGGGCCGGGGTGCCCGACGCGCGGGCCAACTCGTCCACCACGAGGTCGAGGTCGGCCGGCTCCCGTCCCAGCCTGCACACGAGCTTCCCGGTGGAATTGAGGGGGTAGTGGCGGCCCAGGTCATCGACGAGGCCGTCCTCATCGAGGCGTACTCCCGGGGCGAGCGCGTAGCTGGCCCCGGGAAGGATCCAGGTAGGTAGGTCGTAACGCAGTTCCACGGTCGCTCCATGGGTTCGACGGATGGTGAGCATGTCGGGCAGGAGGCGGGTCGTGCATTCCTCGACGGGGATCACGACCCGCCCCCCGCGCGCGACGTCGGTCAGCAGCCGGATCCCCAGTAGTCGCGCACCGCGTTGACGCAGGACCAGAAGGACCTCGCCCCGCAGACGCCGCAGATGTAGGCGACAACGGTGAGCCCGAGGCCCAAGAACGCCGCGACTGCTCCGAAGACCGCCCATTCGCCCTCGGTGAGGTCGCGGGTGGCGTCGTCGAGCGTGAACGGGGCCTCCCACGCCGACAAGTCCAGACTCAGCTCGTGCAGGTCGAGCGTTGCTGCTGTCATGATCTTCCCTTCCACTGGATCGGTCCCGGACTGCTGCCCGGGCATCTCACTGTCACCCCCGGGACGGCTCGTCGGGCACGTTCGGAGCGGCCACAACGTGCCATGGCCGCCACTGGACAGCCCCCCAGCTCGTCACAGCTCGCCACAGCTCGCCATCCCGGCCCAGCCGACCCACCCCGACCTCCGGGCCCACCCCAGCCCACTCCCGTCAGGTAAGCGCTTGAGTGTTGCCTATTTGACGCCGTTCGGGCCTTCACGCGGACAATCGGCAACGGGCAAGCGCTTACTTGCGCGTGGGGGCAGGGGGCGCCGGGGGGCGCCGGGGGCCGAGAACGGTGGCCGCGCCCACATCGCGGTCGGAGAGCCGACTGCGGACCGATAGACTCGCGGCCAGCAACCGATCCCCGGAGGACAACGTGAGTGCACTTCAGGTCGAGCTGGTCGCCGCGGACCGCAGGGTCTGGGTGGGCGAGGCGAAGATGGTGCGCTGTCGCACGGCCTCCGGCGAGATGGGCATCATGCCCGGCCACACCCCGCTGCTCGGCGTGCTCGTCTCGGGTGACCTCACCATCTCGGAGAGCGACGGTGGCCGCCAGGTCGCCGGGATCGACAATGGCTTCCTCTCGGTCGAGCACGACCGGGTGACGATCGTCGCCGACCACGTCTCCGTGACGTCGGCGCGCGACTGACCGGGGCCGCCGGTGACCGACCTGCTGTTCTCCCTGGAGGTCGCGGTCGGGCTGGTAGTTGCGATCGCAGGTGGCTACCTGCTCGCGATGTTCATGCGCCGTCGGGCGATCTCCCGCGGCAACCTCGTCACCCTGTGCGCCTTCCAGCGCGAGGGCTCGCACGCCTGGCGCCAGGGTTTCATCCGGTTCGGTGAGTCCGAGCTCGAGTGGTTCCCGCTGTCCGGGTTGACGATGAATGCCCGCCACCGGTGGTCCCGCCGCGATCTCGAGCTGGGAGTGCCGGTCGACGCGGCGAGTCGGGAGGCCCCCGCGTCCATTCCGGACGCCGTCTGCGTGACCTGCGTGCACGTCGGCGAGCGTTTCGGGCTGGCCCTCCCGCTCGCGGCATACACCGCTCTGCGGTCCTGGGTGGAGGCCGCTCCGCCCGAGTCGGCCTCCGCCGTCAACTAGCCGACGGGTCGTCTCGCGCGGCCCGTCCGCGGACCGGTGCCTGCGCCCGGCCACCCCCCGGCTGCCACAGCACGTCGCCGGTCGGCAGGTTGGCCACCCGGGCGAGCACGAAGAGCAGGTCGGACAGTCGGTTGAGGTAGGTCGCGACGAGCGGGTTGACCCCGCCCACGCCCCGCTCGCGGCCCGGCTCCCGCCCGTATGCCGTGAGCGCCGCCCACGTCGCCCGCTCCGCCCGCCGCACGACCGTCGTCGCCACGTGCAGGTATGCCGCCCCGGCGCTGCCCCCGGGGAGGATGAACGAGCGCAGTGGCTCGAGCTCGCCGAGGTAGCGGTCGCAGTCGGCCTCGAGGTCGTCGATCCACGGCTGCTGCACACGCAGCGGCGGGTAGTCGTAGTGGTCCTGCAACGGCACACAAAGGTCCGCGCCCACGTCGAAGAGTTCGTTCTGCACGCGCCGGAGGGTGTCGCCCACGTCGGCACGCAAGCCCCCGGCCGCGATCGCCACGCCGAGACAGGCGTTCGCCTCGTTGGCGTCGGCGTATGCCGCGAGCCGCACGTCGGTCTTCGCGGTGCGGCTGAAGTCGCCCAGCGCCGTCGTGCCGTCGTCGCCGGTCCGGGTGTAGATCCGGGTGAGGTTGACCATGGGAACAGCCTCTCAGACGCCAGCCCCTAGGCTGGCCCCGTGCGGGAGCGGTTCCGGGTCGTCGGGGGAGCCCGGCTGGTGGGCCGCGTGCCCGTGGTCGGGGCGAAGAACAGCGCCCTCAAACTCATGGCGATCGCTCTGCTCGCACGCGGGCGCACGGTCCTCACCGGGGTGCCGGCGATCATGGACGTCGAGACGATGGCCGAGCTGCTGCGCCGGCTCGGTGCTCAGGTCGACTACCTGCCCGAGGAGGGCACCGTCGCGATCGACGTGCCGGACCGGATCGGGCATCGGGCCGACTACGACCTGGTCCGGGCCTTGCGGGCGTCGATCTCCGTGCTCGGCCCGCTCGTGGCAAGGTGCGGCGAGGCCGACGTGGCGATCCCCGGCGGCGATGCCATCGGCTCGCGCGGCCTGGACTTGCACGCGGCCGGGCTCGAGTCGCTCGGGGCCTCGGTGCGCGTCGAGCGTGGTTACCTGTTGGCCAGCGCCCCGCGCGGGCTCACCGGGGCGGACATCGAGCTGGAGTTCCCCAGCGTGGGAGCGACTGAGAACATTCTCACCGCAGCGGTGCTCGCGCGGGGCCGGACCCGGCTGGACAACGCCGCTCGGGAGCCCGAGATCGTCGACATCGCGAACCTGCTCACCGCGATGGGGGCCCGGATCAGCGGTGCCGGAGGTTCGCTCGTGGAGATCGAGGGGGTCGACGAACTGCATCCGGTCACCCATCGGGTCGTCCCCGACCGGATCGCCGCGGGCACGTGGGCCTTCGCCGCTGCGACGACGCGGGGGGACGTCGAGGTGGTGGGCGGCATACCGGCGCATCTGCCGGTCGTGCTCGACCTGCTCACCGACGCGGGCACCGACGTGCAGGTGACGGCCGACGGCTTCCGGGTCGTGGGCGACCCCGATCGGCGGCCTCGGTCGATCACCGTGGCGACGCTGCCCTATCCCGGCTTCCCCACGGACCTGCAGCCCTTTGCCCTCGCCTACGACGCTGTGGCCGAGGGGAGCGCGATGATCACCGAGAACCTCTTCGAGGCCCGGTTCCGCACCGTCCAGGAGCTCGCCCGGCTGGGCATGGAGGCCCGGATCGACGGTCACCATGTGATGGTGCACGGCCGTCCGCTGCTCTCCGGGGCACCGGTGGAGGCGAGCGACATCCGGGCGGGGGCCGCGCTCGTCCTCGCCGGTCTGGTCGCCGACGGTGTGACGACGGTGGGCGGGGTGCACCACATCGACCGGGGCTACGCCGGTTTCGAGCTCAGCCTGCGCTCCCTCGGTGCCGACGTCGTCCGCGAGCCGGACGACTCGCCTGCGCCCGAGTGACCGGACAGGCGGGCGACGACGCGGGTCTCAGGCGTCACGGCATACGACTTGTGTCTCTTTCGTAACATCTGTCACAGCGTGTCCGTGGGCGGGCTCGCACGACTCCTCGTTAGCGTGACGCAACCGATTGCCCTTGCCGAGCGTCTCTCGGGACGACGGCGACACCACCACAGGGGGTGGCAGATGAGCAGCAGGCCGAGCCGGCCCGCCCGGGCCTGCCCACCTGTGCACGCCTTCGCCCAAGACGGCAGCACCCATGTGCGGGTCGACGGGCGTCTCGACGCGGCATCGCTCGCGCACGTGCGTGAGGTGCTCCATAGCGCCATCGACGGCGCCCTCGAGGGTGCGGCCGGTGGGGACTGTCGGCGGATCGTTGTCGAGCTGCCGGAGGCCGAGATCGGCGACGCGAGCGCGCTCGGGCTGCTCGTCGGGGCACACCATCGGGCCCGGCGGGCGGGCCGCGAACTCGTCGTCGGCGAGGTGAACGAGCGCACCGCCCGGTTACTGCGGATGTCGCACCTGGACCGGGTGCTCGGCCACGGACCGGGCCGGCGCACTGTGGCCGCACTCACGGCCTGAGCCCGCTCGGCCTCGACAACCGGCGGGTAACGTCGACTCATGGCCGAGTCGACCGCCGCCCCCACGCCCACGCGCGACCGCCCGTGGGTGATGCGCACGTATGCCGGTCACTCGAGTGCCGCCGCGAGCAACGCCCTCTACCGGCGCAACCTCGCCAAGGGGCAGACGGGTCTCTCGGTGGCCTTCGACCTGCCCACCCAGACCGGCTACGACCCGGACCATATCCTCGCCCGCGGCGAGGTCGGCAAGGTCGGGGTCCCGATCTCGCACGTGGGCGATATGGCGGCGCTCTTCGCCGGGATCCCGCTCAACGAGATGAACACCTCGATGACGATCAACGCGACGGCGATGTGGCTGCTCGCGATGTACCAGGTGACCGCCGAGGACCAGGCCCGGGCGGCGGGTGAGGATCCGGCGACCTGGGTGCATGCCCTCGCCGGCACGACCCAGAACGACATCATCAAGGAATACCTCTCCCGCGGGACCTATGCCTTCCCGCCCGGGCCGTCGCTGCGGCTCATCACCGACATGATCGCCTACACGGTGTCGCAGATGCCCAAGTGGAATCCCACGAACATCTGCTCCTATCACCTGCAGGAGGCCGGCGCGACGCCGGTGCAGGAGATCGCCTACGCGATGTGCACGGCGATCGCCGTGCTCGACGCCGTCCGTGACTCCGGCCAGGTCCCGCCCGAGCGTTTCGGCGAGGTCGTCGCCCGGATCTCCTTCTTCGTCAACGCGGGCGTGCGCTTCGTCGAGGAGATGTGCAAGATGCGCGCGTTCGTCCAGTTGTGGGACGAACTCACCCAGGAGCGGTATGCCGTGACCGACCCGATCGCGCGTCGGTTCCGCTACGGCGTCCAGGTCAACTCGCTCGGGCTCACCGAGGCCCAGCCGGAGAACAACGTCCAGCGCATCGTCCTGGAGATGCTCGCGGTCACCCTGTCCAAGGACGCCCGCGCCCGGGCAGTGCAACTGCCGGCGTGGAACGAGGCCCTCGGTCTGCCCCGACCGTGGGATCAGCAGTGGTCGCTGCGCATCCAGCAGGTGCTGGCCTACGAGTCGGACCTGCTCGAATACGACGACCTGTTCACCGGCTCGGTCGTCATCGAGGCCAAGGTCCGCGAGCTCGTCGAGGGTGCCCGGGCCGAGATCCAGCGAGTGCAGGACCTCGGCGGGGCGGTCGCGGCGGTCGAGTCGGGCTACATGAAGTCGGCGCTCGTGGCCTCGCATGCCCAGCGTCGCCAACGCATCGAGGCCGGGCAGGACGTCGTCGTCGGGCTCAACCGTTTCACCTCGACCGAGGTCAATCCGCTCACGGCCGACCTCGACGCGGCCATCCAGACCGTCGACCCGGCCGTGGAGAAGGCCGCCGTCGAGGCGATCCAGGCGTGGCGGCGCGAGCGGGACGCCGACCCCGAGGCCAAGGCACGGTGGGCCGCGGCCCTCGACCGACTGCGTGCCGACGCCGCGACCGGGGTCAACCTCATGGCCGCCTCGCTCGAGTGTGCGCGGGCCAAGGTGACGACGGGGGAGTGGGCCGCCGCGTTGCGCGAGCAGTTCGGCGAATACCGGGCCCCCACGGGAGTGTCGGGTTCGGTCGGCGTCGGGGCGGGGCTCACCGCCTCGGGTGACCTCGCGCGCGTACGCGCCGATGTCGCCCGCACGGGCGAGGAACTCGGTGAGAAGCTGCGGGTGCTCGTCGGCAAGCCCGGGCTCGACGGGCATTCCAATGGTGCCGAACAGATCGCCGTGCGGGCGCGCGATGCCGGCTTCGAGGTGATCTACCAGGGAATCCGGCTCACTCCCGAGCAGATCGTCGCGGCCGCGGTCGCGGAGGACGTCCACCTCGTGGGGCTCTCCATCCTGTCCGGTTCCCACCTCGAGCTCGTCCCCGACGTCCTGCGCGGGCTGCGCGAGGCCGGGATCGGCGACGTGCCCGTGGTCGTCGGCGGGATCATCCCCGAGTCCGACGGCGCCCTGCTCAAGAGCCAGGGGGTGGCCGCGGTCTTCACCCCCAAGGATTTCGGACTCAACGACATCATGGGCCGCTTCGTCGAGATCATTCGGCAGTCCCGCGGCCTGGCCCCGTTGGTGGCCGAGCCCGTCTGAGCGCCCGTCTACGCATGCGGCCGCGGCGCGGCCAAGCCGCCCGGCTCTGCTGCTCGCGGCATACGCTGACGGGATGCCACCGGACCCGCGTCCTCTTGCGGAGTTGTTCCGCGGGCACTTCGGTCATCGGGACCACCTCTACGGCGAGTTGCTCTGGCACTTCGCCGCCGACCTCGAGGCGGGCGGTCCGACGGCGCAGGTATGCCGCGACCACCTCGCCGCCACGCGCGCAGATGCGGTCCAGTTGCGCCTGCTCGCGGGGCTGTTCCGGATCGTGCTGCGCGGCGACGCGCCTCAGCTCCAGCCCTTCTATCCCTCGCTCGGCGGGACCGAACCGCCGACGGCGGCGTGGCCGTTCGTGCGAGCCGCGCTCGCGGCTCATGTGGAGGAACTGCGCTCCGCCCTCGCGCAGGCCCCCCAGACCAACGAGCCGGGCCGGGCGGCCTGTCTCGCCGTCGGCCTATTCGAGGCGGTCCGGCGGACGGGCTGCCACCGGGTGCGGCTGCTCGAGCCCGGAGCGGCGGGCGGCCTCAACCTCCACGTCGACCGCTATCGCGTCGTCGGCCCGGACTGGTCGTGGGGGCCGCGCGACAGTCCGCTCACCCTCGACACCCAGGCCGCGGGGGTGCGCCCCGAGCGGATGACCATCGTGGCCCGCCGCGGCTGCGACCTCGCACCGGTGGACGCGTCGTCCGCGACGGGGGCGGCATACCTGCGTTCGTTCGTCTGGCCGTTCACCCTCGAGCGGCACGAGCGTCTGTCCGCGGCGTTGGCCGTCGCGGCGGCGCACCCCGTGGTGGTCGACGCAGCCCCGGCGAGCGACTGGGTGCGCGCGCAGCTCGCGGAGCCGGTCGAGCCCGGGGTGGTCACCGTCGTCTGGCAGTCGATCACCGAGCAGTACTGGCCGGCCGACGAGACGGCCGCCGTCCGGGAGGCGTTGGCGCGGGCCCGTTCCCGTATGCCGCTCGTCCACGTGAGCATGGAGGGCGTGCCGCCGCCCCAGGGCACCGACGGCTACCGCATCGCTGACCACGGTCCGGAGCTGAGGGTCGACGGGGACCTCATCGCCCGATCGCATCACCACGGGCCCCCGGTCGTGCTCACCCCGCGGATCGTCCCGCGTCCCGACCACAGGGACGGCATACTCGGGCCATGAGCGACCTGCAGTGCCCGGCGCGCATCTTCGTCGCGCGACACGGCGATGCCGGCTACGACCGCCCCGACGTGATGACCGACGAGGGCGGGCGGCTCACTCCGCGAGGCCGGGAGGAGGCGCTCGTCACCGCCTCATGGCTGCGCGGCGAACGGGTGGCGGCGATCTACACGAGCCCCCTCTCCCGGTCGGTGGAGACCGCCGAGGTCTTCGCCCGGGTGCTCGAGGTGCAGCCCACGACGCTGCCGGGCGTCGAGGAGTTCTGGGTCGGCGACCTCGACGGGCACGGTTTCGAGGAGGGGCAACGCTATTTCGGGGCCTGGCTGGCCGGTCAACTCGACCTGCGTTGGCCGGGCGGCGAGACCGGCAACGAGGTCATCGCCCGGATGACCAATGCCCTCGACTACGTCTCGTTGCGCCATCGCGGCGAGGCGGTCGTCGTCGTGAGCCACGGCGGCATCATGTCGCTCACCCTCCCGCGGATCGCGACCGGGAGCGGGGTGTCGCTGCATTCCCCGCCGCCGCTGGCCACCTGCGCGATCGTCCGGCTCGAGGTGGACGCCGACGGCTGGCGCTTCGTCGGACCGTGGCCGGGACGCGGCTGACCATCCAGCGACGTGTGAAATCCCCTCAGAAGAGCCGAGATTCGGCGTCGTCCCGCCCTCGCAGCGCGTCGTAGTCGAGCACGACGCAGCGGATGCCCCGGTCCTCGGCGAGGGTCCGCGCCTGGGGCTTGATCTCCTGGGCCGCGAAGACGCCCCGCACGGGAGCCAGCAGCGGGTCGCGGTTGAGCAGGTCGAGGTAACGGGTGAGTTGCTCGACGCCGTCGATCTCCCCGCGTCGCTTGATCTCCACCGCGACATGCCGGCGGTCGCCGTCCCGGGCGAGGATGTCGACCGGCCCGATCGCGGTCATGTGCTCGCGCCGCACGAGCGACCAGCCGGCCCCTAGGGTCTCGATGTGCTCGGCGAGCAGGGTCTGCAGGTGCGCCTCGACGCCCTCCTTGACCAGTCCGGGGTCGGCGCCCAACTCGTGCTTCGAGTCGTGCAGGGTCTCGTGCACGCGGACCCGCAGCGCGTCGCCGGACTTGGTATGCCGCACAGTCCAGACCGCCCGAACGCCCTCGGCAGCCTCGGCCGGATCGGGCTCGGCCTCGACGAGCACGCACGGCGGTGACATCCAGTTGAGCGGTTTGTAGGAGCCGCCGTCGCTGTGGACGAGGACCGAGCCGTCGGCCTTGACGAGCAGGAGCCGGACCGCCACCGGCAAGTGCGCCTGCAGCCGTCCCTCATAGTCGACGCTGCAACGGGCGATCACCAGGCGCACCGAGCCAGCGTAGTCGGCGTGCGGGCCTGGGTATGACGCACATCCCATGCGCCCGTGACCAACGTCCCGTGGGGCCGCCGCGTGCGGCGCCATACAGTCTCAACGAATGAACCAGGGGTGAACGCCAGGCAAAGGAGCCGGACGTGAGCGGGGCCGCGCTGTGAACACCATCCTCGTGCTCGCCACGGTCGCTGTGGTCCTCGTGGTCATCTTCGACTACACCAACGGCTTCCACGACGCGTCGAACATCATCGCGACGGTCATCGCCTCGCGGGCCATGACCCCGGTCCAGGCGGTCATCATCGTCGCGACGTTCGAGTTCCTCGGCCCGCTGCTCGGTGGCACCGCGGTCGCCAACACGATCGGCAAGTTCATCGACGTGAGCCCCCTGCCGCAGCAGACCGCGATGATCATCGTCCTGTGCGGGATCATCGGAGCCATCACGTGGAACCTCGGCACCTGGTGGTTCGGCATCCCCTCCTCCTCCTCGCACGCCCTCGTGGGTGGGCTCGTGGGTGCCACCTTGCTCGCCGCGGGATCGGGAGCGGTCAAGTGGGGCTTCGCCGAGTTGGCTCACGGCAAGGTCGACGGCGTGGCCAAGATCCTCATCGGGCTGATCATCTCGCCGGTCATCGGCTTCAGCCTCGGTTGGCTCCTACAGAAGGTCATGATGCGGCTGTTCGCCCGGGCCAAGCCGAGCATCAACAGGTGGTTCCGTCGGTCCCAGTTCGTCACCTCGGCCTTCCTGGCCTTCTCCCACGGTGCCAACGACGCACAGAAGAGCATGGGCATCATCACCCTCGTCCTCGTGCTCTCCGGCCAACTCACCGATTTCAAGGTCCCCTTCTGGGTGATCCTCATGTGCGCCACCGCCATCACCCTGGGAATCCTCTCCGGCGGTTGGCGGATCGTGCGGACCGTCGGCTTCGGGATCTACAAGGTGCGTCCTCTGCACGCCCTCGACACCCAGCTCACCTCCGCCGCCGTCATCTACGGGGCCTCGATTCTCGGCGCGCCGGTGTCCACCACCCACGTGGTGAGTTCCTCCATCATGGGCATCGGCACGGCCGAGCGGCCGAAGGCGGTCCGGTGGGGCAAGGCGCAGGAGATCGTGAGCACCTGGCTCATCACCATCCCGGGCGCCGGGATCGTCGGCGTTGTCTGTTACCTCGTGAGCATGATTTTCACCCGTTGAGCCCACCACACGGCATACGACGTCGGACAGCCCGGCACAGAAGGAGGCACGACAATGAGCGGCGGCGGCAACAACCCCCTCACCAAGGTGGTCGGCCGGATCTTCCCCAAGGTCCCCGACTTCTACAGCATGCTGGCCGAGCAGTCCGCGCTCGCCGTGACCTCGGCCGACGCCCTCGTGGCCTACACCGAGACCGGCGACGACGCTTTCGCCGAGCAGGTGCGAGCCATCGAGCACGAGGGTGACACGATCAAGGAACGCAACCTGCGCGCCCTCGACGAGGCGTTCTCGACCCCAATGGACCGTGAGGACCTCTACCGGGCCATCCAGACCATCGACCACGTGATGAACTACGCGAAGACGACGGTCCGTGAGATGCAAGTCCTCGAGGTGTCGGCCGACGAGCCGATCCGGGAGATGTCCCGGATCCTGCGTGACGGGGTCGTGGCCCTCGACGCCGGCTACCGCGTGCTGGCCACCGACCCGCACGCCGCCGAACCGGCCGCCGCGTCCGCACGCAAGGCCGAACGCAACATCGAGAAGGCCTATCGTCGCGGCCTCGCCCAGTTGTTCGACGTGGACGTACAGCTCGCGCAGATGGAGGCCTCCGACAGCCCGACCGGCCACCTCGCGCTCGCCCGGGTCCTGGAGATCCTCAAGAAGCGCGAGGTCTACCGGCACATCTCCAACGCCGCGGACCGGTTGGCCAGGGCCGGCGAGGTGCTGCGAGACGTGGTGGTCAAGCTTGTCTGAGTCGGGCTCTTCCCCGGTGTGACCACTCTCGCGCCCGCTGCGCTGGTCTCGGCCCCCGGCACCCTGCGAGACTCGCAGAATGGCACGCGAAATCACCACAGTCGGGGTCGTCGGTCTGGGCACCATGGGTGCGGGCATCGCGGAGGTCTTCGCCCGCAACGGCATTGACGTCGTCGCGATCGAGCTCGACGAGGGCGCACTCGCGCGCGGCAAGGCGGTACTCGCGAACTCGACCGCGCGCGCGGTGAGCCGCGGCAAGCTCGCCGAGGAGGACGCCGACGCGCTGCATGCGCGGATCACCTTCGGCACCGATCTCGCGCAGCTCAAGGACTGTCAGCTCGTCGTCGAGGCCGTTCCCGAGAAGATCGAGGCCAAGCGGGCCATCTTCGCCGCCGTCGACGACGTCGTCGCCGACGACGCCATCCTCGCCACCAACACCTCCTCGTTGTCGGTGACCGAGCTCGCGGTCGCGACGAAGCACTCGAAGCGCTTCGTCGGCATGCACTTCTTCAACCCGGCCACCGTCATGCAGTTCGTCGAGGTCGTCCGCACCGTCATCACCGACGACGACGTCTTCAACGACGTGAAGGCCCTCGCCGAGAAGCTCGACAAGCGCCCGGTCGTCGTCGGCGACAAGGCCGGTTTCATCGCCAACGCCCTGCTCTTCGGCTACCTCAACCACGCGGTGTCGATGTACGAGCACAAGTACGCCACCCGCGAGGACCTCGACGCCGCCATGAAGTTCGGCTGCGGCCTGCCGATGGGCCCGCTCGCCCTCATGGACCTCATCGGTCTCGACACGGCATACGAGGTCCTCGACACGATGTACCACCAGGACCGCGACCCGCTGCACGCGCCCAGCCCGATCATCAAGCAGATGGTGAGCGCCGGGCTCAAGGGTCGCAAGACCGGGCGAGGCTTCTACTCGTATGCCGGTATCGGCAGCTCCGAGGTCGTCGCCGACGGTCTCACGCCGATCGACGACTACGCCGAGGACCCGGGCCTGGCCGCAATCGCCAAGGTCGGTGTCGTGGGTTCGGGGACGATGGCCACCGGGATCATCGAGGTCTTCGCCAAGGCCGGCTACGACGTCGTCTACGTCGCCCGTGGCCAGGACAAGGTCGACGGCGTGCTCGCCTCGATAAAGAAGAGCCAGGCCAAGATGATCGAGCGCGGTCGGCTCACCCAGGAGGCCGCCGACGCCCTCAACGCCCACCTCACCGGGTCGACCTCCCGGGAGGACCTCGCCGACGTCGACATCGTCGTCGAGGCCATCGTCGAGGACCTCGCGATCAAGCAGGAGCTCTTCCGCGACCTCGACCGGATCTGCAAGCCGGGCGCGATCCTCGCGACGACCACCTCGTCGCTGCCGATCATCATGTGCGCCAACGTCACCAGCCGGCCGGGCAACGTCATCGGGATGCACTTCTTCAACCCGGCCCAGGTGATGAAGCTCATCGAGGTCGTCTCGACGGTCGCCACCGACCCCGCGATCAACCACACCGTCGTCGCGCTCTCCCGGAAGATCGGCAAGGTCCCCGTGCAGTGCGGTGACCGGTCGGGCTTCATCGTCAACGCGCTGCTGTTCCCCTACCTCAACGACGCGATCAAGATGCTCGAGGCCCACTACGCGACGGCCGACGACATCGACACGGCGATGAAGACCGGGTGTGGCTACCCCATGGGACCCTTCGAGCTGCTCGACGTCGTGGGACTCGACGTGTCGCTGGCCATTCAGCGCGAGCTCTACATGGAGCTTCGCCAGCCCGGCTTCGCGCCAGCACCGTTGCTCGAGCACCTGGTCACCGCCGGTTACCTCGGACGGAAGACCAAGCGCGGCTTCCGCACCTACGCCTGACCGGCGGCTCGGCCGGCCGGGTGTGCCGGCCCGCGGGGTCGTGCGGCATGCCGGGTCGCCCGGGAAAGCCGGGTCAGGACGCGAGCCTCGCGAGCGTGACCGTCTGGTCGTTCTCGTGCATCTCGGCGACCTGGGCGAGGAAGAGTTCGGCGCAGGCGATCGCGTCGATGAGCGCCTCGTGCGCGCGGTAGACGGGCAGGCCGTAGCGCTCGCGAGCCGTCCACAGTCGCAACGCGATGCGCATCGGTTCCTGCCCCCAGCCGACGATGAGCCTGCGGTGCAGTTCGAGCGTGTCGATCCGGGCGACCGGCATCCGCTGGCCGTAGGTACGCTCGCACGCGGCCGACAGGAAGCGCTCCTCGATGTCGGTGTAGTGCGCGAGCAGGACCCGGCCCTGCAGTGCGGTGAGCAGCGCGGGCAGCACGTCCTCGATGGGCACCCCGCCGGCGATGTCGTCGTCGGTGAGCCCGTGGATGGCTGCGCTCTGACCGACCTCGACCCCGGGGGGTGGCTTGACGACGGCCCGGCGGGCCCGCGAAAGGTCGATGGACAGCCCGTCGACCGGCACCCAGCCGATCGACAGGACGTGGTCGCGCGTCGGGTGCAGCCCGGTCGTCTCGAGGTCGACGGCGAGCAACGGCAGATCGCGGACGTCGGTGGCAGGATCGGGCAGCGGGGTCGCGAGGTAGTCGCGCAGCGGCCCCTCCGCGACGTCGCGAAGGAACCGGCGTCGTCGCTCGTCGGGGGTCTTTCGGCCCAGCCTCATCGCCGCTCGCTCACGAGATGTAGGTCGCGGGATAGCGGTGCGAGAGCGAGCCCTGCGCGGAGCGGACGATCGCAAAGGCCTCCCGCAGGTGGCGCTTGTCGAACGAGCTGAGGTCGTCGGGCGCGACGAGGTTGTCGACCGTGCGCCCGGCTCGCACCTGCGTGGCCTGGTGGCGCAGCCGCACGTAGGAGATGAACTCGAAGGCGTCGCGCAGGTCCTGCCCCCGCTCGGCACCGAGCGCCCCCGCCTCGACCGCGGCGGTGAGCCGGGACTGGGTGTTGATGGCCCGTGATCCGATCGACAGTGCCAGCACCCGGGCGATCTCGACGACGGCCCCGACCCCGCCGCGCTTGATGTCGAGGGTGGCCCGGTTGGCACCGTGACGTTCGAGGACGAAGCTGCGGAAGAAGCCCACCGGGGGCTCGTTCTCGACGGCTCGCTTGGTGAGGTGGGCGAGGAAGAGCTTCGCCGTGGGTGCCTGCTTGAGGAAGTGCTTGCGTAACTTGTGGAAGAGCTTGCCGTCGCCGTAGACCGGGCGCATGTCGAAGAAGATGCTCGCCCGCAGGATGGCGTCGGGCACCGGCTCGGTGAGCCACGTGGTGAACTCGCGACGCCACTGGTCCAGCGATACCCGCCACCGTGGGTTGGTCGCC